>JAHDEE010000011.1:11881-56501 GCA_020629005.1 Chitinophagales bacterium
AGGTTTCAGGACCAGTGCCTTGTTCGACGACAAACAATTGATGCTCACCTACCTTAACAAAGCTGCCCTTTTCTTTCCATTTAGCTGCAGTCCATCTTCTCATAACTAAAAGTAAGGAAGTTCGACGAAAAGGAAGCGCTTATTTAGAATCTTTCTAAATAAGGCGTACATTAGCGTCTTCTTATTTAGAATTGATCCAAATAACGCTAAATGAAGTCAGCCAAATTAGTCCCAATGCTTCTGACATCACTGGTATTTCTGGCCGTGTGGACCGGATGTTCCAAAGAAGAGGATGCCTATGTAATTCCTGATACTTACAACTTTGATAACGTCAATTATACAGGGCAGCTACAGCGTATTTCGATGCTAAATGAGATGAAAGCCTACATGAGTCTGGCAAGTAATAACGGTTTTGTGCTTGATGCTGACCGCCTGAAGGCGATGTATAGTAACGACATGGAAGCAGCTCAATGGAGTGGAAACTACGATGATTCCAAACAATTGAAGTCGAAGACTTTTGAAGGGGTGCGAGATGATTTTGCTTTCTGTTTTGATCGTATTGCCGAAGCCAGCCAAAGCACAGTTCCTTCGAGTAATGGACAAGCTGGAAGAGTACAAAGCACGGTTAACCCCGACAAGACCTATTTGTTGGATGCCAACGGACTTGAGCAGGCTCAAATCATTCAAAAGGGCCTGATGGGTGCTTGCTTTTACTATCAGGCCACAGCCGTATATATGGGCGCTGAAAAGATGAGTGCTGATAACAGTTATCGGGAAGAAGGTTCTGCTACCTTGATGGAACACTATTGGGATGAAGCCTTTGGATATCTGGGACTGCCTACAGATTATCCAACAAATGTAGAGGGGCTTCAGTTTTGGGGTTCTTATCTCGAAAAAAGAAATGCGGTACTGGAAAACCGAGAGGATTTGTACAATTCCTTGATTAAGGGTAGAGCTGCTATTAGTGCGAATCTGCTGGGGGATCGGGACGAAGCCATTGAGACTGCCCGACATGAATGGGAAAAACTTGTAGTCGCTTGTGCGCTGCACTACCTAAATGACAGCTATGAGCACTTTGAGGATTTGGCTTTGAAGGCCCACGGTTTGTCTGAAGCTATCGGATTCATCTACAGTCTTCAATTCAATCCTTCGAAAAGAATCACCAATCAACGTGTTGAACATTATCTGGCTGCAATAGGTGGAGCTGCTTCATTCCCTGAAATGAATCTTTATGCTACAAGCAAGGAGGACCTATTGCAGGTTCGGGATGAACTAGCTGCTGATTACGGATTCGAAGAACTAAAATCGGACTTTTGATGTCGAAGCTTTTGTACGGTTTCTTGCTGTCCCTAACAGGACTGTACTTTTGTTCTTGCGGAAGTGACAATGGTCCTGTCAATTCCTGCGGAGCTGACTACGATCAAGTTGCCCTTTTTTCCAATTATGTTGAGCAGTTGATTATTCCCAATTACGAGAATTTTCATGAAGATCTGCAGGCCTTATCTCTCGCGATGGATGATCTTTCGGCCATGGGCAATCAGGAAAATTTACTGCTTGTACAGGAGAAGTTTAGGACAGCTTATAAATCCTGGCAGTGGGTGGCTGGCTTTCAATTTGGACCGGCAGACGAACAGGAGCTGAGAAGCAGCTGCAACAATTTCCCTGCAAACCGGGATCAGATTGAATTTATTCTTGCCGGAGGTGATTTCGACCCTGGTTTGAGCGAGCAATATGAGCGAGGATTTCCTGCCTTGGATTATCTACTGTTCAAGAATGATGCTGAATGGGTTTTGTCAGAGCTTGAAGGCAATTCGCAATTCTCTATTTACATGTTCGGCATTATCGAGTTGATGCTCTCGAGAAGTGAGGCTACTTTGCAAGCCTGGCGGGGAGAATACGGCGATAATTTTCTGACCAATACGGGTTCAGCTGCCGGCTCTTCACTTAGCTTATTGATCAATAACTTGAGCAAGCAATACGAGCGCATAAAATCTGAGAAGATTGGTTTGCCTTCTGGGGAGTTGACCCTACAGTTCACCTATCCAGAGCGAGTAGAGGCCGTACACAGCGGACTTTCTCTGGCATTGTTGCAAGAAAGTTTGAAAGCCAGCAAGTACCAATTTGAGGGTAGATCTCGCCTGGGAAGCCAAGGAATGGGACTGGCAGAATACCTTGAGTATGTGAATGCAAAGAAAGGGGACCAGGCATTGAAGACTGTGATTCTGGATCAATATGATTTAGCCCTTCAAGAAGTAGCATCTCTAGCTGAGCCGCTCTCCGAAACGATTGAGAACAACACCAGTTCTGTGGTCGATACCTACAACGAGATTTCACAACAAGTGATCCATTTAAAGACAGACATGCCGTCTGTACTATGTGTTTCCATTACTTATGTGGACAACCCTAGCGACAGCGATTAGACGTGAAGTGGGCATCGCGCCACTGATCACATTCCGAATCTGCTTTGGCGCCTTGATGCTCCTCGCTTGTGTGCGATTTGTCTTTGAAGGCTGGATCGAAGAATTGTATATCAAACCTGGTTTCTTTTTTAAGTATTATGGCTTTGAATGGGTAACTGTGCTATCGCCTGTGGGCATGTATGGGTTGCTATCACTCATCGGCATTTTCTCAGTGATGATCATGCTAGGTCTTTTCTATCGGCTGGCTGCCATTGGGTTTTTCTTCTCTTTCTGCTACCTGGAGTTAATTGATGCGAGCAACTATCTCAACCACTATTATCTGGTCTGCATCTTCAGCTTCATGCTGATCTTTCTTCCCGCAAATGCCAGTTTTAGTCTGGATGTTTTGCGTAAACCGGAGATCAGACTTTATCGAATTCCCCAATGGATGACCGGGGCCCTGATGGCTCAGCTGGCCATAGTTTATAGTTTTGCCGGGCTTGCCAAACTGAGTCCCGACTGGCTCTTTCACGCACGACCTTTAAGCATTTGGTTCGCTGAGCGATCCCAAATGCCGCTGATCGGGCCACTATTGAGCTGGCCATACAGCGCCTACATAGCGAGCTGGTTTGCAGCAATTTATGATTGTTCAATTGCCTGTTGGCTATTGATCCCCAGTACGAGAAAAGTTGCTTACGTGTTTGTGCTGGTATTCCACTTGCTTACCTGGCTGTTCTTTAACATCGGACTGTTTCCCTTGATCATGATCTTGTCGACGCTGGTATTCTTTCCTGCTCCGTATCATGAGTGCTTTCTAAGTAAGATTGGCTTTCGAGGCACTGCGGGTCGCTTGCCCAGGCAGTGTATTGTTCCTGGAAAATATATTGCTGTTATCTTTGCCTGCTTGTTGTTTGTGCAAACGCTTATGCCACTTCGACATCTGCTCTATCCTGGCTCCTGTCTTTGGACGGAGGAGGGCTACCGATTCAGTTGGAGAGTGATGCTGGTGGAGAAGTCCGGGCATGCCACATTCCGGGTAAGTGATAAGGCGCAAGGACGGCATACTGAAATCAGAAATAACCAATACCTAACAGACTTTCAAGAAAAGCAGATGAGCATTCAACCGGATTTTATCTTACAGTTTGCACACCGTATAGCCGAGGAGTACCGAACAAAGCACGGCATGTCCGATCCGATTGTGAGGGTAGACGCCTTTGTATCTCTCAATGGGCGCAGTAGCAGACGTTTGATCGATCCGAAGGTGAATCTTGCAAAGGAAAGGGCGAGCTTATACCCAAAGTCATGGATACTCGCGAGAGATAAAACAAGCGAGCTATGAGGATAAGAATGGCAATAACGGTGCTGCTGTTTCTTTGTTCTCTGTCCGTTTCTGCTCAGACAATAACCGGAACCGTGCTTGGTGCAGAAGAGGGCCATCCAATTGTGGGTGCGACTGTGTTCCTTGCACCCACAGGAACGCTTACAGAAACGGATGAATCGGGAAGTTTTGAGTTGCGAAATCCAGAAAAGGGACCGCAAAAACTTAGCGTATTCAAGCAAGGTTATAGCACTTTGGACAGCTTGTTGACTGGGGCTGAAAATCATCAACTCACTTTGGTTTTACACCCATTGAATGAGACGCTGGAAACAGTGGTAGTAGAGGATAAAAACGAACAATTAGAGTTAAGGAAGTTAAGAAAGGTAGAAGGCACTGCTATCTACGCAGCAAAGAAAAGCGAGGTGATCAATATAGAGCGTATACTCGCCAATAAAGCTACGAATAATGCCAGACAGGTTTACAAAGCGATAGCCGGACTGAATATTTGGGAGAGTGATGCAGCAGGATTGCAATTAAATATAGGGGCAAGGGGTTTAGATCCTGTCAGAACCTCCAATTTCAATACCCGACAAAACGGTTATGACATCAGTGCTGACGCACTTGGCTACCCTGAAAGCTATTACACCCCTCCCACTCAGGCATTGAAAAAGATTGAGATTGTTCGGGGTGCCGCCTCTTTGCAATATGGTCCGCAGTTCGGCGGGCTGCTCAACTTTGTATTCAAAGAAGCTTCGAAAAAAAAGATTGCATTCGAGAGCGAACAAACCCTGGGTTCTTACGGCTTTCTTTCCAGCTTCAACCGACTTAGCGGAAGTCTGGGAACCTGGTCCTACAATGGATTCTATCAGTACAAAACTGGAAATTCCTGGAGGGACAATTCCGACTTTGAACAACATAACGCACATCTTGATTTGGGCACCCAGATAGGAAAAAGGCTGGCACTCAAGACCGAATACACCTATATGCAATACCTTGCTCAGCAAGCCGGAGGGCTGGTAGATTTTGAGTTTCCGCAACTGGCTCGACAATCAAAGCGAAACAGAAATTGGTTTAAGGTAAATTGGAATCTATTCGCTCTGCATCTTGATTTGAAGCTGAGCGATAAAACCAAGCTGAACAATCGAAGCTTCTTTCTTTCTGCTCAGCGGGAAGCATTGGGTGAACTGGGACCAATCAACCGTCCAGATCCGATGAGGGAACGAGATTTGATTCGTGGCAAGTACCAAAACTTTGGCAATGAAACGCGCCTAATTACCAGATACCAGCTGCTTGGTAAAATGGCTACATTGGTCCTTGGTACTCGATTCTACCAAGGGTACACTACTAATGAGCAAGGGAATGCCGGCGATGGAAGCGATGCTAACTTTAGCTTTCTTCATCCCGAGGATCTGGAAAAGTCTTCCTACGAATTCCCAAGTAGGAACCTGTCCTTTTTCTTCGAGCATTTGTACTTGCTTTCCGACAGACTTTCAATTACTCCAGGTGCTCGATTTGAGATCATCAAGACTAGTTCTGATGGCTATTACAAGCAAAGATTCATTTCCGGAGGTGAAGTGGTCTTTGAGCAACGATTTGAAGACCAGAAGGAGAATCAAAGACAGCTATTGCTTTTGGGTCTGGGATTGAGTTACCAATTGAGCGATCAATTGGAGGCATATGCTAATGCATCTCAAAATTATCGCTCGATTAACTTTAGCGACCTCGCAGTGGTGAATCCAAACATGATAATTGACAGTCTCATGCAAGATGAGCGAGGCTACAATGTCGACCTCGGATTGCGTGGCAAACTGGCCAAAGAGCGGATCAGCTTTGATTGCAGTTTGTTCCTGCTGGACTATGCCAACAGAATTGGAATTGCAGAGCTCATCATAGACGATCCAGCTATAGGAGAAAAGGCAGTAGCCTATAGAACAAATGTAGGCGATGCCCGAATACTTGGCCTGGAATCCTACGGGGAATATTCAATCAATGCTTGGGCAGATGTGCAGCCAAAGGTCTTCACAAACTTTTCAATTCTCAGGGGAAAGTATCTAGACGGGTCATCTTCAATTGTGGATAATGACGTTGAGCTGGTACCGCCCCTTAGTGCCAAGCTTGGACTAAATCTTTCTTTTCGCAAGCTGGCTGTCGAATACCAATTCTCTTTTGTGGGAGAACACTTTAGCGATGCAACCAATGCAGTGCAGGTTGCTGATGCTACAAGAGGAGTGATTCCTAGCTACAGCGTTCAAGATCTTTCAGCGAGCTATTCGTGGAAAAGTCTCGGCTTTTCAGCCAGCATCAATAATGTCTGGGATCAGCGTTACTTTACAAGAAGAGCTAGCGGCTACCCAGGGCCAGGAATCATTCCGGCCGAGGGTCGCGCTTGTTATTTCAGTATTTCTTGCAATCTGGAATAACGAGCATCAATAATCAGAATCGATGATCATCATCATTCTCGACTGCCGGAACCTGCCCTTTGCATTGCGAAGGGTCATTTCGAAGAGGTAATTTCCCGCTGGCAGATCATCTTTGGCCTGATTTCGATCAAACTGTACATTATATTCTCCAGCTCGAAGCTGACGATGCACCAATTGCTCCACCAGTTCGCCCGCCGGATTGAAAACAGATAAGGTCACCATGCCGGATTCCTTTAGCGAAAAGGATATATCTGTAGTGGAGCTACATGGATTGGGAAAGTTTTGACCAAGCTCAAAGTACTGCTTTCCCTCTCCTATTTGTATCGAGGTTCCGGTTCCTAACATATCCAGTCCAATACAAAAATCAGCGGTGAGACTGTTAGGATAATCGCTGGAATCGAAAGTCATCATCAAAGATTGTGCGTTGTTAAACAGCCCATCCGTAGTCAGGTCTACTGGGTTGTCCCCGTAATCCGCATAATCATCAATCTCTGTGTATACCAGCGTCTTCAATGCATCCGGTACGTACATTTGTGAGAGAAAGGTGCTACTTGGATCCTTGCTACCATCGATTTCCCCGCCTGGCATAAAACCCAAATGTACGTCGAAATGGAAGTGAGTGGCACGACCCGGATACCAGCCCGGGAATTTGGTCTCAAATACGCACTCTCCGGCTTGATTTGTTTGCCGATAGCCTCTGAAGTAGCTACCATCTGTACCATCTTCGGGATTTCCCTGGGCGGTGGAAAATTGAGAGTAAACTCCTCTATGATCACAATGCCAAAGATTTACCACTGCATCTGGCACCGGTTCGCAATTCTGCACACCAAGTACCTTGAAACGTACCTGTAAGGGCAAGCCCGGCCTACCCTCAGAAATATCCAATCGGTCATATTCCGGATCGAGATAAAAAGGGCCACCCGTATGCACTGGCTGAAGCACGCAATCAAAAGGTGGCTTTGGAGAGGCCTGGAGAGATTGCGAAGTAAGCTTATCGAGTCCGGACAAAATGAAAGGACCTGAAATCAAGCCGACTCCTGCGCGTTTCAAAAATTCTTTTCTGTTAATTGGTTTCATAGTTCTAGGCTTTATAAGCACAAATTTCGTGCTCGAATGAATGGGGAGGGCTGGTTTAGCTAAGATTGCAGAACCTTGCTCCATTTGCAGGAAATGAGCTGAAAACGGAGCAAGGTTTCCGGATAGCTATTTAAGATTGTTTCTTTTTAGCCTAAGCTGGGAGATTATTTCCCGCTGGGCCAAAATCTGTATTTCCTTTCTGGCTTGTTCCGAGATATTCTCTGCCACTTCATTTTCGTCTTTCACAATTTTGATGCGATCCTTTTGGTTGTCGCCTCTCATTTTGGACATGTCCTTTTCTACCGAAGAAATCTGATCATTGAGGCTGGAAACCTGCCGCTGCAGTTCTTCCAGATTTGCCTTTTCTGCAACATGCCTGGTTTCGTCAGAAAATTCAAGCACTTCGACAAGGTACGATTGTGTATGGACCAATGCCTCGGTGGCTGTACGATCTGCATACAATCCTTCTAGCTCCTTTTGCTTATCCTCCAATTGTTTCTCTCGGTCCGCGATCGACTTTTCATTCTCTTTGATATTGCCTTTAAGCTTTGCCTGACGATCCATCAGCTTTTCTCCTTCCTTCTGCAGTTTGTCCATATCTTTTTCAGAGGCTCCAATAGCATTGTCCAAACCAGCTCCTGATTGCTCTACAGCAAAGTTGTAGAGGAATTTTTCAAAGGGTTCTTTCAATTCCACAGCGCTGTGTTGCGAAACATAACCCTCTGCAGTATTCGCAAACAGCGTTATCGAGGCGCCACGGTTCCCCTTTCCAATGATGGTATAGAAATCGATCGTATCCGCATGCAGACTGCTAATCTCGGCGTTATCAGACAGGTCTTCACCTCTATGTCCTTTAATCCCAGAAGGCTTGGTTCCCGCTTTCTTCATCACTTTCTTCCAGGATTTGGAGACGTCCCGATCAGAAGCATAGGGCATTTCGACTTTGAATCCATCGTGAGATCCCTGACTCATGTTCATCGTAACCGGCTTTACGTGGATCACCGCATAGGCCCCAGATTCCTCTGGCTTTTCCACCTTCTTTGCCTTTGTGTCCGAAACTGCCTCTTTTAGCATATCTGGAGCAGCATCAGGACTTGACTCCGGCGCCCGCTCTTTTAGTGACTGTGGAGCTGGAGGCGAGACATCTTCAGGCGAAGACTCCGGCATTGGTGGCGGCGGAGGAGGAGGTGGTGGTGGCTCCGCAGCTGCATTTGGAAATGGGCCTGAAGGGGCCATTTCGAGGGACGAAGGCTGCTCCTGCAATTCTTTATTTACTTCCTCTGTAGAAGCTTCAATAGCTCGTTCCTGGGCCATGGTATACAGGGAGGAACAGCACATAAAAAAAGCACAACAAAGGATCAATAGGTTTTTCATACGTTCTTGATTAGTGAGAGTGGGTGTTTCACTGGTAAAGGTAACGAATTGACACCTATTTAGGTTGGGCAAGGTAGCTCTGAAAGTGGCGCAGAAAAAGCATTTTTGCTTTTTTGAAAACACCTGAACACAAAAATGCAGGCTGATTTCTTTAACTTCAGCGCTAGTGCATTCGCTCACCCAATTCAAACCCGCGATGAAAATCCAAGTCAACCTCTTTCTTCTTCTTTGTATTTCCCTACAAATCCTTGCACAAAATATCTCCGTTGATCCGTACTTGCAGGATGCAAATCCTAATTCGATCCGAATAATGTGGGAAACGGACGCTGCGGCAGAAAGTGTGGTAGAATATGGTAGTACGACAGCCATGGAAAATACTGCTACAGGCAGCTCCGAAGAGATTTGGGATGGCCACTTTGTACATGAGGTACAACTGACGGGTCTAGAGAGATTTACAACCTACTATTATCGAGTAAAGTCTGGCCCAGCCCAAGCCGGTCCCTTTGTTTTCAAGACACCGCCTTTTGCGACGGATGAACAGGATTTTCGATTCGTCGCGATGAGCGATATGCAAAAAGACAATTCCAATCCTAACAAGTTTTCAGAAGTAGTGCAAGAAGGGGTGGTAAGATATCTCTCAGAGCAATATGGCGGAGGCACCTCTGATCAAATCGGGCTGGTGCTCATTCCCGGAGATCTTGTAGTAAATGGTCTAGATTATGGCTCCTGGAAAAGCGACTTTTTTGATCCAGCTCATCCGCTGTTTACAGGTGTGCCTTTCTATCCGGTGCTCGGAAACCATGAAATCAACACCGGCTTCTATTTTAGCTACTTTCACCTACCTGACAACGGCCCTGAAGGATTAGAAGAGCATTGCTGGCATAAGGATTATTCGAACACTCGCTTCATTGGCCTTGATAGTAATTTTCCTTTCAATACCGAAGAGCAAATAGATTGGCTGCAAACGGTTTTAGACGACACATGTGAGAATCCTGATATCGATTTTGTATTTGCAGAGCTTCACCATCCACACAAATCTGAGCTATGGGTGCCAGGGGAAACTGACTTCACTGGTTTGGTAATCGAACGTTTGGAAAATTTTACAGAGCAATGCGGCAAGCCGAGCATTCACTTCTTTGGGCATACGCATGGTTACTCCCGTGGCCAATCTCAAGACCACAAACATCTTTGGGTAAATGTAGCCACTGCAGGCGGGTCCATCGATCGCTGGGGAGAATTCCAACAGGCCGATTACGACATGTTCTCAAAATCACAGGATGAGTGGGGCTTTGTGGAAGTGGATGTAGAAGCGGGAGATGATCCAAAATTCACCCTGCGCAGAGTAAGTCGGGGAAATGAAGATACGCCCAGAGACAATGAAATCACCGACGTAATCACCGTTACTAAGGAGCTTAACAAGCCTACAACTCCAAACAGCTTATACCCGATCAATCAGGAAGTTCCCATCGATTGTGTAATACTTACTGCTAATGGTTTCAGCACTGGGATTTCTTCTGAACATGGTGCAGCACAATGGCAGGTATCTACTGATTGTACGGATTTCAGCTCCCCCGTGGCAGAATCCTGGAAGCAACATGAAAACTGGTTCTTCAATGAAGATACTCAGGCAGGAGATGATCTAACTGACGAAAAGATTCAGGGTCTGGAAGCAGGGCAGGACTATTGCTGGAGAGTTCGCTATCGCGACAGGCAACTAAATTGGAGCGACTGGTCTGAACCAGCGAGCTTTAGCACTACAGCAAGTAATAACACAAACCTGTTGCAAAATCCAGGTGCTGAGGATGGAGAAATCGGCTGGCAGGCGCTGGAAGGCAGTATTGAGATTTTGACAGATGGAGAATGTGATGGCATCAGTCCCTATCAGGGAGATTACTATTTCGCTGTCGGCGGTATCTGCAACGATGCCGCATTTGGTGAGGCTTCGCAGTTTGTGGACCTCTCCCAATACGCTGACCAAATCGATGCAGGCAACTTCATAGTGAGTTACGGAGGCTACCTATCCAATTTCAATGGATCTGACATTCCAGATATGATGCTTAGATTTTGGGATGCAGAAGAGCAATTAATCGGAATCACAGAGGCGATATCCAGCACCAATTCCTCCTGGACTCTTGTTGAGTCTTCCGGTCCGATTCTCGCAGGAACCCGTAAAGTTGAAGTACTCCTGCATGGCACAAGGATCAATGGTCTGGACAACGATAGCTATTTTGACAATCTCTTCTTCCGAATTGGAGGAGCTGAAAGCGATTGCGACAATCTGCCAATCAGCATTCAGGAGGCAAAGCAGGACAAATTGCTCTTCAGCCCGAACCCTGCGCTGGATGGAACAATGCTAGAACTTCCAAATGGAAATCTCGGCTTGATGGACGTTCAGGTTCGGAATCAACTGGGACAGCTGGTATTAGAATACAAAGCTGAATCTGGCAGTTCTTTGTATATCGATCGAGGAGATTTGTCAGCCGGAATCTATCAAGTGATGGTCAAGCAGAATGGCCTTCCAATGGCAAACAGTAAGCTGATCTTTCAGTAGTCTCTGACGAAAATAATGGCAAGTGCCCTGGTAGCCTGCCTATTTATTCTTCTTTTTCCTGGCCGCCTCGCGGGCTTGCTTTCGTTCTGCCTTAAGCCGCTCTTCTTCCAGCAGTTGCTTATTGAAGTCCAGACATCGCAAAACCCAGGATTCCAGCGAGGCATCATTGTCAATGCCTTCTCCATCTAGATACACAAAGCCTTTCATTGGCCTTCCTGTAAAATCCATAACGGAACAGCCCGGCAGTTTAATAGCTTCGGCATATTGATCTTTTCCCACCCGGGCGGTCATCTTTTCTCCAAGGACACCAACACACATTTTGTTGTTGACCATCAAGGCCAATCCACCCATCATTTTCTTTTCTTCGAAAGCTACCTTTCGCTCTTGCAGCACACGTCGAAGCCGATCAGCAAGCAATTCACTGTAGGCCATAAGTCATGGGTTTAGGATCAGCCAGAAATTACTTTTGCCAAACAATTGGTTTTAAAACAATCCCTTTTTGAAACTGAAGTCACCCTCTCCAATGATATATCCCTCGTGGTATATCTCTGTATTGTAAGTGCCTTCTACAAAAGGGAAGTTCTGTTCCCAAAACATACAGTAGCGATCCTGAGAATTGTTGTAATCGATAGTAGCCTTGGTACTGTATTGACGGTCTTCACCAGTCTTGGCATAAGTAAAGGTTCCTGAGCCTAGAGACTCAACAGCAAGGGTAGAGCCTTCCGGGCTAATAATTCTCAAAAGGATATCCTTAGGACCGCTTGTCGCAATTCTGTTTTCCATAATATCAAAACAGACCTTTACCTTCTCTACTTTTTTATAATTGTCTTCATTGACCTCTTTGCCATTCTTTTTGAAGCGAATACCACTGGCCTTCACCGCGCTTGCATTCAAGACCGAACCAGTGGCCACAGTGGCCTCCAATTGCTGCTTATCCATTTCCAGTGTTTCCTTTTCCGCCTGCTGTGCGAAGTATTCCGTTTCCACGCTGTCCTTCAAAGCGTATACCTTCTGAGTCACCGTTTCTTTATAAAGAATGGTGTCTCGAAGTCTCATATTCTCAGCCTGTAAGGCTTCAATCTGCTGGCGATAAGATTCGGAAGTACCACGAAGTACTTCTATCAGTTTCCGAGCTTCGCTCAGTTCCTTCCGGCCTACATTCTTCTTGCTCAATAGACGATTAATCTCGCTCTTTTGCTCATCCATCTTGAGTTCGATTTCGGTAAGCTGCTCAGCCAGGCCGGTATTTTCTTGCTTCAATTGTTCGATCACTTCTACCGCATCATTGAGCTCCACCTTCACCTGATCACGCTCTGCCTCCAAACTGCCTCTCAATTGTGCAGTCTCCGCAGCAAACTTCTTCTTTTCTGATCTGTTCTTCCAAATAAGAAAGGCGTTTATTCCCAGCAGAAGCAGAATCAAAATGATGTAGAAGATCTTTTTTCCAGAACCATTTTCTTCACTCATAGCACCAACATTAATAATCTAAATTGTGTTTACAACCAACAATTTGGCCTAACAAAGTTGAAAAAGCAGGGCTTTCACAGCGCAATTGTCTAGCTTTGCTTTTTAGCACTGGCAAAGCTACAAATTTGGGAAAATTATCAACTCGGTTGAAGCTCAAATCCTTAGCGTCAATTTTCGCGCCAAAATCATGCCGTTCAATTTTGGACAAGATAGGAGGATTGCCGCAATTATCCAATTAGTAACATTTAATTAATTATGTCTCAACTAGATAGTGAATTTTGGAACGAGAGATACCATTCAAACAAGACCGGATGGGACATTGGTCATATAAGTACACCAATCAAGGAATATGTAGACCAACTGACAAACAAGCGTTTGAACATACTAATACCCGGATGCGGAAATGCACACGAAGCCGCATATCTCTTTGAGCAGGGCTTCACAAAAGTCCATCTTTTAGACTGGGCCGAAGCCCCTCTTGAGGACTTTGCGAAACGCTTCCCGGATTTCCCAAAGCAGCAGCTGATCCAGGAGGATTTCTTCAAACATCAGGGCAACTACGATCTCATATTCGAGCAAACCTTCTTTTGCGCCATTGATCCTTCGATGCGCGCAGCATATGCAAAGCAAATGCACAAATTACTAAGAGCCGGGGGCCGACTTGTAGGCCTGCTATTCGATGCACCAATGTACGAAGATCGCCCTCCATACGGAGGAACCAAAGAAGAATACAAAACCTATTTCTCTAATTTATTTACCTTTACGGTATTCGATGATTGCCACAATAGCATCCCTCCCAGAGCTGGCAATGAACTATTCATCAACCTAAAGAAAATTTAATATGCTTAAAAACCTTGACCTGTCGACGGTCGTTTGTCTGGACATTGAAACTGTTCCTGGCCATGCCTCATTTGCTGAGCTGGATGCTGTGATGCAGGAGAATTGGGCCAAGAAAGCGGAACGAATGAAAATTCCGGACAGCTCTGCCGACGAACTCTATTTTGACAAAGCAGGCATCTTCGCTGAATACGGCAAGATCATTTGCATCACGGTTGGAATCTTTGCCAATAGCGGCACAAAAATTCGCCTCAAGTCCTTTGCCGGCGATGATGAAAAAGCACTTTTGCAAGATTTTTTCAGTACCATGAGCAAGGTGCTCAATAGCCCAACCTACAAGATTTGCGGTCACAATATCAAAGAATTCGATATCCCCTGGATTTGCCGTCGTGCCGTAATCCATGGTTTGGAATTGCCCCGCTCCCTGGACGTCGGCGGTAAGAAACCTTGGGAAGTACCCTACATGGACACGATGGAATTATGGAAATTTGGCGATCGCAAAAGCTTCGTCTCACTCAAACTGCTAACTCACCTACTCGGCATTCCTAGCCCCAAAGACGACATCGATGGCAGCGAAGTGGCTGGTGTTTACTGGCTAGAAGAGGACCTTCCCCGCATTGTGCGTTACTGCGAAAAAGATGTTGCCGCAGTTTGCCAATTGCTATTACGGCTACAAAACAAAGAGCTGCTCCCAGATGAACAAATAGTAATTGTTTAGGAGCGAAACAAATCCCAGCGCGGAAACGGCTTGCCCGTGCTCTGTTCCAATGCAACTACCGTATGCCTGTTCCTGCTCTTGCCTGAGGGTCTCTCCTATCGTCGAGCCCCTCCGGCAAGGCAGTCACCACGGCATACGGCAGCTGCATTTCCTCGTCGCCCGGGGCTATTTTGAACCTGATTTCGCACGAGGGTATAGTTTTGGGTTTTGGGTTTTGGGTTTTGGTTTTGGGTTTTGGGTTTTTGGTTTTGGGTTTTGGGTTCCAACACACAAGTCCGAAGCCTGTACACATACTCCTCTCTCTTCCGTTTCTCGCCTCTCTACCGTCGATCGGTTCTTTAACCCAACTCGCTTCGACCAAGAAAATCTCTGATTCAGCAAAGGCCTTTATCACCACTCGCCACGAACGACATCTGCTGCAGAATAGCCCAGATAGAAATGGAAATGGAGGCGCCGCTCAGCCGCTGAGTCGCTCCACAGCATTGGCTGCATTAGCAAGACAATGATGTGGATGCAGCGAAGCAGCTGAGCGGTGCCTCCATTGGAATGGATAGCTGGGAGACCGGCAACGCGCTGGAATGACTTTTCGCTCCTAATAATTGTTATTGTTTACAATGATTATCGGAATCAAATTGAGGGCGAGGGAGGTGAGGCTGACATTCTTTTGGGTTATCCGCAAGCTAATACACTGAGGGACAGAGATTCAATAACTGTCCCTAAACCAACTCCCTGGCCGATTTCACCGACTCCCGCACCGCCTCAATCACATAATCGACTTCCTCATCCAGCAGTTGGGAATATAGTGGCAGCGTAATCGTGCTATCCCCGATTCGCTCCGTTACGGGCAATTGTCCCCTCCGGAATTGATATTTTTCCCTGTAGTAACGGTATAGGTGAGTCGCTCTGTAATTTACCGCTACACCTACATCTCGGGTCTGCAACTCATCCAATACTGTATCCCGAATTGCAGGATTAACCCAGATGGTAAAGATGTGTCTTGCATGCTTTGTTTCGGGAAGAGCAATTGGAAAGTCAACACCCTGTGTTTGTGTAAATGCCTGCTCGTACCTGGCTGATATCTTTTGCTTTATGTCCAGATACTTAGCCAACCTATCCATCTGATTTACAAGTAAAGCTGCTTGAATATTACTCATATTAAACTTGTAACCAAGGAAATCCAATTCATAGTGCTGATACCGCTTGCCATGTCTTTGCGCAGCATGTTTGTTGACTCCCTGGATACGTGCTTTTGAGAGCCATTCATACATCCGCTGCTGCTTGCAAATGATGGCCCCTCCTTCACCTGCGGTCATGTTTTTGGTAGCGTAAAAACTGAAACAGGCTGCATCAGAAAACATACCAGGGCGATAGCCATCACGCTCACTTTCAATGGCATGACAGGCATCTTCAATAATGGCCAGACCATGCCGATCGGCTATGCGTTTCAACTGCTTCATGTCGATCATTTGCCCATAGAGATGCACAGGGATGATGGCCTTGGTGTAAGGGGTGATAGCAGACTCAATCAAAGACAGATCGATGTTGCCGGTTTCCGATTCAACATCAACATATACTGGCTTTGCACCTGTTCGTTCTATGGCATGACTGGTACCTAAAAAGCTCATTGCCGTGGTGATGACTTCGTGTCCCTGACCAATATCAAAATATTTGAGGCAGAGAAACAGACTGTTGGTACAAGAATTAGTCCCAATGGCAAATGGACTTCCCATCAATTCCGCAAAGCGGCGCTCGAATTCTTCGACCACGCTTCCCGTAGTCAGAAACATGGAGTTCAACACTTCCATACAGGCAGCTTTGTCCACTTCGTTCAGGTTGTGTTTGTAGAAGGCTACTTTCATTGCGAAAAGTTTTATGCTGAATGACCACTTCGTAGTATGGACAAAGACTCCGGACCACAATTAAACAAGAGATCAACAATGCTAAGGTAAGGCATAAATGTCGCTCCCTGCTGCGGATATTGTGGATGCTGATATTGCTGAAAATGAAGCTTGATACCTTTTTCCTCGAAAGCCTTCGCGTTTATGTAATTGACAGCACTCGCACCCGTTAGATAATCAGTAGCTTCCAGGGATTGACAGATCTCTACAAGGCGCCCAGTAGCGTCAGTGGAGCGAACCTCTAAGTCAGAGCTACGCAGAATTTCGGTATTCTCAATTTTCAACATCTTTACAAACATGCTCACTTGATCCATGTCTAATTCACTGAGGAATCGGTAGGGCTTGTGAAACTGTTGCCAGATGGCCTCATAGAAATCGAAGAAGTAGGGACAATGATAATAGCTTTCGAGAATCAGTTCCTTATGCCTGCGTTGCCATGGCCGGTCGTAGGATATTTCTATGTCCTTGATCTTTGCATGGTACCTTCCTTTGCTCTTGACAGGGACTGATAAGAGGGTCTTTTCGCCGCCAATTCCTTTGATGTAGTTGCGATTTCGCCAGTCTCGCCTGGTATACTGCACATCATCGAGAAACACAAAGGTGTCGGATCTCGAGAGTTGATCGAAATAGCCTAGCCAGGGAAGGTAGGAAGGTTGCAGTATGACGACGGTTTTCTGTAACATTTTATGAGCACTCAATTGGTCTAAAGACCCAGGGTTCGACCTATGATAAATTCCGGACGGCCAGAGCCCTGAAGCTTTTGATGGAAGCGATATCTCGCCAGCAGCGCAATCGCCCAGATCAGGAAACTGGTCATTAGTCCAGACCAGAAAAGTAGCATTGCGGTTGCAAACTGAAGGGAGGTGATAAATGGCAGCAACAAACTCAAGAGCGAAAGCAATAGGGTAAAACCTCCCAGTCTGAAAATGTAGGATGGAATTCGGTCACCAAAAGCGGTAAAGGCAGTGTGGGTAAGGCGAAAGAGTTTGCCTGCCGTGTATTTGGTTTCTCCATACGCTCTGGGATCTCGATTGATTTCCACTGCTGTCTGTGTAAAGCCAACGTAGGCAAAGATGCCTGCATAGAATTTATGCTCCCCTCTCCATTGCCGCACGGCTTCCCAGACCGGTTTTCTGAAGATTCGAAGAATGGATTGATTGCCTGGAATGGGTAAGCCTGAGGCCTTTCGAATGATCCACCAAAAGAGGCTTCCCAGGGCACTGCGAATGGAACTGACATGGCGTTTTGCGCGAATCCCATGAACAATGTCAAAGCCCTTTTGAAGCTCATGAAACAATTTTGGAATTTCCTCGGGAGGATCCTGCTGATCTCCATCCATTAGCAGGAAATATTCCCCATTTGCTTGTTGCAGACCCGCCGATATTGCTTGATGGTGACCAAAATTTCGGCTGAGCGCCACTAGCTTAAAATTGGGATTAGAGCGGTGCAACTCCTCTATTCTTGCTATGCTGTGATCGCTGCTTCCATCATCAACGAAGAAGACCTGCCAATCGAGCATAGGCAATTCATTTAGCATGACCAGGCTGATTCGTTCTGCTAGAGGTCGAATGTTTTCTTGTTCGTTAAATACTGGAATGATGATAGCAAGCTGCTCCCTCATGGCGGCAAATATAAGAACTCTGCCTTAGCCAAAATGAAAAAGGCAGCGGGATGTGGCGCCATAATTGCACCAGCTCCCGCTGCCTATTCCGTCTGTTGGTTTTCACAAGGAAAGTGATTCTGCCCAACGAATGTAGAAACTCGCGTTCGATTCTAACGGATCATCAACCTTCCGGCCTGCAGCTGTCCTTGCCTATCAGCAACCTGGTAGCAATACAATCCTTGTGGTAGATGCCCAACACGTACTTTTGTGCTAGCTTGATTTAGACGTTTTTGAAGTACTAAGTGCCCCATTGAGTTGAACAGTCGGAAGAATGTTCCATTTGCAAAGCGATTTTCCTGAGAAACATGGACAAAATCAGATGTCGGATTGGGCGAAACAACAATATCCTGGTCAAGTAATTCTTCCTCTACAGTAACCGGCCAGGGATCGTCCTCGATTATTTGCACGAAGTCAACACCGGCTTCTACCAGATGCCCGGTATCAGCCTCATCACCTGTTTCAAAGACAAGAACCATGTTTTCTGTCAGTTCGATTTCCTCCTTCAGATAAAACTCCCTTTCTGACCACTGACTCAACATCGGATCATTTGGTCCTGCTATATCCAGTACCTGTGAGGTGATACCGTTTTCAATACGAACGGTTAAAAAGTCGTTCGGATCGCCACTGCCCGCAACTCCTCCATTGTTAAAAAACCAACGATGAAATGTCAGCTTAGGGCTATTGTAGTTGCTAAGATCGAAGACTGGAGAAGTCAGTATGGTGACTCCATCATCCACATCATCTCCGCCTGCATTTTGTCCACTGGCCTGATTTCCTGTCACCATGGCAAAGTCTCCCAGATCCCCTTCGACATCTACATTGGCATTGGAGAAATTGTTGCCATAGAACGTTCCTGAAGGTACTGCACGTTCCCAGATTCCGGCAACAGCATCACCAGATACCGACCATCCAAAATCGAGCACAAAATCATCGTAATAACCTTCTTGCAGTTCAATCACAAAGTCCTCCTCGCCTGAAATCAGATCTTCAGCCAGGATTTCACGAGTTACATAGCCCCATTTACCCACCATAATATCGTAGGTGCCAGACACGAAAGTAGATAGTTCGTAATTGCCGAGCACATTGGTGGTGGCTTCCCGCACGATTTCACCATTTACAAAGTATACAACAGCATCTTCCACGTTATCCCCTGAGTCACTTATCACCTTTCCGTTCAGCACAAAATTTGGAAGTGGTTCTAGCTCAACTTCGATATTGGTGATCTCTCCATGCTCTAGCTCAATACCTTCCACTGTCTTGGGTTCAAAGCCAGGTTTGGAAAAGGATACGGAGTAAGTTCCAGCGAGCGCAATTCCTGTTTTAAAAGCTCCAAAAAGATTAGATCTCTCTGTTTGATCATCAGACACAATCTGTATTTCAGCAGAAGAAATTGGAACACCATCCTGAGCACTAACTACGGTACCTTCCAGATAACAGGCTCTTTTATAGGTTGGAGCAAATACGCTAAGCCCGGCTTGCATATCTGAAATAAGAATATTGCCGGAAGGAAGGTAAGGATATACACCCCAGGTCCCACTGAAGCCATCACCGGCAACGCCAGGACTCGTATCAAAATACCCCACTTCTACCAGATTGTCAGGATAGGTGGCATCATGTACGATTACTCCATCTCGATACCATGAAGTCAATAACCAATTGTCTAACACAAAGGCATTGTGTGGAACAGATCCAAGTCCCGGATCAGATTGAATCTTATCTACAAGCTTCATGTCGTAAATATCCCTAACATCGTATGCAGCTACAAAGCCGCTGCTTACTTCATCTGTCGTGTAGATATAGTCTCCTGCGTCGTCAAGCCAACAGTTATGGGTAAAACTCCCAGGTGTTTCAATAGAACTTAAGACAACAGGTGAAGCTTTCACCCGCACATCAATTACAGTAAGATTGCCGGCGTATACTTCACCTGCCCATAGTGTGTCCCCTCTTACGTAGCCATCATGTATATATTCTTCATCGTAGACCCCTACAACAGGTGGTTCTGTGAAATTCTCTTTGACATCCAGGATGATCGCTCCACCTTCTCCATAATCTGCACCAAATATGTAGGCGAATCCATTTTCGTCCATGAAGATATTGTGGGCAGAATTCCATATCACGCTTCCGGAGCCATTGTAGGTATGCACCTCAATATCAGTAGGCAACTCGCTCAAGTCAATGATCGTTAATCCGTTGCTGTTTTGCTCATTCTCATTTTCGTTGATCACATAAGCGAATTGCCCCCAAACCTTCATATCTCTCCAGGTAGTGTTTACCCCCGGGATAAAATGCAGTTCTTCCGGACTTGTAGGGTCCGTTACATCAAGTATGTAGGTTCCAGCCTGGGCTCCGACTATTGCATATTCATTACCAAAGGGGTCGGCATAGGCCCAGATATCGCTAACCTCTTGATTGTTCGCAAAATCTATATTACCCATGAGTTCCAGGCCCAATTGGGCTTGAACTTTGGCGGAGCAAAGTATTAACAAAGTGCAGGCAAGAAAAAGGGTGTATAAGTTTCTCATTTTGGGTGAATAGTTTTGTGTTAAGGCGCATATCCGATCTTGGCGGACGCACAAATTTACGAGACCTGAAATTTTATCTTAGTGAATGCAAGACAAACAAGCACTCTCGCAAAGGCGAACAGTGCCGATTACGCAGGCTTGTAAGTTTGCAGACTAAGCGGCGGGAACTAGCGAACCTTTTGCCTCCAATTTGCATGGCGAAATTTTTCTGTATAATTGCGTGAGCCAATTGTGGGGTCAGGTGTAGAAGGGAGTATAGGACCATAAAACAGCACGATTTAAATTCTATGACATTGCAGGTTGTCATGTTATTTTTGGCTCCTAAATCCGTAGTTTTGCCCTGATTGTAAGGCCCATAGTAATTCGAAATGAGCGAAACCAAAAAGTCCAGACCTTCCTACTTTTATTCCATAATCAGCATAACACTGGTATTGTTCATTTTGGGCATGATTGGATTGATCATCAGTCAGGCCAACTCATTGACTACCCATTTTCGTGAAAACCTGGAGTTTACCTTGATTCTAGAGGACGATGTAAAAGATAAGGAGCTGGAGAAGTTCATCAAGTCAGTGGAAAGTAAGGCTTATGTTAAATCGTCAAATTACACTTCTAAAGATCAAGCCGCTAAGCGTTTTGCCGAAGAATTTGATGAGGATTTTCTTGAGATTCTGGGCGAAAACCCGCTCTTCGCTTCCTTGAGCATCTTTATGAAATCCTCTTATGCGAATTCTGACAGTATAACCTGGATTGAAAGAGAATTATTGGCCAAAAAGGAGGTTAAGGAGGTCTTTTATCAAGAAGGACTGGTCGACCTCGTAAACGCCAACGTTCGCAAACTCAGTCTGATTCTTCTCTTGATATCTGCTTTATTCCTCTTCATGGCATTTACACTAATTGACAATACGATCAGATTGGCCATGTTCTCAGATCGCTTTCTGATCAAGAGCATGCAAATGGTCGGAGCCACCAGAGCCAAAGTAACCAGACCATTCATGCGCCGCAGCTTGATTAATGGTCTTGTCAGTGGTTTGCTTGCGGTTTTTTGTTTAGTATTACTGCTGTATTTCCTGCAGAACAATATGCCTGAATTGGCCAAGCTGCAAACTAAACGTAACTTTGTGGCGGTTTGTGTTGGGATTATGCTCACAGGAATACTGATTTCATTTCTAAGTACCAGATCCGCTGTGCTGAAATACTTAAAAAGCGAATTGGACGATTTGTACTAATTCCCTTTGCCATTAACTTCTGAATACAATATGAAAAATCAATATAAGCATCATTTCCTGCTAAAAAAGCAGAACTACCTGATAATGATCGTAGGCTGTTGTATCATGGCACTCGGCTACATAATGATGATTGGTGGTGGAGCTAGCAATCCGATGGAATATCCTGTGGATACCTTGTACGGTTTCAGAAATACAGTACTGGCACCGATGTTGGTTTTGCTTGGACTGGCGACTCAAGTGGTGGCTATCTTTTGGGGCGGCAAGCAGGCAAAGGCTGATCACAAGGAAGAGGATCTGTTGGCCAGCACCATTGACAGAGATAAAGCATAAGAGTCGATGTCAATAATCCAGGCAATTTTGCTGGGCATACTGCAAGGCCTAACCGAGTTTTTGCCTGTAAGCAGTAGTGGCCATATCGAGCTTGGAAAATACCTGCTCAATATCCAAACAACCGAAGACCTTACCTTTTCAGTGCTCGTACATGGCGCAACGGTACTAAGTATTGTAATCATCTTTTGGCGGGATATTTTTGACTTGTTCAAGGCCCTTTTTACTTTCAAGTACACTGAAGAAACCGCTTACATTGTTAAATTATTTCTTTCCATGATACCTATTGGAATGGTTGGCTTGTTATGGAAAGATCAACTTGAGTCTTTCTTTGCGGGGAATATAGTACTGGTTGGCTGTTGCTTGCTTTTTACAGCAGCATTACTGCTTCTGACAAGATTCGAAAAGACTCCCGGCAGAGAAGTCAGCTTCCTTGATTCCGTGCTAATTGGACTTTCTCAGGCCATAGCAGTATTACCCGGAATAAGCCGATCAGGTGCAACGATCAGCACCGCGCTTGCGCTAGGTGTTTCCAGAGAAAAAGCCGCTAAGTTTTCATTTCTCATGGTACTTGCCCCTATCATAGGAGCGAATCTTGTGGAAATGAAAGACATGGCTGAAACAGGCTTTGCCTCTTCGCTGAGCCCTTCAGTGATGATTGCTGGCTTTCTGGCTGCTTTTCTCTCCGGCCTCCTGGCCTGCAACCTTATGTTGAAACTCGTGAAGGAAGGGAGGATCATCTATTTTGCTGCTTATTGCGCTATTGTTGGAATCCTGGCGATTGTCTCCGGATTATAGCAGCTAAACTCTTCTTCCGGATCTTATTTGACTGAGATCATCTTGACAAAGCTCTCGAATTCAGAGCTGATGCTCAGTATGTAGAGTCCGGGAACCAGCCCATCAATCGAAATACTTGTAGAACCTGCGTCCATGGAACAAGTTCCCTGACTAAGCACTTTTCCATCCAGACTGCTTAGCATATATTGTGTTCCGCCTGAAGGCAATAATCCTTGAACAAATAATAAGCCTTTTGCGGGCTGTGGATAGATAGAAATTCTGCTTTGATCTACTTCCGGGATCGACACCCCGAATCCATCAACGCCAGTGTAAAACAGCTGCTGCCGACGCTCGTCCAGATATTCACCAGTGGCAAAATCCAGCACTTGATGAGTCAGAAATACCAGATTGGAACAGGTATCAAATAAATAGTTGCTTTTGCGAATGGCAGCAACTTCACCATTACCATATGACTGGTTGATTACGTAGTTAAGCTGTTGTTCGTCATCGTAGAAGTACAGATTAGCAAGACTTGTGACCTCCTCACCATTGATGATTTCATAAGTCGTCCAATTATTGAGCTGACCAAAACTATTGAATACTCTGGAAGATCTAAGTTTTCCAATCCACTCACCATCTTCATACGAATAAGTCCATTGCTGTCCAAAAGCCCCAGATTCATGGTACAAGCTCAAAACGATTTTTTCGGTCCATTGCAACTCACCATCTATAGCTTCCTCCACTTTATGTTCTGATAAATTTCCAGAATCATCGTAGATATAGTCGAATTTTCGTTTCGAGAGTATTAGTTCATCTTCAGCTGGACTGTAAGAAAAATCCCTTTGTTCGATCAACTGCCCTTCCTCATTATAATCAGATTCGGAGCGAAGGAATTCTGTCCAAATTGCTCCGTTCCAGGATTGATAGCGATAAACTTCTTGTTGTCCCGCTTCATTGTACTCAAAGAAAGTTCTGTAACTGTTGACAAACTGTTCAAATTCCGAGTTCCAATACTGGCCGACTCTTGAAGCTAAGGAGTAATTCTCGTTGTAGATCAGGGTATCTTTTCCAGTTAGAAACCATTCATCGTCTTGCCAGGTGCGAATTTCCTCGTAGTTATTGAGGAAGATGATATTGTCTCCTTCAGTGGGGCAGTCTCCATACTGCGCAAAAAGAGTTGTAGAACAAAGGAAACCGAACAATAGAAATGCCAACAATCTCATAGTAAATTGCTTTATTCTCTCAAAATGAACTTAAGCGGAATTCCGCTATACTAAATACCAATCTCCCTAATGGGAAACGCCTAACAATAATATTGGTCACTTTTAGCAACATGTCCTAGACCTTTGCACGCACAACTTGTAACACTTCTTGCTCCCATGCGTCAATGGATTCGAGCATCTCTTTTCCTTCAGCAAGTTTCCGCTCGACATAAGCTTTGTCATCTAATCCACCGACATTGATCTGCACATTAAGAAAGGCCCCATGGACTGCGGCTCGAATGCACAGTGCTCCAACTCCTGCATCAGAAACTGAATTCGGATTACCTGAGTTCGCCATAAAGGTGATCAATTCTCGACTTTGCATGCAAACCTGCATTACTTCAAATGGCACTTCAATAGCCTCAACAGTGGCAGCATTCAGGGCTGCGCTTCGAACTAACTTCTCCTGATCAGATTTCTTGGGTAACTGCATTGCCGCCATTATTTTGTTGAAAGCTGCAGTGTCAGCATCAACCAAAGAGAGTAGTCTATCGGATAATTGCTGTCCTTTTTCTGCCCAGTCCGAGAATTCCTCCCAGCGATCATCCCAGCCACGCTTATGCGACGAAAGATTTGCCACCATGGTTCCCAGACTTACCCCCAGCGCCCCTACATATGCTGAGATTGAGCCTCCACCAGGAGCAGGAGACTCTGAAGCTGTCTCTTCGGCAAAGGCCTTCAACTGCATATCGACGAGTCCGAGACCACTGTTGCGAAGCTTATATTCAATGATATTTTCTGCCGGATCAAATGGGGCTAGCTCATCAAGTCCCATCGTCTTGACGGCAATACGAATCAGTTCATCATTGGGAACACCTGTAGATCGTTTTTGCTTTTTTAGAAAATAGCGACCAGCTTCCAGCATAGACTTTAAAGGAATGAGCCCTACAAGCTCGGAACCAGTAACACGCATACCTCTTCGGGCAGCGCTGTTTACACATTCATCGAAGGCTATATGCACTGGTGTAGTCTCAATATCGGTTAAGTTCATCGATATCTGAGCAAGACCATACTCTTCAATGAACCAACCTATGCCTTTGACGGCCTTACAGATTCCAGGAATTCTCACCGCATTGCCCTGCTCGTCTCTTACAATCTTGCCATTGATTGGATCTCCTTCTCTTTTGATTCGCCCCTTTTCTCTTACGTCAAAGGCTACAGAGTTGGCCCTGCGCACGGAAGTGGTGTTCAAATTAACATTGAAGGCGACTAAGAAACCTCGGGCTCCAATAGCAATATTACCGGATCTTGGATTGAATTTTGTCGGACCGAAGTCCGGCTGCCATTCAGGTTTTTGAATTTTCTGAGCTATGCCTTCGTATTCCCCCGCTCGAATATCAGCAAGATTTCGCCGATGATCTGCCTTTGAGGCAGCCTCGTACAGGTAGACCGGAATATCCAGCTCCCTTCCTACTCTCTCTCCAAGTCGCTCTGCATAGGGAACCAACTCATCAACAGTAATTCCACTGATTGGGACCAGAGGGCAAACATCAGTGGCTCCAAATCTGGGATGCTCTCCGCTATGCAGAGACATATCAATCAACTCACTGGCCTTGCTGATTGCTAAAAATGCCGCCTCAATGACCGGTTCTGGCTCACCAGCAAACGTGACGACTGTCCTGTTTGTTGATTTTCCGGGATCTACATCGAGCAGCTGTACTCCCTCCACCGACTTTATCTCTGATGTAATCTGTTCGATGATGGACATGTCCACTCCTTCGCTGAAGTTTGGAACACATTCGATAAGGACTGCCATAGATAATTTTTGCTGCAAAGCTACAAAATTGGTTTTTGGAAATTCCGGCTTTTGATGAGCCAGAATTCGAATGCATTTGCAAAGACATTTCGAAGGCCGTTGTCCCTTGTTTTATGCAATATGCACTTAAATTTGCAACAGAATCTACTAGCAAAATATGCAAAACAGTGAAAGAGCATTGGTGAGAATCGTGAAACAGGTGTGCAACAAACACCTGATCAATCTGCAATGCATGTCTGGAGATTGGATACTAAGATTGGAAAAGGACCAACGGATAAGGTTTATCTACGGTTACAAGTTTGATTTAAATGGAGCTGCATGTTTGCTGGTGGCTGATGACAAATGCGCAACATATGATGTGCTGAGTCTGGTTGGCATACCAGCAGTACCACATCATCTGTTTCTAAAGCCTGAGCTGTTTTCCTACATCGGAGCGAAGGGAAATTGGGAGAAGGTTCTTGAATTGGTTGAGCAATGGGGTTTTCCAATTGTCTGCAAAAGCAATCTCGGAACGGGTGGAAAGCAGGTGTACTTTGTCAACAATCAGCAGGAACTTGAACAGAGCTTTCAGGAATTATTTGTCAATAATCGTGGAGTCGCCATAGCCCCGTATCTTTCAATCAAAGATGAATTGCGATTTGTGTTATTGCAGGGCGAAACCCTCATTGCATATCGCAAAATTCGACCTGATTTAATCGGCGACGGCAGATCAAGTTTTCTTGAATTATTAGATCAATTACTCAAGGAAAGAAAGGCAAGACTTAAGCCTTCGGATCTGTATCAAAGCCCTTATTTTTTTGACAAGGTTCTCGCAGATGGAGAAGTGTTTCCACTTCATCAATTGCACAATCTGGGAAAAGGGGCAATCCCAGAGAGAATTGAACATCCGGAAGCAGAAGACCTGGCCAAAAGGGCTGCAGCAGCGATCGGACTACAATTCGGATCAGTAGACATTGTTATTGACCAAACGGGTAAACTTGCTGTGCTTGAAATAAACTCTGGAGTCATGATGGAAGCATTGAGTGTGCGGCTCGATGCGGGTGGAGATCTGGCATTTGAGGTTTATGAGAAAGCCACTCTGGCTATGTTCCCTGATGCTACTGTGGATTGAAAATTCTTCTCTTTAATTGCACTTCAGGATCTCCACTTAGGTTTTTCGCTGCAATGGCTCAATGCAAAAAAGGTCCCTGAAGCATTGCTGCTTCAGGGACCTGAATTAAATCTGTTCTAACAACAAAACAGGACAAGGCCTGATTTGCTACTGTTTGATAACTTTGTGCATCATTGAATGTTGCTGACCAGAAATTTTGAGGAAGTATACTCCCTGGCTGTAAGCGCTCAAGTCGAGACTTAGCGTATTGACTCCCATTTCTGCCCTGGTAATTTTGGCACTTATTAGCCTTCCAGTAGCATCAAACATTTGCAGTTCAACTTCTGCATTTACTCCATAGCTGAATGTTACTACCACCTTATCCTTGGCCGGTTGCGGTACTACCGAAAGAATCTGCGGAAGATATAGCTCCCGTGACAAAGTCAAACGGTCCAATTCCCTACGCATAGAGTTGCTGGTCACTTCCTCCAGCTTGTAGTAAACATGCCCTGAGCCAGTGTATGGGTCCAAATGTTGATAGTGAAACTCTGTACTAGGAGTCCCTTGAGCAGGCACAGCATAAATATCTTCAAAGTCGAATCCATCGATTGATCGACTGAGGACAAAACTCTCTACTTCTCTCTCTCCTGAGCTTATCCATGTAAGTAGATTTCCCTCATCTCGCTTTATTCCATGGAAACTAATCAATTGCAAATCCAACTTGATGCAATCAGTCGGTGTTTCCGCAACCTCAAGCACACATCCATCGGCTGAAGTGAGTGAATACTGATAGGAAACTCCAGAAGTAAGTGGACCAATTTCGAAGCTATTCTCGACCACTCCATTGTAGTCGCCTGTCACTGTCACAGGTTCATTAACTGCGACAATGACCATGTAGGTCTCCCCACTCGTTTCGCAAATTATCTCATTGCTAACCTGCAATGTGCAGTCTCTTACTTCAATAATGGCAGTATCTTCGTCATCCTCCATAATAGAAGGGTCAGCAGAAGCAGAGCCATTGTCGGGACTTGAATCGGGATCGGTTTGATCTGAAGCCACTACCTCAGCAAAATTGACAATCTCACCTTCAGTGGCAGTTACTTCTGCCAGAATTTCCAGCAACTCTGTTTTACCTGCCGCCAGCGTACCAATTGTCCACAGTCCGGATTGAGCATCGTAATTGTTTGAGCTTGCGTCAAGAAGATTGAGGCCTTCAGGAAGCAGGTCTTTTACAACCAGACCCGTAGCCTCGATTGAACTTTCGTTGGTTACCGAAATAGTGTATATGATTAGCTCATCGCTCAGCGGTGTTGGATTCGAAACCGTCTTCGTCAGGCTGATGTCTGCAAGCGGATCTGGAATCGAAACATCCTCAACTTCGATCACTGCAATTGCTTCATCATCCTCTCCTTGATTCGGATCGCTTGGATCAGGATTCTCCGAAGAATTGTTAGGAGTAGAATTTGGATCGGCCTGATCAGCACTGATCACCTCAGCAAGATTTAGAATGGCACCCTCGATTGCTGTTATTTGCACAACAATATTTAGATAGGCAGTTTGCCCGGCTTCCAATTCCTCTATCTTCCAGATACCTTGTTCGCGATCCCAGGTTTCCGAGTCGGCAGAGACAAACTGAGTTCCGGCAGGTAGCAGGTCTTGCACAACTACACCTGTGGCCAAGCCAGGGCCTGCATTGCTTACAGATAGCTGGTAAGTAATCTGCTCTCCAGTAGCAGCACTCTGCACGCTTGCAACTTTCGTTATACTGAGGTCCGCCAGCTCCTTGATAATCGCAATCAATGCTGTGTCATGGTCGTCTTCATCTCCATTTGCGCCGCTGGTTTCATCATCTTTGACTTCGCCATCATTGTCATTACTAGTATCGGAAACAGAATCAATATCCACAATGGGATTTCCTAGTTCGTCTTCTGCTGAGGTGATCTCTGCAAAGTTCTGCAACTCGCCATTGGCTACTGCTTCATCTAATATCACCGTGATATTCACGCTAGCAGATTGTCCAGCTTCGATGGGACCTGGAATCACTGTGACAGGATATTCATTGTCTAACTGCCAATTGCTGTCTTGAAGCGTAAAGGCTTCCGGCAAGTAGTCAATAATCCCAACATTGTAGACAGCGGCATTGCCCTGGTTAAAGACTTCTATCGTATACACAACCAGATCGCCCGGACTCACCACTCCTGCTTGTCCCTCTGCGAGTGTCTTCTGCAGTGCAAGGTCGAATACCTGCGTATCGGTGATCGAAATCACTTGTTCATCCGAATCGTCTTCATCTCCCAGGCTGTTGTCAGTCTCGTTGTCAATAATTGGACCGTCATTATCTGGGTTCGTATCTGCATTAGAATCCACATCAGGAGGATGATTTCCATCTTCATCCTGAGCATCTGCAATTTCCGCTATATTTTGCTGTTCACCTGCTCCAGAAAGCACAGCAAAAGTAATTTGAATCCGCTCGCTTGCTCCTGGGGCAATCGGGCCTGAGATAGTCGTCTGGGCCAATCCATTGTTCAAGATCCAATCAGCATCAGCAAGAGAAAGGCCTTGAGGAATGTAATCTACAATCTGTACATTGTGTGCTGCGATATCACCCTGATTGTAAACCGTAATATCGAAGGTTACTGCTTCACCAACTGATACCAAGGGAGCTTGACCTTCTGCAAGACTTTTCACAAGAGCTAAATCGAAGATTGCTGGATTGACTTCAAGTGCTTCAAAGTCATGATCATCTTCATCACCTTCGTTTCCATCTATTGTGTCGTCAATGGCAGTGCCGTCGTTATCCGGATTATTATCAGGTGTGGAATCCTGATCAAAAGCAGAGTTTCCATTTATATCTTCGGCATCGCTGATCTCAGCAAAATTCAAATGCTCACCTGCAGAAGTGATAGTGCAAGTAATCGGTATCGCAACACTTGTTCCTGGCCCGATAGGACCTGAAATCGTGAACCAGGCTTGATCTCCAATCAGACCCCAATCGCTGTCGTTGAGAGCCAGTCCATTAGGCAGGTAATCAACCAGATCAATTTGCGTAGCTGCGACATTACCCTGATTTAGGACTGTGATAATAAAGGTGACTTCATCACCTACAAACCAGGAATTCGGTTGCCCCGAAGCCAATTGCTTTATCAGCGCAAGGTCGAAATATTCTTCTTCTTCAACTTCGTCAACCATAATTACCTCTAAATCACTGTCATCCTCATCGCCTTGCGTACCGTCTGTACTATCGTCGATAACCGGACCATCATTATCAGAGTCAAAGTCCGGATCTGAGTCGATATCATCCGGATCGTTTCCAATAGGATCTTCAGCACCTGCAATTTCCGCAAAATTCGTGATTTGTCCTGCTGAGATAATGGTGCAAGTGATTGGAATGGCAATACTATTGCCTGGTTCGAGAGGTCCCTCGAAAGTCATTAGGGCTTGATCTTCTACCGAAGTCCAATCACTATCACTTAACACAAGTTCCACTGGCAAATGATCAACGATTTCAATTGCATGTGCATCTACATTACCTTGATTGAAGACTGTGATGACAAAGGTCACCTCATCACCGACTTCGAAGCTACTCGTTTGATTTGACGCCAATTGTTTGACCAATGCCAAATCGAAGATGGGTTCAACTGGTTCCGACACCACGGTCAATTGCTCCAGGTCACTATCATCTTCATCCCCATCAGTACCATCCGTACTGTTGTCAACGGCGGGTCCATCATTATTCGGATCATCATCAGAAGTGGAGTCCGAATCTTCGTGATGATTTCCGGATTCATCTTGGGCATCCGCAATTTCGGACAAATTCACGATCGTTCCGGAAGTTGCCGTTACTTCAAAAGTAATTGGCACTATTCCGCTGCCACCTGGGGAGATCGGACCTGGTAAGGTGAAAGATGCTACTCCATTCTCAGTAGACCAATCTTCATCCACCAATATCAAACCATCAGGTATGTAGTCCAGAATTCTAATATTGTGTGCTGCTATCGATCCTTGATTGTAGACAGTGTGGATAAAGGTAATTTCATCTCCTACAGAGACCACATTTGACTGACCAGCTGCCAGCGTTTTTGTGAGAGCCAAATCAAAGTTCGGGCTGACGAATATCTCCGCAGGATCACTGTCGTCCTCATCCGAACCTGCATCTGCATCACCTGGACTGCCTGTCCCATCCCCGTCAATTGCGTCATCAGAGCTAGTGCTGGGTGCTCCACCCGGGTCATTGTTCGGGTTATTGTCAGGGGTACTGTCAATATCTTCGGGATGTTCACCATCGACATCCAGCGCATCTGAGATTTCGGCAATATTGGACAGGCTACCGGAAGTACCTACAACAAGCATTGTCACCTCAATATCTATTTGCTCATTTGGCAACAGTGGTCCATCAATGGTGGTCGTAGCAGTTTGCCCATCTGAAGAGGACCAATCTGAGTCGGCCAGTTGCAATCCCGACGGAATGTAGTCTACTACTTCGATTTGATATGCTTCGACCGTACCCTGGTTGTATACCGAGATAGTATAGCTGACCAGGTCTCCCGAACTAACCGTCGACGTCTGTCCTGCTGATAATGATTTTGTAAGAGCGAGATCAAAACTGTAGAGTTGAAGACTAGCCGGATCACTATCATCCTCGTCCGTCGCTGCCTCTACGCCACCTGTTGCACCAGTACCGTCGCCCTGCACTGCATTATCGGCTTCACTTTCTGGCTGCCCACCGGCATCATTATCTGGATTGCTGTCAGCGGTACTGTCATGGTCTTGAAGAATTTCACCATTTTCATCTTCAGCATGTGAAATTTCAGCAAAGTTTGTCAGTTGCTGACTGTCACCATTCACTCGCAAGGTAATTGGCACCTCCGTCGAGGCACCTGCCTCAAGCGGACCTGGAATATTTGTATTCGCTATCGAACCATCCCCGGTCCAATCATTGTCTGCCAGATCCAGACCGGAAGGAATGTAGTCAACTATGTTTACATTATAAGCCGGCAAATCTCCTTGATTGTATACGGTGATTGTGAATGTAGCGAGTTCGCCACTTGCAACAAACGGACTTTGTCCTTCAGCCAATGTCTTCGTCAATGCCAAATCAAATATCTGCTCATCTACTTCGTCCTGAACAGTTATAGTTTCAAAGTCCTGGTCATCTTCATCTCCGTTTGTACCAGCTGTTTCATCATTTACTGCAGGACCATCGTTGTCTGGATTGCCATCAGGGTTTGAGTCAGCGTCTGGTGGATGATTTCCAAATTCATCTGAAAAATTCATTATCTCTGCAAGGTTGCTTATGTCCCCTGTCATACTGGAAGTTACTGTTAACGTGATCTCAACGAGTTCCTGACCTCCAGCAGGAATTGGCCCATCCAGGCTAGCAATCGCATCAGCTCCAAATTCAGTCCATTCGCTATCATTTAGCATCAATCCATCTGGTATATAGTCGATAATCTCCACATCATATACGTCTTGCATGCCCTGATTAAACACTGTAATTACAAAGGTAACATCCTCTCCAGGTAGCACTACTGCATCTTCTCCTTGAGCAAGCGTTTTGGTTAGTGCAAGGTCAAAATCTTCTTCGTTCTGTTCTTCATCCTGAATCGTAACCAACTCAGGGTCGTGGTCGTCTTCATCGCTAGCAGCATCTGAGGAACCTGTAGTTCCTGTGCCATCACCGCCCGTTTGATCGTTAGAAGAACCATTTGGATCACCTCCCGAGTCATTAGTAGGATCAGCGTCCGGAGTACTATCATGGTCATTCGGATGCGCACCATTAATATCCTGTGCATCAGCTACTTCTGCGTAGTTAATCAAAGAACCGCTGTCCGCCGAAACTGTCATCGTGATTTGTACCGATGCTGAAGAACCTGCTTCAATTGGTCCCGGAATGGTGATTTCTGCCTGGTCTCCATTCAAGGACCACTCGCTATCACTTAATGTCATTCCTATAGGGATGTAGTCAACAACATGTACATCAAATGCATCGATGGTACCCTGATTGAAAATGCTTATCGTATAGGTAACATCGTCTCCTGTAGAAACAATAGATTCCTGTCCAGCACTGAGGGTCTTGACCAAGGCTAGATCGAAAACTTCTTCTGCATTTTCAATTGTAATGATTGCAGGATCATGATCATCTTCGTCTCCCATTGCAGTATCACCACCTGGAACTCCAGTTCCGTCACCTGTAACTACATCGTCCGAGTTTCCTCCTGCGGTACCTCCCGCATCATTTCCATTTGTATTGTCGGGACGGCTATCTACATCTTCAGGGTGTTCGCCTTCCACATTCTGAGCAGAACTAATTTCAGCGTAGTTCACCAACGAGCCGTTTTCCGTCTCAGTAACAGTAAACATGATATCGATCGAAATACTGCTTCCAGGATCTAGTGGTCCAGGTATTAAATATGTAGGAGCCCCTGGAACAGGAATCCAATCGGCATCTGTCAATAACATTCCGTCAGGAATGTAGTCAACAATGGAAATGTTGTATGCAGCTACATTACCTTGATTGAATACTGTGATTGTATACTCTACCTCGTCTCCTGTGCTCACATAGCTTGATTGACCATCTGCAAGCTCTTTAGTCAATGCCAAATCAAAAGGCTCCTGCAAATGCACAGTAGCCGGATCACTGTCATCTTCATCAGATGCAGCTTCATCATCCCCAGGCTGCCCGGAACCATCACCATTAATGCTATCATCCGATTCTGACTCCGGATTCCCTCCAGCATCATTTCCTAGAATAATGTCAGGAGTACTATCAACATCGCTCGGGTGAGCGCCTGTTTCATCTTCTGCATCTGTGATTTCTGCAACGTTCGTCAGGGATCCGGCAGAAGCAGTAACGGTCAATCTGATTTCAAAGGTGCTGCTCTCTCCTGCAGGAATAGGTCCAGGGAGTGTTGTGATCGCATTTGGCCCTACGGCAGTCCAGTTTTCATCACTCAGTATTAGCCCATCAGGAATTATGTCTACAATATCTACATTATAGGCGTCTATGGTACCCTGATTATAAACAGTAATTATGTAGCTGACAAGGTCTCCTGTCGATACAAGAGCTGGCTGTCCTGGAGCTAGCATTTTTGTCAGGGCAAGATCAAATCGATCCACCACAGAAATGACAGCAGGATCATGATCATCTTCATCACCATTGCTTCCGTCAATGCTGTTATCGGTGACCGGGCCATCGTTCGCGTCATCAGAATCAGCCGTACTATCAATATCGTCAAGATGATTACCTCTTCCATCCTGCGCATCTGCGATTTCAGCGAAATTTGTAAGATCTCCAGCTTCAGTTACGGTGACCGTTATGTTAATAGTCTCCTGCTCCATTGGTGAAATTGGTCCAGTCAAAGTGATTGTTGCATCTGTTCCTACTGCAGTCCAATTAGGATCATTCAAAACAAGTCCCGATGGCAAATAGTCCACTAGTACAATATCCGTAGCATCAATGTTACCCTGATTCTCCACAATCAGCGTGTAAGTAACATCTTCTCCCAGTTCTACCTGAGCTGCCTGTCCTTCTGCCAGCACCTTAGTCAGTGCCAGGTCAAAGACCTCTCCTACCAGAATTGATTCAGGATCATGATCATCTTCATCAGTCCCAGCTTCAGAATCTCCTGGAAGTCCAGTCCCATCACCGGAAGTCTCATTATCGGCTGCTGAATCAGGTGCACCACCAGCGTCATTTTGCGAGTCCGTATCCGCCGAGCTGTCTTCATCTTGAGGATGCTCACCGTTGGCATCCTCTGCATCTGCTATTTCTGCATAGTTAACCAGCTCCCCAGGGAGTGCGCTCGGCTCAACTTGTAGTGTGATCTCCACAAAGTCAATGCCGCCAAACGCGGGTATCGGTCCTTCGATTACTGTCATAGCATCCGATCCTACCTGTGTCCAGTCGGAATCGTTCAAAATCAAACCGGAGGGGATGTAGTCGATGATACTCACATTGTAGGCATCAACACTCCCCTGATTGGTGATCGTGATCATATAGTCCACATCCTCACCTGGCAGTATAGAGGGCTGTTGACCAGGTGACAGTGTCTTTGTCAGCGCAAGGTCAAATATTGCTACCGTAACCGAAGCAGGGTCATGATCGTCTTCATCGTTGTAATCATTTTCCTCTCCAGGTGATCCGGTAGCATCTCCGTCGATTGCATCATCTGAATCAGTCCCAAGCATTCCACCGGCGTCATTTCCGTTATTGTTGTCCGCAACACTATCGGCATCAGTTGGGTGATCACCTGCCTCGTCTTCAGCATCACTGATTTCCGCGAAGTTTATCAACGCTCCTCCACTAGCTTGAGTTGTAACCATAAGAGTGATATCTACAGTAGTACTGGAACCAGCCAAAATTGGTCCCTCCAAAACCGTATTCGCTTGCGAACCGTTGGAGTTCCAATCAGTATCCTGCAGAGTCAAGCCAGCAGGCAGATAGTCCGTGATCAGTACATTGTAGGCATCGACATTGCCCTGGTTGTAAACAGTGATGGTGAAGTTCACTTCATCACCAATCGAGACTACAGAAGATTGATCAACAGCAAGGCTCTTGGTTAGTGCCAAGTCAAACACCTCCACAAAAACTGTTGCGGGGTCATGATCATCCTGATCTCCAAATGAACCGTCAGTGATATTGTCTTCTACCGAGCCATCATTATCTGGATCCAAATCCGGCGTTGAATCAATGTCTTCGCCAGGGTTACCATCTTGATCGAGGGCAGACGCCACTTCTGCAAAGTTTGTCACCGGTCCTGCAGCCGCCGCCGAAGTAACCGTCAAGGTTATGTCAACAGAAATCTGCTGACCTCGGGGCAAAACTTCTGACAGTTGATAGAGTGCGTTTGGACCAACTGCTTGCCAATCAGCATCATTAAGTGAAAAACCTGCGGGAATATAATCTATGATCTCGACGGCATATGCATCCATATCACCCTGGTTGAAGATAGTGATTGTAAAGGTAACATCATCACCGTCTGTGACACTGGCGCTTTGACCATCAGCAAGAGTCTTCATCAGTGCTAAATCGAAGATGCAGGCTTCTTCCAACACTTGTATAGCGGTGGACTCTCCAGTACAGCCGTTGCTGTCTTCAAAGATTGCATGATAAAAACCTGGCTCCGTGGCTATAAAGTTTTGCAGGCTACCAGACTGTTGTTCAATTCCATCCAAATACCAGGTTACGTTTGAAAGATTAATCGCACCAAGACTAAGTTCAACGGATTCATCAGAACATTTGGGATTGTTGCCTTGCAAGAGCACTTGCGGCATTAGCTCCGGGAAGAAATTCACTTGTGTGGCCAAGGATGGACCGGAACAACCAGCAGCCGTCACTCCTTCTACTGTATAGGAACCTGGCACTTCGGCCAGAAGTACGGGACTTGTGGCACCTGCGATTGGCAGACCGTCCAGGAACCATTGAAGAGCAGCATACTGTCCTGCTACATTCAGTACTACCTCTCCCCCTGGACAGGACTCTGTCAGCCCTTGAATCAGGATTACAGGTGTTGGGTTCTCTGCAACAGTAACTTCAATTTCATTGAAAGTGCTGGAACACCCGTAACTGTCCAATACTTCTACCCAATAACTTCCTGCTACACTCGCTATCAAATAATCAGCGCTCTGCAGCGGAATTAGTTCCCCCTCAAAGTACCAGTTATACGAATCAAATCCAGGACTTGCTTGTAGTGTTACTTGTTGCCCTTCACAGAGCGCCGGCTCCCCTTGTGCAGTTAGACTTCCTTCCGGCAAAGGGTGAACAATCAACGAAGCTTCGTTACTGGCTCCCGAACAGCTTTCACTGTCTCTCACAACTACAAGATACTGCCCGGGAACGCCGGTCAAATATTCATTTGTAGTTCCTTGTTGAACAATTATTCCATCGTTGTAAAATGTGTAAAATTCAAATCCAGGTGTGGCAGTCAGAATTGTTTGCTCGCCCTCACAGATCTCCGCCTCAGCAATAGACAGGTTGGGTTCTGGAAGTGGATTAACATTAACCTGTACACTTTTTGTACTGCTGCAGCCATCAGCATTTGTTACTTCTACTGTGTAGGTTGTGCTCTGCGTAGGCATTGCAATAGGGTCAGCGCAATCGGTACAAGTGAGTGTACCATCATCAGGAGTCCATGAGTAAACACTACCACCAGATGCAGTCAATTGCGTAGATTCTCCGAAACAAAACTCATTATCAAGAACATCTAAATCTATCACAGGATGTGAATATAAGTCCACCTGAACTGCAGGGCTTGTTGCCGAGCAACCGTTTGCGTCTGTAACACTGACACTATAGACCCCATCCTGATTTGCTTCAAAGAGATTGAGCGGGCCAGACTGCAATAGCAAAACTCCATTTAAATACCAATCATATTGATCATAGCCAGGAGTTCCTTCCAGTAGCAGTGGGCTATCTTCCTGGCAAAGTGTAAAGTCATCCTCCGAAGTAATCTCTGGGAAAGGTAGCGGATTGACCACAACTTCAAACGAGGTCGTAGTTCCGCTACATCCGCTCAAATCGTCAACGAATACTGTATAGAGTCCGCTTTCTGAGGCCTGATATACAGATGCTGCAGCTCCAGGAATTAAGAATCCATCTTTGTACCATTGGTATTGTGCATAGGTACCGATAACCGTTAGCAATACTTCTCCACCTTCGCAAAATGTTGTGGGACCTTGTGCATAGATGAAGGGTTTAGGTTGTGGAAGCACTTCAATCAAGATTTCGGTGGTAGTACCCACGCAGCCAGAAGCATCTCTAACCTCCACTACAACTGTCGAAGTGGATGTAACCACTAATGAAGCTGTAGTTCCAGATTGTGCTAAAACTCCATCAACGAAGAAATTGTAATTATCAAAGCCCGCATCGATCTCGATACTTATTTCACCCGGATCGCAGAAAGTAGCTGGCCCGTTCAACACGTAGCCAGGCTGTGGATTCGGATTTACCGTGACAGAAACGATTTCAGAAGTACTAGTACAACCATTAGCGTCTGTCACTACAACGGTATAGTCTCCCATTACCTGCGCAAAGTACTGGTCATTGGCCCCTGTCTGTACGAGTGTTGTGCCATTAAGGATAAAATCGTAGTTCAGAGCATCTGCCGGAGTGGCAGTCAGTAACACTTGCTTTCCTTCACAAAAAGTAGTTGGGGCAGAGGCTGTCAGTTCGGCTGCTGGCAAATCATGCACTACGACCTCTATTGTTGCTGTTGGGATATCACAATACGTCCCGGTAACCAGAGCGTAATAAGTACCAGATTGCTCAGGCGCAAAGCATCTGCTGTCTTCCCCGTTTAGCGGATTATCTGTCAAGTGGTCAGGGTTAAGTGGATCAGTTGCTTGATACCATTGATAAGCAGCCCAGGTTTCCGTGACGCATAGTTCAAGTGATTCGCCCTGACAAACTTCCGGGTAATTGCTTTCGTCAATACCTGGCAATTCTGAAGGGGTGTAACCAGCATCCAAATAATAGAGACACTCATTGTCTCCCACCGTGACTATGGCAGTTTGCCCTGTCAAAGCATTTGCGTCACTATTGTTAGTATCTGAAACAGACCCATTGGAGACCGTATATTGTAAGCCGGATGGTGAATTAAATATCAGATAATATGAATCATTTGGCGGTACCTCATCAAACAAGTAGTATCCTTGCCCATTTGTGACCTGAGATCCAAGATAAGTTCCATCATCCGTATATAGTGCTACTGCAACACCTGATAACGGACTTTCATCAAGATCCTGCAGTCCGTTATTATTACAATCCACCCAGGTTGTATCACCCAAACATGCATAACAAGGATCTTCAATTACCAGCCATGGCTGCGAGGTTCCGGGGCAAGTACCAGGTGTACTGGCTTTTACAAAATACTCTCCTGCACTTGTTACATCATAGGTATTGAGTGGCCCGGCCTGCACAACTATATCTGGTCCAGCTGGGTTACTGACATAGAAAGTATAGGCGGCAAATCCCGGAGTTGCTGCGATTTGTACGGGAGCTCCGGAGGCACAAACGCTTGTTGCTCCACTTTCAATCTCAACTTCTGCCGGAGGGAGCGCTTGCACGAATATATCGTCCGTAAACACACAACCTCCAGGCAAGGTCATTGTCACCGTGTAGGTGATATTAGACTCGACACATGCTTTGACTTTGTCCGAATCGCTATTATCCAGATAAAGCTCTGGAGTCCAGGAAATTTCAACATTGCTAAGATCGTCAAAAGGCGGATCAAAGCTGATAGTCGTGCATTCTCCGGTACACACTTCCTGATCTGGTCCGAGATCCAACACGTAATCTGCCAAATTGTAAATGGCAAAACCCTCTGTATAGTTAGCACAAATTCCATATTGTGCCTGAATGCCAAAGATTGCAGGACCGACAAAGTTCTCTGTTGGCGACAGGTTGATCGTTCCATCACCGTTGTCAGTATATATCAACTCTTCTACATCCTGTCCCAGAAAGAAGTGCTCGTAGGTTTCGCAGTAGGGTAGGTCGACTCCATTGGCATCACAGAGACCGATGGCATTGCCAATTTCTCTCACCGCATTGGGCTTGATATCGTCTACCAGATGGACAAGGGAATGACATTCGCAAGACGAATCAAAAGATATCTCTGCCAATAAAGGACATGCGTTGTTGATTGGTATCGACATCGTCGAACTGAACAGAATGTCTTCACCTGCCAAGACAGACAGCAGCTGAGTTTCGGTAGCAAGTAGAGGATCTATACTCGGATCCAGAAGACTATTGCCATCAATATCCTGGTAGATGTCTACCAGTACATTCTTGTTCAAATAGTCTGCACCAATATTGTTTAACAAGATATCATATGAAAGACTAATCTCATCTGGATTCTCTGAACATTCATCATACACGGTCATTGATTGAAGGGCCAGTGCAGGTACCACAAATAAATCCACAATGGAGTTTCTTCCTTGTTCAACGAAAACCGAACAGAGTTCATTAGTCTCGACACAAGTAATTCCATCTACTCTGCTTCGTATGCTAACCTGCATGGGATAATTGCCACATTCTGCTGAAGGATCAAAGTCTGCCTCAAAGGAGAAATTAAATAGCTCAGCCTCGCCCAAACCCGCAGGGATATCCATCAAAATTTCCCACAAGCCACTTGCATTCTGCGTCACCACAACGTTATCCGGAACAAAGCCTGCCGGAGTATTGTAGTTGATGGTTCCTGGCACGTAATCGACTCCTTCAGGTATTACCAATTTTATCGTAGACTGACTATCACTCTCGGTGGTTTGTGAAAGATTGACTGCCGTGACATTGACAAGCGACTCTCCTTCGCAGTTAACTTCTACTGGATCTGCAAAAGTCACAAACTGAGCAAAATCCTCAGGATCAGCGCCATCTACTACCAGTGGCTGGCTGACTTCAAGACTGGTTGGCGTAGCAAAGCCGCAAGCATCGTATCCGACTACGTCGAATCGGAAAGGCGTACCAGAAGTAAATCCATCACAGTTTGTCCTTGCCTTGAACTTGATGGCAAGTTTGTTAGAGTCTGTACTTTCTGCATTGAATTCGAAGACTCCAGGAATTCCATTTGCTGTGAGCCAGGCATCAACATTCGAAATATCTGTACTGAGCTGCTCTCCATAAGCTCCTACAGCTGCTAGAGTAGGATCATTTGCAAAAGGCACAAATGGCGATTGCACTGCCGGTCCGAAGGGATAGGCAACCTGCCAGGTACCAGCAATCGGCTCTACCCCAGGAGTCGGAAAGAAAAAGTTAAACAGCTGACTTCCGTTTCGTCCCTCTTTGACATTTTTGATTAGGATCGTATATTCAAATTCGTCGCAAAGCTGAACCGGTGGGGTTGGTTCTTCATAGACAGAAATCTGCAAATCTGAGGGAACAAAGGAGTATAGATAAGAAAGCTGACTTTCGGCACATGCCTCTGCCGAAAAACCTGCAACGTTCAGATCTGCACGAACATCAGGTTCCAGGCAGCCGGAAAAGACCGTTAGGCTAATTTCTGCTGTAGGCACTCCTGCCGGGCAAAACAGGAGTCGGGTTTCGATATCCAATTCCCAACATTCTGTTGCGGCCAGATCTCCATTGAATTCAATTAGGTATGTATTTTCTGTCGCTGTGCTGCCTGTCGCCGTAAACGTATAGGGAAGTCCTGAGATGGCATCCGTAGTTGTTTCCAAAGCGATATTGTATGGTAAGGTGATAGTGGCACCAATATTTTGATGCACGTAATCATTTGCAGCATCATTGCAAACTGTTATCCTGTTAACTTCTGTATCACCAGAGGAGATCAGCACAGGTATAGATACTATGCCATCAAGTGGCGAAGGTGCGCTGGTATTGTTTATCGGGTTGAAGTTTGTGGAAGTAGAAAGGCTCTCGCAGGATAACTGCTGCTCAAAGTATTCCCACTCTACGCCAGTATAATCAGGCGTGAGGGGGCAGGCTATTCCTAGTCTATACTTTAGCGTCCAGACATCAGCACTTGCGCAGCCGATTCCAAGCTCTCCGAAATTTGTAGCTGGAGGCGACATACCATTGGCACTGAAGTACATCTTCCCGGTATTTCCAACATCACTGAAGCAATAGTCTTTCCCGGCTATGAGCGGACAAGAAACGTTTGTGGTGCTATCGGGAGTCAAATCATATACGGTACCATCGGGCTGGATGACCTGAGCGGTCCCATCCTCATAATACGTTCCTTCGAGAATTGGCACCCCGGCATACTTAATTATGTCAAAAATCCGGTATTCGTCTTCATACCAATTGGGTGGTAGGGCACCAACGGATAGTGTATGTGTAACATCTATGAAGCAGTCATTGACATCATAAACTAAGTTCGGAGAAACGACGGGATCATGAAATCTGATCGGGTCATATTCCGCGCATGGAGCAGCATGATAATAGCTGCCATCGGGTAAAGCTTCACTGACATAGATAAATGATCTAAAATTAGGATTGTCACCGTCATCAGCGGGAATTGTGGCCTTGATAGGAAACCTGACATCCACGCAAATACTATCTCCAGGTGCCAGTTCACTAGCGCTTCCAAAACAAGAAGAATCGTGAAAGCGGAGATATTGCCTTGTTCTCCTATTGCCGTTTGTAACCGCACCAGGAGCTGTCCATGGATAAGTATTGCAATCCGTTAGATCCACTACGGAGTTGTTTGCAACATCATAATATGTCACTGTATAATCTGTCGGTGTTTCCGGATAAGAATTCAGTCCATTCATATATCCCAATTTCCCCGTACTTGGATCATAAAAGTAGAGATACAGATTCAGTCGATCCATGACAAGTGGCACATTTACATCATAGCACACGTGCACATCCATAGTGTCACAATCGAGGGCATAACTTGGATTATCCGCTGTACTGACAGAGAGCTCCGTTGAGCCATCACAGCTGGTGCCATAATCATTTCTCAGTGCAGACTGATTCCTTGTATTCATACGGCAACCTGGACCGCAACCTTCATAATCGACTTGCACTGGAAAGGATTCGCAGGCCACTATTGTCTCGCAAGTACAGCTAGCATCCAGGCACTCCTGAATGACCCTGAAGTTTACATTTCCCCATTCAACCGGACGTAGGCAGGCATCCAGGGCCATATCGAAACTGTAATTATGTCTGCCGGGATCGGCGCTTCCAAGATCAATAATTATTACCCTTCGAGAGCTGTCAGCAGGTGCGTCGGGAAATGAATCGGAAATGATCGCAGTGGCATTGTCATAGGTTTGACCGTCAAAGGTCAGCGTTCCATCGATCAGTTCGTAATCCTCATTCATATACTTGTTTCCCGAAACCGTCACTTCCAAATAAGTACGCGAATCTGAACAGCCGTTGATATTTTGCTCGGTATAGGTATATGCAAAGCCGAAGTTTGTGATAGCAGGTAAATCTCCGGTTCCGCTTTGATTGAAATCTACATGCGTAAAATCAAAGCCCATAATTCCTGTATAGCCCGGACCCGGTGTGCCCCGAGTCTCATCAAAGATATCAGTAGCATAGTCATCCTCGGTATGATAATCTGTAACTCCGTAGATGATTGCAGTGGGCGTGGGATCGAACTGATCATCGATATCAAACAGATTGCCGCAGTGGCGAGTACCGCTAAGCGTAAAGTCATCAAAAGCACAGGAAATAGTTTCGCAAATACTTCCATCCTGACAAATCACATCGAAGCTGAGCGTTCCTGTGATTTGATTACCATAGGGAAGATCATTGAAGAGTCCATCATCATCTGTCGCTTCCAATCCCAAATCAGGACCATCGGGATCTAAGACCAGTGCATCAAAATCAAAGTATAGAGTGTCTCCCGAAAGGGTGTACTCAGAACCTGCATTCAAGACAGTGTTGCCTAATGTAACTTCTTTCAAAGTCATGATATTGCTGCTACAGAGTTTGCGAATCATAAAATTTAGATCGTTGAGAATTCCACCCTCAGGGTTGGTGATTGCTGGGTTTGGCACATCCAAACTCCACTGAAATATGGCTTCTTGCCCGCAGAGGGTTGGTTCTTGTACAAGTAGCAGCTGCGCCTCAGGATCTGCCCCAAAATTTGGATTGATTTTGATAGAACCTACCTGAGTTGGTTCATTCGCTTCGCATTGCTGCTCAAGGCAACCGTAAGTGGCTTGATAGCTCATAAAGTACTGCGCATCGCTGGGGCAGGACTCAAAAGTGTAGCAGAGTTCTATCTCTACTCGTTCATTCTCGTTGAACAGGTTATCATTTGGTCCCACCGTTGGACCTCCTGTATTTGCAGGAAAGTAGGAATTGTCAATCGCGATGGTATAGGTACGGCTTGCCGGGTCATAAACCTCATCTGTGTAAGCCATCTGGTTGACTGAAATACTGGCAAGCGTCATGCCTGCTCCCAACTGAACACCGGAAACCGAAAAGTCGAATTCAGAAACATAAGCATCAAAACCATCTTGCGAAACTATTACAGTCTGACATTTGGTTTCTCCGAAATTTTGAAACACCAGATTTACCGGGTCAACATTGGGATTGATATTCAATACCGGCGAGGAGAAAGCACCATCAAACTCATCCTCAATGGCAAAGTCCTGAACACAAAAATTATTGGCTGGGTCAACATACGAGATCTGATAATTGACTAACTGCAAATCAGTTGCTGAGCTGAAATCGCAGTCGGCTTGTACCCCGATATAGATCACGTTGCTGCTAAACTGGTCCAGATTACTCAATAGGAATTCGGGATTTTGCGGATCTGAATCGCTCACCAGCGAAATGGAGGTATTTTCGTAAATGGATTCTTGAAATCCTGCATATTGCATACCATCAGGTAGTTGAGCCGTGAGGCTGACGCCTTGCAGTTGATCTGCAGCAGGAGTAAAAACCAATAGCGCAAGTGTATCCGGAACTCCGCATAGCACCAGAGAATCAGTTTGTGCAAAGCCCGGAACATATCTGAGGTCATAGACCTCAATAAAATCGCAGTCCTGTGCTTGCATGGATTGAGAGAATAGTGAAAGTAACACGCATAGGAATGCTGTTACCAACAATTGCAGTCGGTGTAATGTCATGGTTTACGTTTTGAGTAAGCAGATTAATACAAACAGTACAGCTGAATCCAGACGTAGTGTTGAAATCCGAAGACAGAATCATTGCTTGCAAAGCGATGTATTATTGCAGCAAGTATGCAAAAGGACTGCCAAGCTGAAGAAATCAGACGACGTAGCCTAGCAGCACCCGACTACACATACACAACAAAGATAATGTCATTTTGTGCCTTGAGCTGAGTCTATTGCAATTCCGATTTCAGTGAAAATGTGTACAAGTCTTGCCCATCAAAGTAATGACAGTTTTGCAGGACTGGAGGCAGGCCCTAGTGCTGCGTAAACAAAGTTCGTAACACCTTTTAGGAGCTTATCTTTTTGTCAGACGAGGCGCGAGGAGGGAGCATAGCCTTAGCTA
>JAHDEE010000196.1:0-3558 GCA_020629005.1 Chitinophagales bacterium
ACGGCCATTGATCAGGCATTGAAGCTTTGTGCTTCAGAGGCTAGCTAAGGGACAGAGAATCAATAAATGTCCATTTTGACTTGCTGGAAATGATTTATCCATCGTTATTTTTCTCCACCAGCCAACAAGGATGCTGTCAAAAAATGCCTCGTCTAAATCATTTCTAGCAGCGTCAAAATCAGACACTTGTTGATTCACTATCCCTAAGGTTGGCTAAATCTCTATATTAGCAGACCTTGAAGAGTCTTGTTTACATCACATTGCTTTTGCTCTGGACTTGCAGTTATGGCCAAAATATGCAATTCCTCAAATACGAGCATGAATGGGATTACGATTTCCCATTATTGCTTGATGACCGGTCCCGATTCCCTGAGGCTGGTGTGGTGATACTGAAGGAGGAGCAAAAGACAGAGCTGTTCGAGCGAGCGAGATCTACGGTTGTTACTTGTACGAGTGTCTACAATTTCAGGACAGATTCTGCTGCGCAAAATTTCGGATTAAGCTTGCCTCCTTCGGTAGATCCTGGCCAGGAGTACTATGACCTGCCTGTGTTGGAGCGGAGCGAGCAGTACAGACCGAAGTATCCCGACCTTGAATTGATTTATCTGAGTTCGCGTATCAGAAAAGCTGACGGCAGGATCATTGTGCATAATCCAGTTCCAAAGGTTGCGCTGGAGGTGCAGGTGAGGGATTGGCTTTCGCACAGCTACTTCGCTTATCACTTTGATTGGGAGGAGCTGGAAGCAGGAGATCAAGTGGAAATTAGCTGGCAGTATTATTTGCCCTATTGGCAGGGAGAAAACAGAGTTTTCTTTGCTGGACTAGTACCGAGTCTGGCCTCCTCCTATGAGTTTACTTATCCTGCTAATCAATTGATCATTTTCAAGTATGGGAATTCCGGACAGCCATACGAAATAGAGCGTATAACATCGAAACCGGCTCGTAATTTCATGCGTTGGAAATTCAGGGACCGACCAGCCGGGCTGCAGGAGGAGAATAGCAGGCCGCATTTGGAGCTGCCCTATATGCAGTACTATATACACGATCATTACTTTGCCAAATACAGTGGTGACGCGGTGGAGCGTTTTGTGCCTTACACCTGGCAGTATAAGTACTATCGCCAGCTGGGAAACAAACGTTTCAACTTGTATACCATTCGAAAGATCAATGGCAAGGAGGTCTTTCTCAATAAGTTTTTTGCCAGCCATACCAGCCTAAGTCAAAGCCCAATGGAAAAACTTGAAAGCGTGCATGAGCTATTCAATGAGCGTTTTTCGTTCTCGGCAGATAAGGAATATCTTGAAGGCAGAGATCTCAAGTTGGAAAGAATGGTGCAGCATGTGAAGCGCAAGGTATTTCGCAAGATCAGTCGATATCGGCTCTATGAAAGCATGCTCAACCGAATCGGAGAAAACTATCACCGGGTGATTGTAAGCGACTCGCGAATCGGGCAAATTGATGCCGCTGAATATATGCCAATAATGGGTCAGGAGATTTTCTTTGCTATTCAATCTGAGGACAGCCTGGCATATTTGATACCCAAAAAGAGCCGCTTTGGCTGGCATATCAATGAGCTGCCTTTTTACTACCAAAAGCAAAGGGCATTGTTGGTAGGCCAAATGACGGAAAACTACCTGGAGGAGCAGGTGCTCCGTTTTGTAAAATTACCTGGGCGAAGCAGCGAACAAAATTTCCGAACGCAGCATTTTGAGGTACAAGTCGATCCCCGGCAAGGGCGGATGCGCTTCGAGGGTGAAGTAGCATTGTCGGGACAGTTCTCGACTTTGCTTCGGGGACAATATAAATACGAGGCAATCGACTCTACGATAAATCCTGCTTACTATAACAGAGTGCGTGACATCAGTAATGCTGTCTTTGAAGGGCAGGAAGTAGTTCAGGATGATTCTGACTTTCCATATCATGTCAAAGTGCGGGAGCAATTTTACAGTGACAACATAGTCGAAGATCAAGGCCCTGGCAGATTGTCGATAGATCTTCAGGCCTGGTTTCCATTTGTTTATTCAGCTGAGCTGCTACATACGCCGCGTTATACGAATTACTATCCCGACTTTGCTGGCAAAGATGAATTCCACTACCGTTTGCAGTTTCCTGAAGTGATCAGCATAGTTGGAGAAATTGAGCCTGTGACGGTCGAAAACGACTTCGGAACCTTCTACTTCGAAATAAAGCAAAGCGGCGCAAAAACAATCGAAATGCAGGCCATGCTGGAGCTGACGGGCAGCGTGCTGCCAGCGGCTAAAATTGCACTGGCAAAGGACATATACAATGTTATTGACGGGCTTCAGGAGGCCGTTTTGCTGCTGGACATAAACTGACAATCTGCAGTCATTCAATTCTTTAGCAGCGTCTAATGAGGGCCTAATACATGGCTTTCTTAGCCTAATCACTTATTTCTTAAGCATTTATTTACAATAATTACGTCACTATCAAACTGAAGGACTGGCATTATTGTGTAGAATTCATTGTTTAAGCGTCATTTTCCCTCATAGATTTTGTACATTGTAAAGTAATTGACAACCTGCCCTCTACCGAAAATCAAGACATATGAAAGCGCTAAATCATCTACTGTGCCTGCTCGCCTTACTCTCTCTGCTTCCTATGGATTTGTCTTCTCAGATACTACCGAGAAGAGTTGTGGAAAGTGAAGAAATCATCAATTTGCAGGAAGACATGCGGGTATTGGTATCCGAAAATATTTTCTACTTCAAACGAATTGAAAAGGACAAGGGAGTAGTGTTGTTTACCTACGAGGATGCTTTGACAATTGAAAAGTATTTTGTCAATCAACCGGGAGTGCTCACCTGTGAATCAGACTACCTCAATAAAAAATTCATCGTTACCTGCCGCAAGGAGTCGAATGGTCCGGGCTTCAGTATACAAACCTGCAGCAAGGATTTAGAGCCAATGGGCTATGTAGTTGTGGGTGCAAGATCAAACTCTACCTTTAAGGAATTTAAGCCGAAGATCACCACGCAGTGCGATAAGCTGAAGAAGGGCGGTAGTCTGGCTTCGACAAGTGCTCCGAGCCAGAGCCCTATTGATCCGGATTGTGATGACTGCGACAAGGTGAAAAAATCCAGCAAATTTGATAATATCGATTATGGTGGAGATGTGATGATTTACGATGTGAATTCCATTCCCAGCAGCCAGGCAGGTTCGATGTCCGGACCAGGCATGAGCTCGGGGCCGGGTATGAGTTCAGGGCCAGGCATGAGTTCGGGACCGGGTATGAGTTCAGGACCTGCAAGCACTGCGGTAAGCACTCCAGCAGGAAAGCAGGCTGAAGAGGAGGACTGCGAAGATTGTGAGAAAGAGAAAATGCTGCGAAAGTTCCAACAAATGCAATTGGAAGATGCAAAGGGCAAGGATACTGGCATGAATGCTGTTCCTTCCAATGAGGCTATGAGTAGCGGACCGGAGGACATGACGATACAGGAACGTGTGCTTCAAATGAAAGGTGATGCTTCACCGCAGGAAGCCGCGCAGACTGAGCAGACTGAGCAGACTGCTCCTGATATAAGGGAGAAAATAATAGAA
>JAHDEE010000196.1:3658-11952 GCA_020629005.1 Chitinophagales bacterium
GCAGACTGAGCAGACTGAGCAGACTGCTCCTGATATAAGGGAGAAAATAATAGAACTCACTGGTCAGGCTGAAACGGAAAGCGAAGTGCAGCAAGAGTCAGAGGTAGAATCGACTGAAAGTGCCGACTTGCAATTGCTGACTGTTGAAGAGCCTGAGGTACTGGATGCCGCGGCTGCTAGTGAAGCGCAGGCAAGTGAAGCAGTTGAAGAACAGCAGGAAACAGCTGAAGCTGTGCAGACTCCAAGCAAAGAAGTGCCAGCAGAGGTGATTGAAGAAATCGCTGAGGAAACTGTGGCAGAAGAAATTGTACCCGAACTGACGGAAACAGCTGATGTGGATGAGCCTATAGAAATTCAGGAAAGTAAAGAAGAGCCTGTGGCTGTCGAGGATGTAGAACAGCCGGCTGCGGTGAGGGAAGTAGTTGAGTCAGCAGTCGCCGAGGAGACGACAGAGTTGGATGAGGAGGTAGCGGAGGTTTCATATCTGAAGCCGGTTTCTGAGCAAAGTGCTGCTATATCCAAGAGCAAGAAAAAGAACAAGAAGAAGTCTAAAAAGGGAGAGGAAGCAAAAGAAGAAATGAGAGCAATTATTGATGAAAGCGCTCCCCCTGTGGAAGCGGCTGCTGAATCTACGCCACTTACTTCGGAGTCAGAAACTATGCCGGTTGAAGCACCAGCTGTAGAAGTAGCGCCAGTGCATGAAGCAACGAATGAGGCCCCGCTTCCTGCACAGCCGAGCGAAAGGTTTGATGTGATTGATTATGGACAGGACAGCATGTTTGAAGATGTAAACTCCATCAAATTGACACAAACAAAGCCGACTTTGAATGAACAGCAGCCTGCAAATGCCGCTGGGGCAATTGTTCGAGATGGCACAGCCACCTTCAAAGAAATGGACTATAGCAACGAAGAGCTGATGGAAGATATCAATTCAAATGCACAAGAGCCGGTGAAACAACCCGAAGCTGAAGAAGCACCGGAAGCGCCAGTTGCTGAACCTGTAGAAGAGGTGCTTGAAGAAGAGCAGATGGAGGCATCTGAAGAACCTTCGGTGAAGCCAGACGTTATTATAGAAGGAGACGATACTTATAAAGTCATCGACTACGGTGCTGAGGACATGTTTTTGGATGTGAACTCCCAGCCAACAAAAGAAGACGAAAAATAATCCAAACCCGAGACGAGCAAGAGCTAGGTTGATGAATTGGCTCCAGGGCCGATCATCAATCTACTTTTGTGTTTGCTTTTCTCTGCTGAAGATCTACGGGTTATTTCCAAGGGCCAGATTCAAAATCCGACTTGCAGATTTTTAAGTCCTCCGGGTCCAGCACGGTATGCAAAAGTTCCTGGGCCTTTGCCTTGTGTTCTTCCGCCTTTTGCTTGAAGCCTGCCAGCGAATAGGCCCTGGCTAGTATCTCCTCGGCATAAAAGAAATCGAAGTCCGTATGTCCTTCTGAATCCTCCTGTGTGTGTCGGTGGGTGCGTTGTGCATACTCCAATCCCAGATCGATCTTTCCCTGCCACAGGTAGGCCTTGGCAATCATGTAAAGTCCACGTTGCACATTGATCTTGCCGCCTTTAGAGTACTGTTGCCAATGATATAAAGAGCCATAAGCGCAGTTGAGCATTTCCTGATCTTCAGCTGCTGTTCTGTCTGTCTTTTCCAGCAACTTCCAAATACGCTGATTTAGATCTACGGCAAAAAATCCATGGGCCTGGTCTAGACTATAGAGCTTGTCTGACATAACTCAAATTAAATGATCGAATGCGCAAAAATACAAAATTGCCCCGGCGCGAGCTTAGCTAAAAAATTGCGGCATTTTTAGCTAACTTAGGCACAAACTTTAGGTCTTTAATGAGGACAATTTTGGTACACATTTGCCTGCTTTTGTTACTGTTTTCCTGTAGCGAGGGCGATCCCAAATCCGATCAGGATATTGTTTCCCGGGGTAAAGCGCAACGGATAGAAACTGGCACCAAAGCCCCTGCTCCTCCCAGGGCCCATCCCAAAGCAAAGTCTGATTTCCCATTTGAATTTCAATTTGCGCATCGACCAGCGCTGGATGAATCCGAAAAACCGCCTTTATTGATCGCCTTGCATGGCTATGGAGCAAATGAGGCCAGTCTGCACAAGCTCACTTCACAGCTGGATAAGCGTATGGTCATCGTCACTGCCCGTGCCCCTTACCGGCATGCAAATCAGCAATTCTTTTGGTTCAACATCGATATTGTGGAGAAAAAGCGCAAGTACAACATGCTCATGGGAGCGGAATCACTTCGAAGAATCGGCGTCTTCATAGATCAGATGGTAGAAGAGCACAAAGCTGACCCAAATCAGGTCTATCTAATGGGTTTTAGCCAGGGAGCGATGCTGGCACATGCGGCGGCTGTCAGTTTTCCCGAAAAGATCAAGGGCATCATGGTCTGCAGCGGCTCTCTTTATCCGGATGTAGATAAACTCATAAAGCCAAATGCGGACTATTCCGGCATCGAGGCTTTCATATCACATGGCACGGCGGATAGGGTCTTCCCAATCAATCATGCCGAGCGCATGAAGAAATTCTGCGATGAAATCAAAATGCCGTATACCTTTAAGCATTACGGTGGAGTAGGCCACGGAATTCTGCAAGACAACTCCGATGATATGGCTAGTTGGATTACTGAGCAAATCGGTCCGGTGCAAGCATCAAACTGATTCCGACTCTGTCAAATATTATCCCGTTACATACTGCTTGAACACTATTGAATTACCATCGGGATCCTGAATGCCGGCGGAGCGTAGGCCTTCTTCTTCCACAACTTCATCCATCAACGAGCCGCCAAACATTTGGGCTACGGTCACAATTTCGTCCAGATCATCAACCGCAAACTCCAGTTGGTGGCGATTCTCCTGGGCGCTGATGCCAGCCAGTTCGGCAGGACAAAGCAGTATGGGCAGCCCGTATAAGCTGCCGCTATACAATGGGTGCTGCATCACTGTTTGCACTTCAAATTTTATATGGAATACCTTACTGTAAAATTCCTGCATCGCGGAGGAATCTGTAACTGCTATAGTTATTCTTTCGAGTCGCATTGTGTTACTTTGATCAATTTATTGGCGCAATGATACGCGATTTCGCAAACAATTCTCAATATCGTTTTCCAGTCCACAAAACCGAATCGCAACACAGACACACTTTCTATTTAGAGGAGCGAAGCACATTTCCCCCTATCAACCTCCTACCTGCTCTACGTTCCAATGCAGGCGCCATCAGCCCGCTTCGTGTATCCGGTATGCGGGTCACTCCGGCAAGCTCCGTGCCCCACCTACCGGCACACTCAGTCGGCCTGCTGTCACCTTCATTTCCTCTGCGATCAGGGCTAGTTTGCCACTTTCGTCCATCGATCACCGCACAAAAATCAAAAGCCTCTCAATGATGCAACAGCCACGAGGCCCAAAAGATGGGATTTTGATATTTGGAACCGTAGACTCCCTCAATGCAGTTAATCTTGAGAACTTGTAAGGCCTTTGGATACCGATGTTTTGCTTCAAACACCAGTCTGTAGAATTCTTGCATAAGCGAAGCGGTTCCTTCATCATTGACCTTCCAAAGGCTAGCCATCACACTTTGAGCTCCTGCAACAAGAAAGGCTTGTGCCAGACTTACCATTCCCTCACCATAAAAAACGGTACCAAATCCGGACTCGCAGGCAGACAACACAACCAGCTGCGAATCTATCTGTAGACTCGCTACATCTTCACTATTTAGATAAGCATTCGCAGCGCCCGACCGATGCGCAAGAACCAAAGCAGACAATCTGGGTATTCCGGCTACCGAAATACCATGACAAGCAAAATGCAGTATGGAGGCCCTCAGTTCATTTCGAACCGAAAGCTCCAGAAGGTCTTGCCGAGAAGCAGCGCCTCCAGTTAACATGCGTGAATTTTTGCTATAGACAGCAACGTTTTCGATCTCCTGCTTGGCAAACTTTAATTCTGGCCAATACTTAATTCCCAAACTAGAAAATGCCCTCTCCATTCTTTCCTGCAAACCAGTAGACTGCAGTGAATCAGATTCTAATTGAATTTTAAGAGAACGAAATTCGGAAGCACGAGTGATTGGCTCTGCCTCCTGCGGAACAGCATAATAGTCAATGCCACCAACAGCTAGCAAGGAATCTGGATTCTTGAGATTCGACTGCCTTCGAGATTCAAGAATTTGATGGGCAGTCAGGGAGCTTGCATAAGCCACTGTCGCCTTCTCAATCAGATAATTTTGGTGCTGATCTATTAACGTTTCGAAAGGAAGAAGGGCAAGTACGCCATCAGGAATAATTAAAAGATCATCAATTTGGTCAAAGTCCAGTTGCAGCGGAAGCAATAGCAGATCGTACAAGTTCTTTGCCAGTTTCTCCGTTAGATTTCGCTTTCCCGACCATAGCCGATAATCTAACTTTAGCCGCTCTTGATAGAACTGAATGAGTTTATCGAAATCGCGTACGAACCGTTGCTTCTCCAAAGTCTGTTTGGAAAATCTGTCTCCAGCGCTAAATGACTCGGCTGCGGCACTGATCCCTTTGTCTTTACCCATTTTATCGTCCCAAATTTCTAGCAGATGGTCGAGAGCCACTGTGCGATCAATTTCTCTTACAGTAATCTCTTTGTCGCTGACAACAAAAACGGCTAAGCCATCCTGATGAACGATGTAGTACAGAATTTTTGAGCGGGAGCCCAAAGAGTTCTGTAATGCGTTCAGATTAAGCCCGAAAGGCCCTTTCTTAGAGAGCCGAAGACGCTCGGTTAATTGCTGTGCCCTGCTCTTCTCCGCAGTCTCAATTGCTTCTGGCGTCATATTCAAGCCAATGTAGACACGAATGAGCAAATTATAAGTGATCAGTTCTCGGCTGAGATATGAGCGCTCCAGGTCAGCGGATGCTTGCTGTCGCAGACGCTCCTTGATTTCAACGGCTTCAGTGAGGTAGGCAAGGGCCTCTTTGAATCTTTTTAAATTGCACAAGGTTAAAGCGATGTTGTTTAGGTCTACCGCCACGAAGTCGAATTCTTCGTTCTTTCGGTCAATTTCCAAGGCCCTTTCATAGTATTGTAAGGCCTTTTCTTGATTGCCATCAGTCGCACAGGCAACTCCAATATTATTAAGTAGAGTAGACTGCCATGGAAAGTACTGCATTGAATCAGACAGCTCCTTAGCTTGCAGATAGTAGCTAATGGCAGTTTCATGATCCAGCATGTGATCGTAGTACAAACCAAGATCAATCAAGGAAGAAACTTGTCGCTCTTTATCAGGCAAAGCCTCTCTGATAGACAGAGCAGCTTGAAATCTTCTAAAGGCCAAGTCTTCCTTTCCTTGCTGCATTTCTACAATGCCAACATTGCTCTCGCAGGTCGCCATCAGTTCCCGGTCCTCGATTTCTCTGGAAAGATCAGCAGCCTTTTCAAAGAAGTGCAGGGAATAATCCAGGTCACCCCACTCAAGATAAAGAGCTCCTATGCTATTGAATTGTACAATCCTTTCTGCAGGTTCTGAGAAAGGATCCAATTCTATGTATTCTAAAGCCGACTGAAAGTGTTGTAATGACTCCTTCCACTGTGCTCTTTGCTTAAGACAAACGGCCAAATTATTATGTGTATAGTGGAAGAATTCAAGCTCTCCCAGCTCCTCCGCGATTTGCAAGGCCTCTCTGGCATACTTCAGTGCAAGCTCAAACTGCTTGCGCCGACGAAGTATGGGAGAAAGGTTGACCATCGCCTTCATAGCGACATCAGGAAAGTCATGGTCTTTGGAGAATTCTAGCGCCAGGTCATAATAGTGTTGCGCCTCTTGAAACAAGAGACTTTCTTGCTTTAGTCGGCCAATAAAGAGATGAGTCTCAGCTCTTACGTAAGGGTCCAAGTCCTTCTTCTCGAACCCTAATACTTGTTCGTAAAAAGACAATGCAAGTTCTATATTGTTCTGATCAGCATAGATGTTTGCCAACGAAAACAAGGTGAATACCTGATTGTCAATATCGTTTTCCTGCTCATAGTGCAGTAAGCAATTATTCAATGTTTCAATCGCTGATTCCAGGTTGCCAAATGTCAAATGAGCTTGCGCGATCAAAGATTGGATTTCAAAACATTGATCACCTTCGTCAAATTCGAGCGCTTTCTGATAGTGCATCAGCACCTCCTCCTGTCGACCTTCGACCTGACATAAATGCCCCAAACGCATATAAATCGCAGTTAAGTCGCTGCGACTGGAAGTAGTGGAAAGGGTGGCGAGACTATCCAAGTGATCTTGCAATAGCCGAATGGCATCCATGTTTCGTGATTGCTGATGCCAGATGTCTGCCAGATTGATAAGAAATTGGCTGCGATTAGTTCCTTTGGACAATTTCAGGGCTTTACGAAAGTATAGGCTGGCAGTATCTAGGTCCTCCAACTCAAGATGATAGACAGCAATATTTCCAAGCCAAATGTCAAGATTCGGTGCGTTGATAGACTCACCGATTTCCAGGGCAACCAGTGCATAACGAATCGCCTGCTCTACCTCTCCCAGATCATAGTAACATGCGCTGATGTCCACGTTACATGAGAATAAGAATTCAGACTCACTTCTATCGCTTGCGATGCCCACGCATTGAGCCAATTTATGCAAAATTGGGATCGCCATCTCATAGGCTTCCTGTTCAATAAAGTCTGTGGCTTTTTGGCGCAAGCCCTCAAGTTCCTCATTCATCTTCAATGATGACTATTTGGTTGATCTTGCCCAGCTGTTCCACTTTCTTCATGAGTGACTGAATCTGCTCCTCGGAGGCATCAGCTGGAAATTGAATTTCGTTTCCTTTGGATTTGACTACGATCATCTGATGCTGAGCTTCTCGTTCCTTACTCCAAATATCAACGATTGACGTGACCAATAAGCTGAGGCAAGTTGTTAACAATGTAACACCACCTCCGATAATTGCTGCTAATACTTCCGGTGGAAAGCTTTCCAGACCCCTTGAATTAGCATCTATATCGTTGTGTACTTCTAAACTGAGCCCATCTAAGGTCTCAAGCCTGGGCTTTAGAATTTGCTCTAGCTCTCTGGCTGTAAGTTTGTCCGATATGATCAGTATTGTATCGATTTCTGATGACATGCATTGCAATTTTCACTTAATGATCAGTTTTGATGCGCTGGCTCCTTAATGATCATCAAAATACTCGAATCTTTCAACTTCTACATCTTTAGTGCGGCTTTTATCTACCATAGTCAGAGCTTTCTGTCACCCATTGTTGCCTGTCGGTTTTGTAGCTCTGGCTATACTCCCTTCTTGCACCTTGGTTGACAGATAAGCTCACAAATCCTGTCCATCAATTAAGGCCCAGGACACATACCATTTTCCAAGCAAAAAGACTAAATTGGCCATCCAGCTTTAGTCCAGGTACTATTTTCATAACTATAAATCGAAACCATGTCAGGAGGAGATTGGAAAGCGATGTTTAAAGCCGTTCAGGAAGGCGATTTGGAGTTGGTCAGGTATTACCTCAATGCTGGTATTGATCCCAACTATCAGCATCCGGAATACATGGCTGCACCTTTGGTAGAGAGCGTGCGTTTTGGCCATCTGGAAATTGCCCGATTATTGCTAGAGAGCGGCGCCGATCCTGCTATCAAAGAAGTGATGGGTGGAGAGACTGCCTCTGTTGTTGCCAAAAATCGGAAGAACCAGGAAGCTATGGATTTGTTGGTACTGTATCTGAGGTAGATGGGGTAAAGAGTAGAGAGTAAAGAGTAGAGAGCAAAGAAAGAATAAGAGAACAGCGAGAAAGATTGGTCTCGCGAGGAGGTTTGAGGTAAGAAAGCCAAACCCATCCGGCTTGCAAGAATGAACCAAACTTAAACCCCAAAGTAGAGACGCACCGCGTGCGTCTCAGCCCCGGTGGCCAGGATCAAACAACCCACCCCAAACCTCCAACACTCTTGCCCAGAAGATGCGGCGAGGATGAAATCCTCGCCGAGCTCGGTGTGGGTTATTTTCTTTAGTAGTTTTGCTTCCTGGTGTAGGATTAATGCACACGTGGTTTATACCCACCAGTGTTTAGTAACTTGTACCTTTGCTTATTGCTCTTTGATCCTTTCTCTTTGCTCTTTGCTCTTTGATCTTTGCTCCTTTCTCATTGTTCCTCCTAACTTTTAGCTTTTGTTTTCCTTGTGCCAGGCTGAGACGCACGTGGTGCGTCGCTACGATGGGGTTTAGGTTTGCTTCAACTTGCAACCGGGGCTGAGACGCACGCGGGGCGTCTCTACAATAGGGTTTAGGTTTGCTTCAACTTG
>JAHDEE010000012.1:0-17727 GCA_020629005.1 Chitinophagales bacterium
GAGAATGCAGGAGCTGATGGCATTGAATTGAACTTCGGCTGCCCGCATGGTATGTGTGAACGCGGCATGGGTTCTGCTGTCGGACAGGAACCAGATGTACTCAAGACAATCGTTGAGTGGGTAATGGAAGTTGCGCAGATTCCTGTTATCACCAAACTTTCTCCAAATATCTCCCACATCACGGACCCTGGTCTGGCCGCCGTCCAAGGTGGAACTGATGCACTCTCGCTCGTAAATACCTTCAAAAGTATCGTTGGCATTGATTTGGATTCTTATGCACCGTATCCTGTGGTTGGAGGCAAGGGCACCAATGGTGGCTACTGTGGCCCTGCGGTCAAGCCGATTGCCTTACAAATGGTAAAAGAACTGGCCAAGCATCCGGAGATTAAGCATACACCTATCAGCGGGATTGGCGGCATTGAAAACTGGAGAGATGTGGTGGAGTTTATCCTGCTTGGATCCTCTTCTGTGCAAGTTTGTACTGCCGCAATGCACTACGGCTTTGGAATCGTGCGAGAAATGGAAGCCGGCCTTTTGCAGTTTATGAAAGAAAAAGGCTACAACAGCATTTATGACTTTGTGGGCAAAGCGCTACCAAATGTAACAGAATGGAAGCACCTCAATATGAAGCACAAAGTCGTGGCAGAAATCAACGCCGATAAATGCATTGGCTGTGATCTTTGCTATATCGCTTGCGATGATGGTGCTCATCAGGCCATTCGCATTCCTCAGGGAAGCAGAATACCAGAGGTAATCGAGGAAAACTGTGTGGGTTGCAATCTTTGCAGTCTCGTCTGTCCTGTTGAACAGTGCATCACTATGGAGCAACGAGACGACGGAAGCGCCTCTTTGACCTGGGATGAGCGTACGCAAGCAGGAAATATACCCACGACCTTCAATGACGATTTGGCTGGAGGCAAGCATCACTATGTTCCAAGCCCGTCTGACGCTTTAAAGCACAAGGGCTAGCCGATGGATGAGTTTATGCAAGAAGCCATTCGTCAGGCACGTAAAAGCCTTTCAGAAGGCGGAATCCCTATCGGTTCGACCTTGGTGAAGAACGGCAAACTCATCGCTGCTGGCCACAACAAGCGAGTGCAGGAGAAAAACCCTATCCTGCACGGAGAAATGGATTGCCTTAACAATGCAGGACGCGTAGGTTCCTACCAAAATGCAGTGATCTACTCAACGCTAATGCCTTGCTACATGTGCGCGGGAACTATCGTACAGTTTAAGATTCCAAAAGTAGTGGTGGCAGAAAACAAAACCTTCGAAGGCGCCTGGAGATTTCTGCAGGAGCATGGGGTTGAAGTGGTCAATTTGCAGGATCCTGATTGCATTCAAATGATGCAGGAATTTATCAAGGAGAAGCCCGAACTGTGGTGGGAAGATATCGGTGAACTTGAAGACTGATATTAGACGCTAACCTTACCGATCACTGCAGCCTGGCTGAGGGATAGGAACGGTATGAGCCGCCGGGCAGGACGACTGAGGCATGCCTGATGGGGGCTCGGAGCTTGCCGGAGAGACCACAGCAGGCATAAGCCGAAGCGGCCTGCACAAGGTGAATAATAGTGGATAGCCCGACCCGGACAGCGCCACTCCAGTTCATTGAATTTCGTGCAAGCAATTATCCGGCGCTGGTAGGGGCAGCCCCAAATCAAAGCGGTTTTAGTACAAAAAAGCGCCATCTTATGTGGGAAACACACAAAATGGCGCCTTTGAATTATGCTTTGATGGATTAGTTGGCTCCCGCTGGCACTGCTACCTTGTCTTGATTGCTAGCGCCATTGCCCGCAGCGCCCTTAAGGCCCTTACCGATTTCTTCTACATTGTAGACAAAATAGGGCGTGTCCCCAAGAAAGCTCAATTTATAGAATTTTTCCTTGTAAAACAGTTTCACCTTAGAGCCGTTATCCACAGCCCGCTCTATTTGCTTGACGACGTCTTTGTCTCGCACGGAAAATTCCCACACAGTGGTAGCCGCCCCATCTGCCTCTCCACCGCCTTGTAGGCCTCCAATGTCCAATTGTCCCTCCCAGGTTTTGAACAAGACGCCTTTCTTGGAGAATTTCATGACCTGGCCGGCGCGATAACCTTCGCTATAGTGGCCAAAGACGAAGTAACCCAGAACTGCAAGAGTGATCAATAAGACCACAGCTAACAAGCCAAATAATTTCTTTTTCATTTTCCCTGACTTTGGTTTAGTTTGGTGTGTTTCTAGCTCAAATTTATCTGAAATATTCGATCTTCACGCTATGAATGGCGATTTCTTCTGCTTATACATCATAAGTGGACCAGTCATAATGTGTCGAGAGGGAAAGTTGGCGCCATAGTTGAGAAATTCAATTTTGTTAACTTACGCCGGGTTTAATAATAAGAAGTAGCAATCCATGCGAAAACCTGGAGAAAATGTATTCGACTTTATCTCTGCCATGAGTCCTGCGGAAAAGCGTTACTTCAAGGCCCATTATGGTAACAAGCAAAATCAGATAGTTTCCCTCTTTGATTTTATAAACAAAATGTCAGCCTACGATGAAAGCATCGTTAAGGCTCATTTTAGGAACAGCAAGATTTCCAAGAATCTAAAGGTTTACAAGGTCCAATTGCTTGACCTACTGCTAAAGAGCATGGTCTCCTACAACAGTAAACGAAATCCTCGAAGTAAGGTGCGCATCGAACTGGAAGAGGTGGATATTCTGTTGAAGAAAAAGATGTTCAATCTGGCCAGAAAGAAGCTGGACCGATTGCATCAAATATGCAAGGATAATGAACTGACTCTGATGACGGTCGCTTTGCTTGGTCGCGAGCTTAGTATCATGGTCCAAACACCTCATCACTTCGAAAACCAGGATCTCGCTACCAATCCCAAGCTCGACCAGATCATCCAACATTTGGATGCCTATAAGATGTCCATGCTCTTGAACCGCTTTGTATATCGAGTACACACTGCTACACACAGTGAGATAGATCAGATTGCAGGTGAATTCATGGATTTCCTGGAGCGTTATGGCGACCGGGAGCTAAAGCATGCTAGTCAGCGTACCCTAAGAATCAAAAATGATGTGCTGGCCCGAATCTATCGAAAGCAAGGTAAATTGGAAGAAGCAATGCAGTATTTCAAGTTGAATTATCTGGCTTTGAAAGACCAAAAGAGTATGCGGCAACATTCTCCTTTTAATTTCATGACCTATGCTTCAAACTATATGGCTAGTCTGATTTGTGTGGGTCAACGTTCGGCGGCAAAAGCACTGGTACAAGAGTTAAAATCCTATGGGGAAAAATACCCCTATGTAGGCTGGACCAGACTATATCCATACTTCTATTCGCTACTTTTGGCGCATCAGCAACAAGACCTCGAAGCCATCAACGAGGAATTGAATGAAGCCGATAGACTGATGAAGGAACATAGTAAACAGGATGTGCCAGCGACATTTCTTATATATTTGTTCAAGATTTGCCACTACCTTTCCACGGACAGACTGAATTGTGCAAGATTTTACGTTGATGTATTGAAAGGAAGAGATCCCGGACTGGATCCAGATTGGATGACCTTTGCAAATTGGCTGTCCTTATTGGTGTTCTTCCTGTCGGAGGAGCAAGAACTGCTAGACCGACAATACAAGATTCTGATAAAATCATTGCAAGATGAAAATTCCGAAGAGGAGGATCTTGATTGGTTCAAAGGTACTTATAGACTTATGAATTTGCCGCTGGGAGAGCGTAGGCAAGCGGCAAAGGAGCTTGGCCCACCTATTACAAAGCACCTTGTGGGACAATCGCATCAGATTCTGTTCTCAGATATTGCGCAAAAATGGTTGGACTCCGTAGCTTCGGGAAGAGTTTTAGCTAAAGTACGTTTATGATTTCCTAACCTCAATATGAAATAATGATTAGCAGGCTTATTGTTCTTTTTGCAGCAGCAATGTTTTGCCTCCAGGCAAATGTCATAGCTCAGGAAAATACGGAAAAAGAGGAGATGAAAACAGAGATGAGTGAAAGTAAATTTGATCAAGAGCTGGCAGAAAAATATGCAGCAGATGACTATGGAATGGGCCAATATGTAATGGCTTTTTTGCGCTCTGGACCGAACCGTGATCGAAGTCCGGAGGAAGCACAGAAGTTACAGGCTGCGCATATGGCAAATATAGGTCGGTTGGCTGAGGAAGGAAAGCTACTGGTCGCTGGTCCTTTTTTGGATGGCGGTGAATTGCGTGGTATCTACATCTTTGACGTCAAGACAGTAGAAGAGGCGGCAGAGCTGACAGCAACAGATCCGGCTATACAAGCTGGAAGTTTGGTGATGGAGTTACATCCCTGGTATGGTTCCGCTGCCATGCGAGCGGTGAACGAGATACATGGAAAAATATCCAAAAAAGATCATTAGTTGCACGGATGGCTCAGGCAAAACAGTCTTATGTCCTCAGGCAGTATCCGATGGTATCTTAAATGAGGTAAGAAGCATTTATATGTGAATTTTTAGGAGCGAAACTTTCTTGCTTCGCGTTATGCTCGTCCTGCTATCCGTTACAATACAACTGCTATACAGGGCTTCGCTGCACCCGCATGCAAGTCTGCTTTTTGGCAGCCTCGCTTGCGGGGCGACTCAGCTCCTGTATAGCAGTTGTATTTTCACTTCTATCAGGGCTATTTTGATACTGCCCTACCCGCGGCACTAGTGCTGCGTAACAAAGTTCGTGACACCTTTTAGGAGTGGTTTATTTGATCAATAGCTTTTCCTGGTAAACCCTTTGCTCCGTAGATCCGTAATCGTAAGAACTCCCCTCGCTAACAACCTGCAACACGTATGTCCCCGTAGATAGCTTTCTCACATCCAGCTCTATCTGTGGAATGGCTTCACAGTCTTGACTAAGGACCATTCGACCTGCCACATCAGTCAGCGTTACCGAATACTTACTACCAAAGTCAATAGGCAGAATTACAGTGACCTGCTCAGTGGCAGGATTAGGATAGGTAAACACGGATGGACTACCCAGGGCTTCGGTAGAAACGCCACAATCAGCAGCAATGTCATCGAAGAAGTTTTTGGTCCACAGCAGGCAGTAAGGTACACAGCCATTGTGCCCTAGAAATCCGGTGTTGCCAAACAAGGTGCAGAAGTCAATTCTAGCAACATCAGCAGCGCCATTTTCGTTGAAAGTTTCCTCGGCTACTATAGCATTTTCGTATAATACCTGTTCATCATCGCAACAACCAGAAAGCAGGACCGGAGCACTGGGCACCCAGTCGTGATTTTCGTTTTCTCGCAGCACGACCTTTAGTGGATGGTTATCGTCGGCATCGTATTCATCGATAAATTCTTGCTTGATCATCGTGCTTGGGTTGTCCGGGATTTCGACAAGATTAAGGATTTCAAAAAAGTCATCAGAATCGCCTGTGAAGTTGTTGAAATGATCGAATTCTGGTTTCCAGATATTGCTATAGTCGGCAAGTTGAGGATAAATAGATTGGTAGCCAATCAATAGATAGGGCAAATAGGCTGGACTGGAATAGTCTTGCCACATCACTTGCTCCTGCACGTCGAAAACAGCATATGGACCAGACATCGGGGAAGCTCCAGCCACAAAAAATTCATCTGCCAGATTGGTTTCTATCTCTTTGAAGAGGGCCATCGAAGCATGGCCACCTTGGCTATAGCCGCAGATAAACAATTCGTTCCTCAATTCGTAGTTGAGCTGTTCTTGCATCTCTCTCACTGCCCTCAACATGTCAACACCAGCTTGCGCCTGCGTACCGGCATGAACGTATGGGTGCATGCCTTCAGAATCCCCCAAACCCATATAATCCGGTAGTACACTCGCATATCCTGAAGAGGAGAGGATCGCTCCAATGTTATGCTCTATGGAGAGAAAAGAGGGAACCCCAGTGCGATTAAAGGTAGTTCCGTGTTGGTAAACTGCTACTGGCAAGGCACAATCGAGCGTGGTCGGCATCGAAAAAGCACCGCTTGCCTGGATAGTACCAAGAATCGGATGTTCCGTATTGTACAGGACACGATATACATCCACAGGATGTGTGATGTTCATCATCTCGATGATTTGATCTTCTGACAGTGGCAAGTCATCGCCAATTCCGCCAAGAAAATCGAAAAGTACCGTTTCCATTCCTTCTTTGTCATAAGAAGCAATGAGTTCATAAGAGATTAACTGTTGGGCCTTTACAATTGTCTGTCCGAGCAATAGGCCTACAAATAGAGTGCAAATCAGTATAGATAGCTGCCGCATACAATGCATTTTTTGATAAATGATGATTGGTAAAAATAGCAAATATGGCAGTAAAAACCCGATCAGCGGAGCGTAAAGCGGGCCGAAAAAGTGCTATTCACCGATAAAGGCTTCTTTTTTGTTGCCGGTACTCTGTATCAATACCCGATATTCCCAGGGTCGTAGGAACATGCCTTGATCAAGCTCGATCGACACTTCCCTGCTTAGGAAGTGATCAAAGTACTGACCGTTTTGCGAGGCATCATCAAGAATCACTTTGATGCTATGTGGACTGAGGTTAAAGAGTACCAGCGCTCGCTGATCGTCAACAACTCGTTCAAATGCCAACACATTTTGATCAGCGTTGGTTTCTATTCGTGCGAATGAACCCCCAGACTGCCCGGCTTGAAACAATGTGTATTCCTTTCGGAGAAGGTTCAGAGAATTATAGAAGTCGCTGAGCATATAGGAGCCCCAGTCAATTCGATCTTTGTCGAAAGTCTTAAGCCGCTTCCCTAGAGCCGCTTCCTGACCGCCAAAAATCATTGACATGCCTGGTAGTGTATTGGCCAGGACTGCGAAGGTCTTGTGCGACTGTGTCATTCTTTCAAAGATTGACCCGTGTCTGGAATTTGCATCATTGCTCGTGATATAATTGAGTCGCAGGTCTGTCTGTTGATGAAATCTATCTATAGATTCTAAATAGGAATGCACAGCCGAGGCTCTATCCTGTCCAGCTGCAATGCGATTGAAAATGTCGAATAAGGAGTTTGCCGTCGTGACATCAAAGGCGGATTGATGTAATTCTGGATCTTCATCAGAGGCGATTAACAAGAGCTTTTTTGACTTGTTCAGCTCGTATCTGCACTCTTGCCAGAACTGCAGTGGAACCCTCCTTGTATCGACACAATGAAAACCATCGAGATCCAACTGCTCGACCCAATATTTCATATCTTCTATCATACTTTGTCTTAAACCCACTTCCTCGAACTGAAATCCGAATACATCAGATCTGTCATTGCTAGGTGAGACAAAGTTTCCACGATGATCCGTTTTATACCATTCCGGATTTGCACAGGTGTAAGGGTGATCTACCGAGGTTTGATGGGCCACCCAGTCCATAATCACATACATGCCGAGTTCGTGGATTTGGGCGATAACAGCTTGTAGGTCTTGCACCGTTCCGAACTCAGGATTGACATCTCGAAAATCTTTGAGTGCATAAGGGCTACCCTTTCGCCCAATGCGATTTTGCTTTCCGATCGGCTGAAGTGGTAGAAACCAGATGACTCCAACACCAAGCTCTTTGAGCCTTGGCAGGTGCTCGGCGAAAGCTTGTAGGGTGCCTTCTTCTGTAAATTGACGAAGATTGACCTGGTAAAGGTTCAGGTCCTTTGTCCAGGCAGGCGGCAGGCTTTTTTGTGATGCCACGGATTCCAGGCGCAGGCTTTTGCTCTTATCCGCTTCGGTAATGGCGTCCGGAAGCCTTTCATCGGCGCTGGATTCCCTGGATAGTCTGCCAGTTTCTTCTTGTGTTTCATCCTTGCCTGTCACTTCTGGCAAGTTCGCGGCAGAATCCTCCTTCTGCGCGTTTTCCTCTGTTGATTCCCGCTCTAGATCCTCAGGAGATTTCTCCGCTAGGTCAGTCGCTGGCAATGCTTCAATGACTTCGGTTTGTTCGCCGCTAAGTTCCGGCAAATCTTCTGTTGTTCTCGTCATTGCTTCCTGTACTTCTTGTTGTTGTTGTTGTTGTTGTGCTTCTTCCTTTAATGCCCCTCCCTTGTCTTCAATTAATGTACTCACCTCCTCTGTTTGTGCGGTTATTGCGGCTTCCACATCCGACTCCTCGATCATTGAAGAGGGTGAAGCGGATGTTAACGTTTCCTCTTCCCCTTGTATTACCTCTTGCTCGACAACAAGTACATCATCCTCGATGCCATTAGGTCCAGAGTTTTTTGATTCGGGTTCCGAATTTTCGGGGATTTGATTCGTTTCTTGCGATTGGGGCGACTTGGTCAGATTCTCCTTTGCAGATGCTGCCTCTTCATTCTCTTCAGGCCGCAAATCTGTGAAAACGAATTCATCTTGCTCTTTTAGATCCTCTTCCGTTGCGATCGCCACTTGGGAAGGTGCAATTGTCATCCCTTCGTCCAAAAGAGCCTGATCAATATCATGAATGCTATGATTAGGTACGGCTTCCAAAAGCATCATGCCACCGATACCCCCTAAGCTAGAGTCCTCAATATCCCAAAGTAAGGATTTACCTTCCAGGGATAATTCTCCGGACATCACTTTGATACCGCCAAAATAGAATTGCATCACTGATCTGCTGGTGTCAATTCGATACTTGTGAGAATTCACAATGTTTCCCGTTTCTCCCAGAATATTGGCTTCCCCTTCTGGCGTGAAGTCGATCCATCCCCTTTGCTCAGCAGGAGGATTCATAGGCTTTCCGTCCATGACAAAAGCAACAATTTCCCATTTTCCATCCAGGTTGACTTGTCCTTTAGAATCCGTCAGGAAACAGGTGCCAAACATAAAGAGGCTAAGTAGTAGTCGTAAAGCTTTGATCGGGTGCATGGAATGCATGAGGAAAATGGCTTTGATTATAAAAGATTCTCAATTAGCAATTGAGCCTTCATCTCTGCAAAAGTAAGCTATATTGCCGAGCTATAAAGGCTTCTGACCCTCGGTGTTCAGATTCTTTTTATTGAAGCAATTTTAACTAACTTACAGCCTCGTAACAGGCTGCTGTCTGTGATTTAAATGCAACTAACAATTCGACAAAATGAGAAGTTTTCTAAAGCTCTTTTGCGGTTTAATGCTACTGTTCAGTATTAGTCATTCCGCATCAGCACAATTTGAGATAGCTGAGATGACCTGGGATACCTCCAGCTTGAAAAGTGTCGTCCGATTTTCCCTCGATTATGGAATCGAGGATTTGGCTCTTACGAGCAAAGACAAGCCAGTGTACATTGCTAGTGGCTTACTGATCTCGAATCGCGGTTTCATTTTCAAGGATGATCAACATAAATATAAGCACCGAGCCCTGGGAGTGACCATACCCTTGAATGTAGCTACGACTGTGAATAAACTAACCCTTTTTGTTACTCATCAGTTTACCTATAATTTCAATTATAAGTACAAGAAGTTTGTGGACAAGGAGCGTAGCAACAAGATCAAGAAGACCTATGGCGGTGAACGACTTAACAATTTTTATCCATCGATCGGCGGAGGTTTCAGTTATGGCGGTGTGGGAATCAAGATTCTATATCACTACAGGGATTTCTTCGATCATGGTTTTGCTCTGGATAATGGTGTGAAACCCTATGAAAACTGGAATATTTCCAATCACCTGATGATCAGCTTCTTTACTGGCTTTACCAGCATACCAAAGTCTCCTCCAAAGAAAAACAGAATGCGATCCTAGTGGGGAATTTATGCCACTCATGGTGCATTTTTGACAGAAATCAATTTCTTGGCGCCTTGGCTGTGATAATATTCCTATTTTTCGACTGCTATAATGGCAGCTGATGATTCAAGCTGTTTGAATAAACACGAATATGGACAATAAGATCCTTCTGGAAGTTAAGAACCTCGAAACACATTTTAAGACAGAGGAAGGCCTGGTGAAGGCTGTGAACGATGTAAGTTTTGATCTCTATAGAGGGGAAACTATTGGGATCGTGGGCGAATCGGGCTCTGGAAAATCCGTTACCTCGCTTTCGATCATGCGCTTGATTCCGGACCCGCCCGGCAAAATTGTAGGTGGGCAGCTGATCTATCATGGAAAAGATAAAGCGGTAGACCTGGTCAAAATTGACGAGGAGGAGATGCGGAATTTTAGGGGAAATGAAATCGCGATGATTTTCCAGGAACCTATGACTTCGCTCAATCCTGTTTTTACCTGTGGTGACCAGGTAATGGAAGCCATTACACTGCACCAAAAGAAAAGCAAGGAGGAAGCGCGACAGCTGACACTTGATCTCTTTGAAAAGGTGGAGTTGCCCACACCAGAGCGCATACTTACTGCCTATCCTCATCAGCTCTCAGGCGGACAAAAGCAAAGAGTGATGATTGCGATGGCTATGTCCTGCAATCCCGATATACTGATTGCAGATGAGCCGACAACAGCATTGGACGTTACCGTGCAGAAGACGATTCTGCAGCTGATGGAGGATTTGAAGAAAAAAATCGACGCCAGCATCATTTTCATTACGCACGATTTGGGTGTGATAGCGGAAATTGCTGATCGGGTAATTGTAATGTATCGCGGAAACATTGTAGAGCAGGGCAGCGTACTGGAGATTTTCCGTAATCCAAAGCACCCTTATACTAAAGGCTTGCTGGCATGTCGACCCCCATTGGGCAAACGACTGAGTAAGCTTCCCACAGTGGCTGACTTTATGTCCGAAGATGATGATGGAAACATGATCGAAATCGATGCCTCTGTGGAAGAAATGATACAAAAGGTGATCATCAAGCCGGAAGAGACAAAGGCAAGACATAAGAAACTCTATGATCAAACACCGGTATTGGAGGTGAAAAACCTTCGTACCTGGTTCCCTTCAAAAAAGAACTTTTTTGGAAAGGTAACTGACTGGGTAAAAGCGGTCGATGATGTCAGCTTTGATGTTTATCCTGGCGAAACCCTGGGATTGGTTGGGGAGTCAGGATGCGGAAAGACAACTTTGGGACGTACGATCCTGCGATTAGCGCCTGCCCGAGATGGTGAAGTGCTGTTCAAAGGCAGGGACATTCTAACCCTCGCGAAGGCAGACATGATGGAGCTGCGAAAAGAAATGCAGATCATCTTTCAGGATCCCTATTCTTCTCTAAATCCAAGAATTACCATCGGAAATGCAATTATGGAGCCGATGCAGGTGCATGGTGTATTAGGCAATGACAACGAGAGAAAGGAAAGAGTCGTGGAACTGCTGGAAACTGTTAGTCTGCATGGTCATCACTTTAATCGATATCCACACGAATTTTCCGGGGGACAAAGACAGCGTATTTGTATAGCTCGTGCTTTGGCCTTGAATCCCAAGTTCATTATCTGCGATGAATCTGTTTCTGCGCTCGATGTTTCTGTGCAGGCCCAGGTGCTGAATCTTTTGATCGATCTTAGGGAGCAATTCCAGTTTACCTATATTTTCATTAGTCACGATTTGTCGGTTGTGAAGTTTATGTCTGATCGAATGGTGGTAATGAAATCTGGTAAGATAGAGGAGATGGGAGATGCAGATGAAATTTACAATAGTCCCGAACGCGCCTACACTCAAAAGCTGATCTCTGCCATCCCAAAAGGCGAGCTATCAGATATTGAAGCCCGGGCTGCCAGAAATAATGCTCAATCGGGTAGCTAATTTTGAACTATTGTTAAAGTGCTTTCGTTACTTTGTGCGGTGGTCGGTGTATTCTCTCTCCTACATATGAACCGGCCTCGGACTATTTTGTCCCTCACAAAGCCCCGTAGCCACTACGGGCGAATTATTTTAACAAAAGACAAATAAATGGATAAGATTGAAGCGAAGATTCGCAAAGTCTTTCAAAAAAACCCAGATCGGGAATACTCCCCGAAACAAATCAAAAAGCAACTAAGCAGACAACGAACTACCAAAGAGCAGGTTAAGCGAATACTTAATTATCTACACGGTCGAGGAGTCATCCTAAAAACTAAGCAAGGCGGTTTCAAAGCCTCTGCCAAAGCACTCAAGAACCAGGCCGCGAAAGACAAAAGAGACAAACCGCTGTTGGTTGGTAAAGTCGACAGAACACGAAGCGGCGATGCCTATATTGTAATTCCTGGCGAAGACAATGCCGATGTTTTTGTTTCTTCCAAATATCTGCAAAATGCATTTGATGGAGACACTGTATCTGTACAGGTGACCAGAAAAGGAAGAAATGGCAAGCGCGATGGTAAAGTTGCAGAGATAATCAGCAGAGCACATAGAAGGGTAGTAGGTACGCTTAGGAAGAACAAGTACGGCTTCTACGTAGAACCAGATCGAAAAGATTTGCAGGATGTGCTGATCAATATTCCAAAGTCAGAATTGGCGGGTGCTCAGACAGAGGAAAAAGTCATCGCCCAAATCAGTACCTGGGGGGAATACCCAGAAGGAACAATCATTGAATCTCTGGGACTTCCAGGTTCGAATGAAGTTGCGATGAAATCGATTTTGGTGGAGCATGGCTTTCACCTGGACTTTTCAACGGAGACGATAGCAGAAGCTGATGCTCTCGATGATACGATTAGCGAAGAAGAGATCGCCAAGCGGCGGGATTTTAGGGACATCCTGACCTTTACCATTGATCCAGTGGATGCCAAGGATTTTGATGACGCGCTTTCTGTAAGGAAGCTGGAAAACGGACATTGGGAGGTCGGTATTCATATCGCCGATGTTTCACACTATGTGCGACCAGGATCAGCAATGGAAGAGGAAGCTGCTGAAAGAGCCACATCGGTTTACCTGGTTGACAGGGTTTTACCGATGTTGCCAGAATCACTTTCAAATGTGGTATGTTCCCTGCGTCCACAAGAGGAGAAGCTTTGTTTTTCGGCTGTCTTCGAAATGGATTTCAAAGGGAAGATCTATGACCAGTGGTTCGGACGAACGGTCATTTTCTCTGATCATCGATTCACTTATGAAGGAGCCCAGGAGGTGATAGATGGTGCTGATAGCCCTTTTGCCGACGAGATCAAAACGCTGAATAAGATAGCGACTGCGCTGCGAAAGAAGCGAATGAAGTCTGGTGCGCTGGCTTTTGAGTCGACCGAGGTTCGCTTTATTCTCGATGAAAATGGCAAAGCCGTGGGTGTCAAACTCAAAGAGCGAAAAGCCGCCCATATGTTGGTGGAGGACTTTATGCTCTTGGCAAATCGAAAGGTGGCTGAGCTGGTCAACAAACAAAAGGTGCCTTTTGTGAATCGTGAGCACGAATCTCCCGATATAGAGAAGTTGATGCAGCTCAAACGTTTTGCAGGTCGATTTGGTTATGAGCTGGAACTAACCACACCCAAAACGATAGCACAATCCCTAAATGCATTATTGAAAGCAGTGGAGGGAAAACCAGAAGAGAGTTTATTCCAAACACTCGTTTTGCGTTCGATGGCCAAGGCCAAGTATGCAACCAGCAATAAAGGGCATTACGGCCTTGGATTTGCCAACTATACCCACTTCACCAGCCCAATCCGAAGGTATCCCGATGTACTGGTGCACAGAGTATTACAGCAGTTTTTGGATGGTAAAGTAAGTATGAAGAAGGCGGATTTGGACGAAAAATGCGTACATTCGTCTGAGAAAGAGAGAGGAGCTATGAAGGCCGAATGGGCCTCACAAGCATACAAATATTGCGAATTGCTTGAGGATAAGATAGGCGCAGAGTTTGAAGGTGTGATTTCAGGAGTGGCTCCTTTCGGCATCTTTGTTCAATTGCTTGAAAACAAGGCTGAAGGCTTAATAAAAACCATCAATTTACCATTTGACAAGTACGATTACGATGAGGAAGATTTGTCGCTTACCGGAAGAGGTAAAGGAAAAGTCTTTTCGATCGGTCAAACACTAAAGGTACTGGTTGCGGCAATTGATAAAGAGCAGAGAGAAATTGATTTTGAACTCGTAGAAGCGGAATAGATGAGTATTAGACTACCCCATTTGATTTGCCTGTTTTTGTTGGCTGCTGTTACAGCACAAGCACAATCGCCTTACCTTCATCAGGTCTTTGTGGCCAGTGGAGGCGACTTTAATGATCCTGACGATTTTGCTTCTGTCGGCGTCTTTGATCCGGACCAAAACGCTTTTGAGGTATTTGATACCATCTTCACACAGTCCGTGCAGGATTTGGTCGTAATGGATGAATCTTTTGTCTTTGTGGCAGCTGAAGAAAAATTGGTGAAGTACCATGCAGATACCTATGAAAGGCTTGCAAGTGTTGACATTCCTGGAATTCACAATCTTGCGATCGGGGCTTTCCCCTATCAGGATCATCTGATTGTAGGTAAGTGGTTCGGTACCCTTGACAACGAATACGTGCAGGTATACGATTCGAATCTCAATCTATTGTTTAGTACAGATGAAGTAGAAGGGGATACTGATGAAATATTGGCCATTGATGATTATTTCCTGGTGGCAAATCAAGGTCCGTTTGGTGCAAGTTCAGGTAAGATACAAGTATTCAATATTGCCGAGCTTGCCTATGAAGGCGAAATTGATTTAGGAGAAGAAGGCCTTGGAATAAGCAGCCTTATCTACGTAGATACTATGGAAAGTCCAAGCATTTTTGCTTTGGCAAATCTAGGTTGGGGTAGCACGAGTGCGAATTTGATCGAATTGGACCCAAGTACTTTTGAAACAATTAGCATCACTAGCCTGGACAAAGGTATTGAACGACTCTTAGGTGTCGGTGATTTCAATGAGGTCTTTTACAAGGATTGGGATGGCGCATTGGGCTATTTTGATTTGTATGACAACAACTTCAATACCATATCCCAGGGTCCATACGCTGCCCTGGATATAGATTACGAACACAACACAATTGTGGCTACCGATGCCAACTATACTGAGTCGGGAGATGCGCATATCATTGAATTGGATGGGGAATTTGTGTTGGATTTTCCCGTCGGCATTAGCCCGGAGGCAGTTGCGCTCGACATGAGACTACCTAGTTCGGTCGAAGAACTGCCCCAAGGCGCGAGAGGACTGGTTTGTTATCCTCAGCCGGCTGACGATCATTTGAGTATTCTTACTGACTTGCAACTCAATAGCTGGAGGCTGACCGATTTGTCTGGCCGAATGTTGATGAGCATGGAGGCCAATTGGGGAACTAGCGAATCGATCAACGTTTCCGGTCTTGCTCCTGGAATGTACATATTTGATGCAATGTTTGATGGTGGCATCATTAGTCAGAAAATCTGTGTAAACTAGTCCTCCGTAAACAGCTACATGTGCATCCGATCTCTCCTCATGTTACTAGCAGGATCTTTTTCTTGCGCAATTGTCAACGCTAACAACCTATCGCTAAACGAGTTGCAATTGCTGGACGCTTCAAAAGTTGCTTTGAGCCTGGGCTGGGAAAACGCCTGGTTTCTCGATCCACAAACAGCTCCCGGAAATCACGATGCCGTATGGCTGTTTGCCAAGATCAACTACGGAAGTGGATTCGAACATCTTCAGTGGTCATTAGACCAGTCAGGCAGCTTGCAGGAAGTCTTTGCAATAGAAACTTCTGCTGATCAGCGGGGACTTATGATTAGGCCGGCTAATGCTGGAACTTACAATAGTATTTCCGATGTCATACATCTACATCTTGATCATGCAGTAGCTTCGGAGAATTTCGACCTAAGGCTGTTTGCAGTCGAGATGGTTTATGTACCTGAAGGCGGATTTCTGCTTGGTGATGCGGCAAGTCAAGGGGCATTTCGTGAAGCTGAAACGGATCATGCCTTTATGCTCAGCAGCGAACAGGAAATCCCAGTAGACAGCATAGGTACCTCCTTATGGTCCTTTAATGATAAGCCTGATTCCGATATTCCGGCAAGCTTTCCCAAGGGATTTGAAGGCTTTTATTGCATGAAACATGAACTGTCGCAACAGCTGTATGCGGATTTTTTGAATTGTCTTAGTACGCAACAACAGGATTCGAGAACCCCTGGCAGTCCTTTTGATCCTCCCCTGATCTCGGCTTTCTCGGACCAGAATCGAAATGCTATTCAATTAGCGGTTTCTGCAAATGATGAAAGTCCCGCTAGATACGCTTGCAACCTGCATTTACAGGATGACTTCGGGCTGTCGAGAGATGGGCAGAGTCTCGCTGCAAACTTCCTCAATTGGAATGACCTATGTGCCTGGCTTGATTGGGCAGCTCTTCGTCCAATGACCGAGTTTGAATATGAAAAAGCCTGCCGAGGAAAAGAACAAACGGTTGATCTGGAATTCGCCTGGGGTACGAGTGTCGCGGATCCGGTTATGCAAGTATACGATGCTGGAATGAGCACCGAATATTTTCTGATGGACGATGATGACTCCTCTGGTGCCATCAACTACCAGTACAGTCCGGTAAACGGTCCCGTAAGATGCGGTTTTGCAGCGACAGAAAGCTCTAACAGAGTGGACAGCGGTGCTTCTTACTACGGAATTTTGGAGCTCTCTGGTAATCTTTGGGAACAGGTGGTCAGTTGCTTGCAGGGTGGACTGGATTTTGTTTCGAATCATGGAGATGGTCGCTTGAGCGAATATGGTGATGCTGATGTGGAAAGCTGGCCTAGTATGGATACCGGAGGAGCAGGGCTCCGTGGTGGGGCCTGGAATAGTGGTGATTTTGCCGGATTCAGGGATGCCTCTGTCTCAGATCGATATTACATTGGCTTTTTCCCCGAAGAACGAAGAAATACATTGGGTGGGAGAGGAGTACGAAAGCTATGAAATACCTTTTTTGTATCGGTCTGTTATTTGTGCTCAGCTGCTCGGGCTTATCTGCGCAATTCCTGGGAGGTGCCGGAGATGGTTATGCAATGACCTCGCTGCGCCAGGGTAATGTTGCCCTTGATTCAGCTCAGGATCACAGCTTGCAAATTCAATTGAAGGATGCAAGACTAAAATTGGTCTCGCTGATGCCTCTTAACGAAGTTAACTTATGTCTTTTTGACATGGACGGAAGACTTCTTAGACAGGAGAAAAGTAGCCGAGCGGCAACTTCCTGGCAAATGGAACTACCCGAGCAAAGAACTTCTAAACTAATGTTGCTGCTCATTCGTTCCGATAAAACATCAAGCACCTACAGATTTGTCTGGTAAGGCCACAAACAAGCAATACTGCGGGGTGAGAGCACGGGGAATCCATGTTTTCAATAGCTGCCTAAGTATGATTATATTGCTAGGCATCCCGGCTTTGCCCTCGAAGGCACAGGATACGCTGCGTCTGGGTGAACTGCTGGTGACAGCGCAGCGGCAAATCGCTAGCGATCCAGATACACTGGCGAATGTGCCCACATCACTGAGCATCTCTTTGATGAAAGATGCCAGTCTCTATCTCAAATCAAATGGCAGCGCAGGCAGCATCACTTTCTCATCACGAGGAGGTAGCAGCTCCCAGTCCAAAATACTTTGGGATGGGCTCGAAGTGAGTTCGCCCATGCTTGCGCTTAGCGACATCAGTACGCTCGCAATTGGGCTGTTTGATGACTATGCGCTCAGCACAGGAAATAAGAACCTGCTGCAGGCAAACGGGGCTTTTGGCAGCATAATTCACTTGCAGTCCATGCTACGGCCTGCAGGAATCTCTCTTAGTGTAACGCAGGCAAGTTTTGGGAACTTAAACGCCTCTATAGCAAATGATCTTCGGATTGGGAATTTTGGCCTTAGCACAAAGCTCAATTATGTTGAACAGGGAGAAAGCTACCGCTACAACACATCTACAGGTTCGAAATGGCAGCACAATAACCGTTTGCAGCACTTCAGCCAGCTGCATGGACTGCACTATGAGGAAAATAAACATCGGCTTGCTTA
>JAHDEE010000012.1:17827-56452 GCA_020629005.1 Chitinophagales bacterium
TTACAGACTGTTCTCGGTTGATTTCCGGAGCACAATTGCAGGCTCGTACACCTCCAGCCGAAAGCGATCAAGAAGCGGTCCATTTGATCTTTCCTACAACAGGCAGGTGATTTATACACCTTTGTACCAGGGTTCAATCACTCAGCACTTGACCTGGAACAATTGGAGCGTGAAACTCCAGTATCTTGCGAATTCGCGCCGCTACCTAAATCCGGAAAACACTGCTTCGATTCCTGCATTTTTGATTGGAGAAATGCAAATGGTGCGTGCCTTCAAGCTGGATCGAAATCAGGTGCAACTCTGGATGTCTGTTCGGAACCTCCACAACAGCAAATACGAGCTGGTTTCGCTTCGTCCAATGCCGGCAAGAAACTTCGAGATGGGTATTTCCCTGGGAAGTCTCTAGAGATGCCTGCCAGACAACAGGTAAGTTCATTTTGCGAGTTCATTGCTTGTTCCAAACACCACTAGAACAACTCACGGTGCAAGATAGCCCTGATGGAAGAGGAAAGATGGCTTGCAGCCAGGCGACTGAGTGTGCCACTAGACATGGCTCGGAGCTTGCCGGAGAGACATGGATAGTGGATACACGAAGCGCCTGGATGTGAGCCAGCTTGTAACGGACAGCAGGCAAGCCGGTTCTTAAGTCGAACAAGCTAACGCTTCAAAAAAAAAATGCATTTTTGATATGGAAAGTGTGATCAGACTTTTAGTCCTTTCCATCTCCCTGAGCTAAGGTACCATAAGGCGGGAGCCGCAAGGACCAACCAATAGACCATTTCCAGGGACCAGGCGGCTAGTAGTCCGATACCCCAAAAGTTGATGCCAAAATAGGCCAGGGACAGATAGAATACCACTGCGAGAATAGCCATGACGAGCGATTGTCTTACCGCACCCGTGCCGACAACTGCATTGAAAAGGACATTGGAGACTGCTGCGGCTAAAACGATAACCGTAAGCAGTTGGACCAATGGAACTCCTGCTTGAATGACCTCGGCGTCTTTGGTGATGATGCCGAGCAGATAATCGGGAATCAAGAGCAGGAATATGCAGGTGGCAGCAGAAAGAAGCAGGCTTAAATTGCAGGACCTTTGCACTGCCGGCTTTAGGTTGGCGTACTCCTCGTTGCCTAGCACATTGCTAACCAGCGCATTAGCGGTGGAGCCAATAGCCCAGGAGGGGATGGTGAAAAAGGTATAAATCCACTTGACAACCGAAGATATGGCCAAGGCTCTCACGCCTAATTTTTGTATGAAGGTGAAAAACACGAACCAGCCTCCCAATCCGATGAGGAAGTTGAGCACCACCGGAGAAGCGATGTTGAGGATTTTTTTCATGTTTTCCCAATTGAGGCCAGAGAAGCGGAAAATGCCGTAGGGTTTGAGTTTTTTGTCGACCATGACGTAGGACAAACCGACGATTCCTGCGCAGACCTCGGCAAGAGAAGAAGCCAAGCCTGCACCTGCAATGCCCATTTCGGGGAAACCGAATTTTCCGAAGATCAAACTGTAGTTGAGCAGTATGTTGGTGGTCAGTATTGTTACGGTGATAAAGCTCAATACCCTGGTTTGGCCGATACCAGTGTAGAGGGACAGTAAGGCAAAGCCAATCAGGCTGAAAAAGATACCAAAGGAGCGATAGAATAGGTATTCATAAGCGGCGTCATAAACTGCTGGATCTGTGATGAAATACCAGAGGATATGCGAGGAAGTCAGTTGCAGGAAGAGAAACAGGACCATGGCCAGCACGAGTTCTGCCACCAGCAGATTGTCGAAAACTTCTCCAATGCCCAGATATCTCTTTTCTCCTGCTCTTCTGGCGATCAGGATTTGGGCGCCACGACTCAATCCAAATCCTATCATCATGAAAACCAGGTAATAAATGCCCATAATGCCGCAGGCTGCCAGGGCCGTTTCGCCTGCACTGCTTGCCGCTTCAGCGGTTTGGCTGAGTGCTGCCACACCTGATACCGGCTCTTTATCCTCCAATCGACCCAGAAAGACCATGTCGGTTACACCGATAATATTCTGGGCAAGATTGAACAGCATAAGGGGATAGGAAATGCGCCAGATTTCCTTGTAACTGAGGTCGATTTTCATGGTGAAGGAGCTAGCGATGCTATATCGCGCTGTAGGCCAAATTTGACAATAAAAGGGTCATAAAAAAGAACAATAATAGGCTAAGTTCATTAGATTTGTCTATCAGGATGCGATTAAGCCGGAAATTTTTCTTCAGGCTCCGGGAATGCTGTGATTTAGCTGATGGTAAGTTATTTCTTTTTGAAAAAAATCTTAATTTGCGTCGTTGCTACTTTGAAAATTTGATCCACTATGACTGCAATTCGATTGATCTTAAATCTATTATTGGCTCTGTTGGCTGGATATCTTTCTTACCAGCTTTATGAAACGATAAAAGAACCGATAGACTTTAATAATGCCAAGGTTGAAAGAGATGCGGCAGTGATATCGAAGCTAAAGGATATCCGGAGATCGCAAGTCACTTACAAATCTCTAAACGGAAAGTTCGCCGCTTCGTTCGATTCGCTGAAATTATGCATGAAGAACGACAGCATTGAGTTTATTAAGATCATTGGGGATCCTGATGATACAACGCAGGTTGTAGAACGGATCACCACTAAGATTGCTATTCGCGATTCTATATTCAAAGGAAACATGCAGCGCATTGATTCTCTGTCTTACTTGCCTTCATTTGCCCAGCGTGGTAAGGAATTTGACTTGCAGGCAAAGATGATCACGAAGAACGAAATCGAGATTCCTGCATTTGAAGCTTCTGTACCATACGAAGTCCTATACGATGGTCTGGTAGAAAAGTACTATGCAGACAAAGTTGGCGAAGTAATGCGCGTAGGTAGTCTCAAAGATGGTTCCGTATCTGGAAATTGGGACGATGCTTCTGATCTAAAAGACAAAAAATAAGCTAGAAATACCCCCTACAAGCACTTAAGCTCTTACTGCCCCTACAAGGAAACATGCCGGTTTCTTAGGTTTGGCCTTGGCCAGACTGCTTAAAACACCAAAGACAATGCTGTTATGTATTGTCCTGTGTTTCATTGTAGTGTATGACAGTATCCGATCGAAATTTTGCTAAGGAAGTGTGTTTTGTAGATGATTCTTATTCCAGCAGTGAGTCTGGGGTTCTGTATCTGTTTTTAGCTCGGGATGAGATACAATTGGCCATACTTGTGCAAGGTGCCTTGGTTCGGCTCAGTCGTTTTCCTGTGCCAGAAGCAAATTCCTTGCTACAATTTCGTCTAGCCTTGAAAGCGTTTTTGCAGCATGAGCCGATGTTGCAAAGAAATTACGAGCATGTACATTTGTTATTTGCCTTTCCGATTGCGCATCTGATACCAGAGTCCTTTTTTGAAGAGCATCTATTGGAGAGCTATATCAGGTACTCATCCAATGTAGAGCAACCTGTCTGCTACCATCAACATATTCCAGCAGTTTCCTGCGAGCTGGCTTTTGCTATTCAACGGCCGTTTGTAGATTTGATTAGGAGTCATTTTCCTCGTTTCAGTATCAGACATGCATTTGCTGCATTTATCCAGCAGAGCCTGCAAAAAGTAACTGCCACTCCGCAGTATCTCGTTCATTTGCGTCCACCGATGGCCGATCTGCTGGTGTACAATGCGGCAGGGTTGGAACACTATAATCAGATATATTATCAAAGTCCGGAAGATTTACTGTACTTCACCCTCAATCACATGACGCGTTCAGGATTGGTATGGGGTGAAACGCCAATATCGATACTGGGCGCCTCCAATACAGACGAGGAGCTTAAGGTATTGCGGGACAATGGTGCAAAGTTGCAGCCCTTTGACTACAGACCCGATATTGCCAGAGATAAAGATGCCATACAAACCGAAGCACTCAATAACTTTGCTGTATTGCTGGCTAATCTTGGATTGGAGTAGCATTTGCTGTGGATTTGTACATTGTTCCACAAGCAGAACCGTCAGTATTACATACAGCCTACGATTGTCGGTTCCTAGTTTGCAAAAAATCGTGGAGACTACAAGCAAGCCTGCCATCAAAAGCCTACCTTTGTAAAAAATTAGAATTTGCGCATAATTGGAGGCAGATACGGAGGTCGAAGAGTACAACCGCCGAAGAGAATACCTGCAAGACCGACTACGGATATTGCCAAAGAGGGACTGTTTAATATCTTGAACAATCACCTGGATTACGAAGAGATCAAAATGCTGGATTTGTTTGGCGGGACTGGTTGTATCAGCTACGAGTTCGCCTCGCGAGGTTGTCCTGATATTACTTTGATCGAGTTGGATGGTCGCAGCATTAAGTTCATTCAGGCGACAGCAAGCACATTCGAATTTCCCATACGAGTGTTGAAAATGGATGTGTTTCGTTTTATGGAAACCACCCATGAGACCTTTGATTTCATTTTTGCAGGACCTCCTTATGCACTATCCAATCTGCGGGAAATTCCTGATATCGTGCAGACCCAAGGACTGCTAAAGCCAGATGGTTGGTTTATCATGGAGCACAATCCTAACCACAACTTTGATGAACATGCCCATTTCTTCCGTAAGAGGAATTATGGATCCACCATTTTCAGCTTCTTTAGCCATGAAAAACAAGAAAAATGAGGAAAGCGGTTTTTCCAGGTTCATTCGATCCAATTACTTTAGGACATGTCGATATAATTCGCAGAGGCTTGCCGCTCTTCGATGAATTGGTAGTTGCAATAGGTGTTAACTCGGCCAAAAAGTATCACTTCTCGCTGGAAAAGCGATTGGAGTTTATATCGTCGATTTTCGAAAATGACGATAAACTACATGTACAAACTTATGAGGGTTTGACAGTTGACTATTGCAGGTCCATTAATGCTGGGTTTATCCTGCGAGGTATACGATCTTCTAGCGATTTTGAGTTTGAGCGCAATATTGCACAGCTCAACTCAACGTTGAACGGAGGCGTAGAAAGCGTCTTTCTTATCTCAGCTCCACAATTCAGCCATATAAGCAGCACCATTGTTCGGGAAATCCTGAAGTACGGAGGGGATGTCTCTGATTTTCTTCCGGGAAATGTGGTGCAAGAATTGTAAATTACGGATCTAACAAAGAGACAAAAAAGCTACTATTATGGCCATCTATTTTGATAATGCAGCCACAACCCAGCTCGATCCCCGAGTTCTCGAAAGCATGTTACCCTACTTCTCTGAACATTTTGGAAATCCTTCTTCGATTCATTCAATGGGTAGAAAAACCCGGACCGCGATCGAAGGTGCAAGAAAGTTCGTCGCGAATACATTGAATGCCAGCACAGCAGAGATTTTCTTTACCTCCGGAGGCACAGAATCGAATAATCTCGTGCTGACGACTGCCACGAGAGATATGGGTGTCACCAGAATCATATCCTCAAAGATCGAGCATCATTGCGTAATGCACACGATCGAACATTTATGCCATTGTCACGAGGTACAAATTGACTTTGTTTCGTTGGACGAAAAGGGTAGAATCGATCCTGCCGAAGTGGAAAAGATGCTGAAGTCATCTTCTGAAAAAACGCTGGTCTCCTTGATGCATGCCAACAATGAGATTGGAAATATCACTGATTTACAGAGTATCTCTGCGATTTGTAAAGAGAACGGGGCATTGTTGCATTCGGACACAGTGCAGACATTTGCACATTACCCGATCGATGTACAAGAACTCCAGCTGGACTTTCTGACGGGATCTGCACATAAATTTCACGGCCCGAAAGGTATCGGAATCCTCTATTGCAACGGTGATAATCCGGCAAAACCGCTCTTGCACGGTGGTGCGCAGGAGCGCAATATGAGGGCTGGCACCGAGAATTTATACGGAATAGTCGGTCTGGAAGCTGCCTTGCGTATAGCGATTGAGGAAATGGACAAGGATCGTGAATTCATCCAGGGACTGAAAGATTATGCTGCTGAGCAATTGCTGGCGAACATTCCTGGACTTACCTTTAACGGTGATTATCAAGGAAATAGTCTTTACACAGTGCTGAATGTTGCCTTTCCGGGAGATAATCCATATTTGCTCTTTAATCTGGATATTGCAGGGATTTGTGCTTCCGGAGGATCAGCATGCAGCAGTGGTTCTGATGCTGGTTCACATGTGCTACGTGCCCTGCACAGAGGCTCAAGTCCCACCTCCGTTCGATTTAGTTTCTCCCGTTTTAACAAACGTGAGGAAGTTGATATATTAGTTGCAAAGTTACAGGAGATGGTCTTGGTTAAGTAGTTAATTGTCATTAAGTTTGTGTATTTGAGAGTGGCGTTTTTTCGGCACTTTGAGCGGCCTCATTTGCTCACCATTCATGGCTAATACACTTGTACTATGATTAATGACCGACTACCCCTGGGTCTTATTGCTGCTCTGCTACTTTTGCTGGCAGCTACAGCAGGCCAACTACAAGCGCAAAACCTGGTTCCGAATCCGGGATTCGAAGACCTGATAGACTGTCCGGTCCAAGCTGGGCAAATTGATCTTGCGGAGCCCTGGACCACACCAAATGGCGGCTCAGCTGATTTGTACAGCACCTGTGCCAGCGGTCCGGTAGGAGTTCCAAACAATGCCTACGGTAGCCAGGAAGTCTATGAAGGCCAAAGCTACGCGGGCATCAAAGTCTTTGATCTAGACAATCAACGTGAATACCTCACCGTCGAATTGCCGTCTCCTCTTAACACTGGTAATCAATACTGTGTTAGCTTTCAAACCAGCCTGGCCGCTACGGCAGCCATTGCCGAGATTGGCACCTACTTTTCGTTGACAGAGCCAAGCGCAACCAACGGCTTGGTAATGGATTTTGTGCCACAAGTTGTCAACCAAACAGGAATTCTAGATGAAGCAGAGGAATGGGCGCAGATATCGGGGGTCTTTACTGCTGAGGCAGATTACAACTACCTAACACTGGGTAACTTCCTCAGCAACAGTCAAACCAGCATTTTTAACACAGACCCTGGAGCCCCTTTTGACAGTCTGGGCTACTATTTCATCGATCAGGTATCTGTAGTTCAAATTGCACCCTTTTTGGTTAATTATGAAGATAATCTTTGCGTAGGACAAACCAGCACGATTGAAGTCTTTGGCGGAGAGTCCTATTTCTGGTATGACGTGCAGAATCCAACAGTGGTGTTTAACAGTTCCGCATCTTATACTTTCACTGCTACAGAATCAAGAGATATTAGGATCGTGGCGATCACAGGGGACTGTGCGAGATCGGAAACCATACATATTGAAGTTGCTCCTTACCCGGAGCTCCATCTGGATGTAGGGCAATTCTGTCTAGGTCAGCTCTTGGAATTCACTGATCAATCCACCAATGTAACTAGTGATGCCACCTATGAGTGGGATTTTGGAAATGACGGCATCGTCGACGAAATCACGTACGGAGGTGCAGCTTACTCTTTCGATCAAAGCGGGGTAAATCAGGTTTTGCTAAGCATAAGCAATGGTGGGAACTGCTTCAGCTCTCAGCTCTTCTCTTTTGAAGTCATTACAGACTGTAACAGTTGCGAAAGCCCAGTCAACCTCGTTCCCAATGGTAGTTTTGAAATTCTCAATGCCTGTCCCGATGGGCTCAACGACATGGAGCAATTAACGGGGTGGATTGCTCCAAGCCAGGGTACTCCAGATGCCTTCCACAATTGTTTCGAAGAAGAAGACAATGACGACAGCAACAATGTAGGGGTGCCGGAGAACACTTTTGGGCAGCAGCTACCCTTCAGGGGCAATGCATATGCAGGAATATACGGAGCGAAGGAGTCCGATAATTATCGGGAATACATTTCAGCAAAGCTACAACAAGCAATGATCCCTGGGCGCAACTATTGCGTTTCGTTCCAGGTAAGTCCTGGCGATTATACAGCCCTTAGAATTGATAAAATCGGCGCGCACTTTTCTGTAGATGCGATCAATTCATTAACACAAAATACCTTGACAGAACAGCCACAGATCGAGTATGTAGGGGATGTCATCGATAATGAAACAGGTTGGGTGGAGATACAAGGAACTTTTGAAGCTACAGAGGCCTTTGAGTGGATCACGATCGGAAACTTCAAGCCAATTAGTCAAACAACAATCGAAGATCAGGAGGATAATCAAACGGTGTACAATGCCATTGCTTATCTATATGTTGATGCGGTCGAAGTTGTAGAAATTCCAGCCCTAAGTCTTGACGGTAACCTCGAAGCATGTACTGGTGATCAAATCAACGTCTGTGCCAATGATGACTTCTGCGATTATCAATGGTTTGCCGATGAAAACCTAACTATAGAAGTCAGCAACACCGCTTGCCTTAATGTATCGGGATTGCTACCAGGATTTTACACTTATCACTTGTTAGCTGGCAATGGAGACTGCGCGATTCGCCAATCTGTGATTATCACTGTGGCTGATTTTCCCGAAGTGCAATTTACCGGTGTTCCAAACTGTGTCGGTAATGTCACCACCTTCAGTGACGAATCTTCTGGTATCGTGGAAGGCGCAACTTATGCCTGGGATTTCAATACTGATGGCACCATCGACGCAGGCTTGTCTGGTAATATTGGACACATCTTTACAGAATCGGGACTACAGTCTGTTACACTTACCGTCACAAACCCAGGCGGCTGTTCAGATAATTACACCTTTGTAATCGATATTCCCGAAACCTGCGATCCCTGTCTTCCTACCAATCTTGCGCCCAATGGAGGATTCGAGATCAGCACCGGCTGTCCCTCCGAAAATGGGCAAATTGATCTTGCCAATCTCTGGTACAGTCCAACATCCGGAACGCCCGATTACTTTAGCAGTTGTGCCACCGACAATGACTTTGGCGTCCCATCAAACTACTTCGGATTTCAAAACGATAGTGACGGAGCAGCATATGCAGGCATCTTTGCCTATGATGGTAACATAAATAATCTAAGAGAATATATCTCAACACCGCTCTTAGCCAATTTGGAGGCAGGTGCTCAATATTGTTTGAGCTTTAACGTCAGTCTGGGTGAGGAATCAGATTACGCAGTTGGCTCCCTGGGAGCTTATTTTTCCACAGACTCCATCGGCTTTAACCAGCCAGTAGTAATTGCAGGAATCCCACAGGTGTCCTACGAATCGGTGGTAGCACTTGGAGAACAAGTCGGCTGGCAGCAGGTGACGGGCACCTTTACGGCAAGCGATGACTTCCGATTCCTTACCATAGGAAACTTCAACACGGATCTGGAATCCTTTGTGCTTCCTGTAGGTGATGCCAATCCAGATGGAAAGGCATTCTATTATATCGACGATGTTTCCCTGGTGAAGATTGATCTTGAATTCAGCGGAAACCTTGAAATATGTGAAGGAGAGCCAGCCACGGTAGTAGCAAGTAGCAATTTCTGTGACTATTACTGGACCACAGCCAATGAGCCCGATATCCTCATCGACAGTGACAGCATACTTGTGGTCAGCCCCGCGGCTTCTACGACCTATCTGTTCCACGGAGAAAATGATCTTTGCCAGGTAGTAACGCCTGTATCAATCAATGTAAATAATACAAGTCAAATGACCGCAGGCGCCGACATCTCACTTTGCGAGGGTTCCCAGGTGCAACTCTCTGCTTTTGGAGGCAATCAATACCAATGGGACCCGCACCCCTCCTTTGTGAGCGAATTGACGGTGGCCAACCCAACTGTGGCTCCGACCGTTAGCACCACCTACCAGGTACTGATAAGCGATACAAATACAGGCTGTGAAGCGCTAAGAAACATCAATGTTTTTGTGCTCGGCTACCCGGACGGGGAGGCTGGAGACGATGTATTGATCTGCAATGGTGAATTTACCCAGCTCGGTGCATTTGGAGGAGATACCTACCAGTGGCAGGCTGCTCCAGGGATATTGAACCTGGATGTACCAAATCCGGTGGTCAATCCATCCAGCACGACTACTTACTCGGTTACAATCACAGATAGCGAAACAGGCTGCTCAGTCCAGGATCAGGTTACGGTAACCGTCAAAAATCCAGATAACCCAGTGCTGCTAGAACCTGCGCAACAGGCAATATGCGTGCCTTCAAATACTCCGGAAGAAGTTTGCCTCCAGCTTGAATATGATGGATGTGAATCCCTAAGCCTTTCTGTCAACAATAACGACAATATCAATATCCTCGGAGACAATTGTTTTGTGTACCAAAGCTCTTTAATTACAGACACCATCCAGGTAAGCATCTGCACCGAAAGCAGCCAGCCAAGTTGTGCAACCACTTCAGTAGTGTTCAACATGGATTGTGATATGGCCCCTTCCTGGGTCGATAATGGCACAACTGTAAATGTAGATACTCTGTATATCAACACTTTGCAGAATCTCGAATTAGATTTCCTTATCCCAGATCAATTCGATCCAGATCCCAATGACGATCTCGAAATCACTACAACAAATGGTGCAAATGGCTCTGTGTTTATCCTCGGCGAGTATGCCACCTACAATCCAAATTACAATTTTGTTGGCGAAGACATATTCTACATGACACTGTGCGATTCCCTACCTCCGGTAGACTGTGATGTGCTCACTGTAATTGTGAATGTTGAACCCATCGAATGTCCAACCGCTGTTGTGCTCGAATGCATTGACATCAACGAAACAGTTCAGGTATGCCTGGAGTATGACTGTCTTGCACAGCCTGTGGTCAATCCAGCTCTATCTGGTACCCAACAGAATGGACAGATTAGTTTTGCATCAGCGAATTGCATTTCTTATACACCTCCTACGGATTTTGAAGGCGTAGACACGGCTTTTGTGTATGCGCTAGGCCTCTATGGACAGAATGATACCTCTTTGGCAGTCATCAATGTGGGTTGTGCAACACCTCAGGCAGAAAATGATTTCTATGTAGTAAATAATGATGAATCCAGTCCGGCTGACGTGCTGGCGAACGATACAGAACCCTGCGAAGATGAGCTTGGGCTTAGCGCCGTGGATCAAGGGCCTTCAAATGGTACCGCAGAGATAATTGGCGACGAGATTGTATACACCCCAAATGAGTTTTTCCTGGGCAATGACACTTTGGTCTACACAACTTGCAACGGTTGTTTCCCTAATCCCCTGTGCGATATGGCGATGGCTATTTTCTCAGTGGTTCCTGGCATCAATACGGCTCCAATGATCGGAGAAAGTGATACAGTATTCTTGTCCACTTATCCCGACTCTACAATCACAGAATGCTTCCAAATATTAGACGCACAACTAAACGATTTTGATTTTCTGGTTGAAGACCAACCCAATGAGGGCATTGCCTTTACAGTGGATACCTGTATGACTTATGTTGCCGACGAAACCTTTTTAGGCACAGATGAACTCCTGCTTGTTTCCTGCGATGAACTGGATTCCTGCTCTTATGTGACCGTCTTTGTCGACATTGAGCTGCCAAATCTACCTCCGGTTGCTGAAGACGTCTACCTGCAAATCATGCAGGCCGATTCCGCTCTTGTTTGTATCGAAGCATTTGATCCCAACGACGACGAAGTGGAGGCTACCGTGACCTACACCAGCCCCTTTATAGCTGAAGTATTTAATCAGGACTCCTGTTTGCTCTATATTCCCGAACCACTCTATGTGGGCATCGATTCATTTCAGGTAGCACTTTGCGATCCAGAGCCGCTTTGCGACACCGCATGGGTCTATATAGAAATTCTCGATGGACTCATCGCCCAAGACGACTATTACAATGCGCTGAACGGGGAGACCATTGAGCTCGATATACTCGACAATGATACTTATCCCGATCTCTCACTCTTGTCAATCAATGTAATCCAAAATCCAAATCACGGAGATCTCAATCCTGTATTCACAGACTCCACATTCCTTTACATCCCAAACCCAGGCTATGAAGGTCCGGATTCAATGGTTTACTTTATCTGCGATCCGGTACTCGGCTGCGACACGGCAACAGTATACCTCAATCTGGACTATATCGTGCAAGCCAATCCGGACACCATTTATGTAGATCAAGACAGCAGCATCAATTACAATATTCTGGCCAATGATATTACACCAACAGTGTCCGATCTGAGTATCTTGCAGTCTCCTTTATTTGGCACTGCAAGCCTTGGCCCCGATAATTTCCTCAATTATACCCCTAATCCGGGTTTCAATGGTGCAGACAACCTTACCTACATCCTTTGTGGAGATCCCTATGGCTGCGATACCACTACCGTTGTCATCTACGTAGGAGCGGGAATCGTACCGCCTACAGCAGTCAACGATTTTGCCAACACGGGAATGGATGAGTGCATAGATATCCCCATTTTGGCTAATGATTTCGACCCAAACGACGAACCGATCTATATCTCAGACATCGGCTTGCCGAGCCTGGTTGATGAGGCTGGATTCGCAGGGACTGTGGTACTCAATTCTGACTCAACACTGCAGTACTGCCCTCCATCAGGCACAATCGGTGTAGATACAATTCAATACTACATTTGCAATCAGTATTCTAACCTGTGCAGTTGGGCTTTGGTCCTCATAACCATCGATGAGGAATGCAATATCTTCATCCCCGATGCAATTTCTCCAAATGGTGACGGAAAGAATGACATGCTTCAGATTAGTGGCCTGGCATGTCAAGATTACCAGCAGAACGAGCTCATCATTTTTAATCGCTATGGAGATGAGGTCTACAAGCAAGACGATTATCCTTCAGAAGAATATTGGTACGGTCAGTGGGACAATAATGGCGATGTCTTACCAGATGGAACCTACTATTACCTACTAAAACTTGACAATCGAAGCCAGGAAGATTACCTGTCCGGTTTTATTGAGTTGAACCGATAAAAGATAACAATCGATTTTTTGGAGCGAAAGGGGTGTCCAGCGCTTAAATTTCTGTCCCGTGCTCCGCTCTTATGAGACAGCTGCTTGCCTGTTCATGCACTTGCTATGTGGTCTCTCCGCAGGCTCCGAGCCCCCACAGCAAGGCATTCACCACGGCAAGCAGCTGTCTCATACCGCTTCGCCCGGGGCTATTTTGCACTGTTCATACACGCAGCCTTTATCTTGTCTTTGAAGCCATCAGATGGCCTAAGGTTACATCGCACATAAGACGTAACCAAGCAGTGAGTATAGCCGAAATGCAAAACTGTATACACCGCTTGAGATAGCAAGTAGCATCGAGGAAAACTACTGATTTGTGCTTTCAAAGGCCTCCGACAAACTATTCATTTCCTGCTTAAGTGTAGCATCACGACCTGTGATGGCCATCACACTTCGAACCATGATGTTATCTACAAAGCTCTCTTCAGATATGCGTAGGTTGAAGGCTGTGCTAGACCTTGCATTTAGCTCGTAAATCCACTTTCCACTCATGTCAAAGTTACTGCCTTCCAATTGCACCACGTAGCGCCCAGGCTCTTGGAATTCGATGGCATCGAACTTAAGTTCACCGCCGGTGGGGGTAAGTTCTAGCCAACTTTCAAAGCCGTACCGATTTTTGCCCAGTCGTTCCACTTCCAGTACATCCTCCCTGCGATCTGGGATTTTATCTATGTCTGTTAAGATGTTCCACATTTTTTCTCTACTGCCGGTAAAGTCTTTTTCAATACTGTTGCTGTAGTTCTTGTCAGTAAAGAATCCAAGGCCAAGGAAAACAAAATAGATCAAACAAATCAGAAGAGAAAAGAAAAGCAGAAATTGAAGTAGTCGTTTATTCATGCTAGATTACCTTTGGCTTTATATTGCTAACTTTACCGTGATTTGATGCCATTTACAGATTTAAATGCAGACTGCAGTTGAGCCACGAATGATTGCAATGCTTGGAAACCGGTCATTCAAGCTAATCGAAGCCATTCAAGCTGTACGTTTATTCATTGCCGAGGCACACTTTCCGTCTAACTGTGCAAAAGTATCTAAATCTCTTTCTAAATTGGGCACTGTTGATTGAAAATGACGCCGACAAGCAGCACAAAGAACCAGAATTTAACTAGCTAAAGATATGGAAGGCTTAATCTACATTGCAGGAATTGGAATCTTGGCTGGCATGATTGCAAGCACAGTCATGCGCACTGGAAGAGCTTCTCTGCTAAAGAATTTCGTCCTCGGGGTTTTGGGCTCCTTTGTGGGTAATTACTTGTTTAGTTGGCTTGGCTTCGGAGGTACTTCAGATTTTGTAGGCTCCATATTAACGGCTACGCTGGGAGCAATACTGTTAATATATGCAGCAAGGTTCATCTCCAGATAACTTCTCATTATGAAAGAAATAATCCCACTGTTATTGCTACTGCTGATCGCAGCCTGCCAAGGCCCTGAAACTGAAAGGGAATCAATAGCGGAACTGTCACAGCGAGGAGGAGACCTCAGTAAAAGCAAGGAGGTGCAGGGACTGACAGATATCACCTGTCTATGCTTTCAACAAATGGCTGGATCGTATACGACTGATCAAGAGGACAAAAACAATGGTAGACTGAATGATGATTCCATGAATGGACTAAAACGGATGTTTAGTTGTATGGATAGTCTTTCAGCACAGGTAAAAGCATATGAGCAGGAACTATTGAAGTCTCATGAACGCGAGAAAATGACTGAGATCGTAATGGGAAATTTGAAGCAAAGCTGTCCAGATGTTCATGCTGTAATGGTCGATATGCAGAAGCAGGCCAATCAGTGATTCTAATTTTTTTTTGTAGTACCTTTGCAGCACAAAATCATTATTCCATATAAAAACAGACTTAACAATGCAGAAAGTTAAATTATTGTTTCTGTTGCTCGCCATGGTGGCAGTAGTATCCTCTTGTAAGAAAGACAAATCGAAGACAGACCACCTGACTGATGGCCCCTGGAAAATTCTTTCCATGACACTTGATCCGCCACTAACTACAGAGACAGGAGTCCAGATCACTGATTTCCTGGCTCAGCTAAATGATTGTACCAAGGATGATTTGGTAATTTTTAACTCTAATGGAAATGTCAGCTTTGACGAAGGACCAACCAAGTGCGATAGTGCTGATCCTCAGTCATATATTGCAGACTGGACCTTCAATTCAGACGAGACTATTATCTCAATCACTTTTCCAGGTGGAGATGCAGAAAGCTGGACAGTTACAGAACTGAACGAAGATAATCTCACAACAACTTCAATACTTGATTTGGGAGATGGAATCAATTATACCGCTACCGCTCGCTACAATCATTAACAAGCAAACACCGTATGTGCAACATCGGTGAAATGAAGGAAAATTACAGTAATGGGAAAAGGAAAATTTCTTGACTTCCTGGTCAAGCATGCAGACAAAGTAAAAGAGCAGAACAAGAAAAGTTCAAGGCAGGAAACTGCTCAAGCCGAGGTCTTCAAGTCAATGAAGCAGAAGATCAAAGACGCTAGAGACGGCATTCGCGACCAGGTAGACTCCAAAGGAAAGCCAATCGGACTTAAAGAGCGCATTCGTCAAAAGATGCAGGAAGCCAGACGTGAAAATGAAGAAGACCCAAAGGTGAAAACTGCACCCTCCTCGGTCTACGATTCAATGGACAATCGAATTGAACAGTTGGACCGACAAAGGAGGGCGAGAATCTTTAAGCAGATTGCTGAGGAATATGTCTTGGACCTTTCCGAAGTGCCTCCAAGAGAGATGGCAAAGATTAAGTCATCTTTCACCAAAGACTTCGACAATTTGATGAAAAATTACGCTTATAAATTCAAGAAGGCGGGAGCTTAATTCAGCCACTTTTGAAGCGAAAGAGCCCTGTTGCCATCTGGTAGCAGGGCTTTTTTTGTTACTGGTTGCCAGTACTGCCAAATTCTACTATCTTGTTAAATGAACAAATGGACAATGTTACTCATTGCCTCGATATTTACGCTTGTTGCATGCAGAGAGGAGCAGCCAGCAAGCAAAGAACCAGCTGATTTTGAAGCATTTGCATTGAAACTGGAAGAGAAGTTGAATAACAGCGATGCAAGTTTCTTTAACAAGAATTTTATGCTGGATCGGCTGCTTGTCAACGCTACTGGAAGGGCAGAAGCCCCTGAAGAATATGTGGAAGGGTTTATTGCCGGAGTCGCAGGGACACTAGATGTCGGCGCAGAAATTGTCTCTTCACTAGGATTTAGCGGCTACTATAATTTTCTGCACCTGGAGGATCAAACAGACGATTCTGCAACTGCGGTGTATCGCCTGGTAGAAGACAAGGGCTTGAACTACCACAAGGTATATCTGACCGTGAGACATAATGGCGAAATTGGCATTCGTGACTTGTATGTGGTTATGGGAGGTGAGGTGTTTGGTAAAACCCTGGAGCGATTGTTTCTAGCCGGCCTAACTGATACAGACGCCAACTACGAGTACAAGATTCAGGATAAGGCCGGGGAGGAGTTTCTGGCAAGTCTGCCCGTATTGGCTAGAGTCGAAGAATTTCTCGCTGAAGGACATTATGATGAAGCTGATCAGGCTATGAAAGACATTTCTGATCGAATGCAAAAAGATAAGTTGGTTTTGTTGCGTCGTTTAAATATTGCTCATGGTTTTGGAGCTGAAGAATATGCTGCTGTGGTCGAAGATTTCGCAAGATATCACCCTAAAGATCCGGCGCTGGAATTGCTGCAGATAGATTATTTTTTGCATCACAAAGATTACAAATCTGCGGAAGAAGCCATTGACAGACTGGACGCTAAAATTGGAGGCGATCCCTACCTCTTGATCATGAAGGCTCAGTTATTAAAAGATCAAGGTAAACCATCGGAGGCCCTGGCAGAACTGGAGAACTCAATTCTGCAAGAGCCGGACAATGATGAGGCCTATTGGGCTATAGCAGATATGCACCTTGAAAATGATGATTTCGATCAATTGCTAAGCGTATTTGACCGAATGAAACGGCAATTTGGGGTCAATCCTGCTGAATTTTATGACAGCAGCTCCTACCCGAGTCTGTTTGCAGCTGAAGAATTCCAAAGGTGGCTGGTGGAAAACCCAATAGACCATCACGACCATGTACACTAAGACATTAATTGGTTGATTGCGTATTTTGTAGCATGAAGTTAAACCCTGAACCCGATAGCTCAAGTCAATTGACAAAGGAATTGCAATTCCTGACCCTTGATGACTATAAGAGACTACTTAACCTAAATCAGCTTTGTGTTGTCGTTGTAACCACAAGGTGCAAACTGCTTTATGCCAATGAAGCGTTCCTTCGCTTTATAGGACAAGATCAGCAGTCGGTGATAGGAAAGTCAATGTCCTGGCTGTTCGAATCCGCGGGTGAATCAGGTAGAATGTTTCTTGAACTCTTGCAGCAGTCCAATCAAGAATTCCGGCTTGATTTGCAACTCTTTCCCGGCACAGACTTACCCAGTAGGCACTTTTCTGCAATTGTAACCCAGATTGGAGGACAGCTAAAGACGAAGGCCCTGTTGGTTAGTCTTCGGCCCGAAAGTGATTTGGTTATTGCCGAGCTGGAACTGAGAACAGTACAAAGCAGGTGTCGATCGCTCATGGAGAACTCTTTTGATGGAATCATCATGAGAGACCTTGAGGAAGGAAAGAACCTCTATTGCAATCAGAAATTCGTAGACCTGCTGCGAGTTAAAGATGCGCAAGAAATTCTTGATGCCGGTCCGCTAGACTTCAGCCCTGAATTCCAACCAGACGGTAGAAAATCCAAAGAAGTTATCGCTGAAAATCTTCGTTTGCTTAGGGTGAAAAACAGTGCAGAATTTGAGTACACCCATACACGCAAGGACGGCGAACCCTTGCATGTCCAGGTCATTGCATTTAAAATGCAGCCACCAAACCACTCTCAACTGATGTTCGTTCTTCGCGATATTTCTCAACAAAAGCAAATTGAGCAGGACCTCGTGGAAAAGGGCGAATTATATAAGTTGATCGCTGATAATGTCGATGACATCATATTGACCTCAGATCAAGATTTTTTGATTACCTATGTATCCCCCAGTGCCGGAAGAATTTTGGGCTACAAAGTAGAAGAATTGATTGGCCGAACAGTACAGAGCATTGGTCATCCTGAGGAATTTGCGGAGTTTGTCGAAATTTTGGAATCTAATCCTGTCCGTTTTCGCAAGGAATTTAGATTGATTTCGGCTTCGAAGGAGGAACTTTGGTTCGAGGGAGTATTCAAGTTGTACTATGATAGCGAAGGTTCTTTGATTCAAACTATCAACGTGCTGCGCGATATTACCGAACGAAAGCAGATGCGAAGTCAAAAGGTGGAAGTGGAGCAGGCTTATCGGGCACTAGCGAATCATGTCAATCACGGTCTTGCTACGATCGACATGCAAGGTAAGTTCATTTATGTGAATACCTTTCTCGCCAATCTCATCGGCAAAGCTAAGCAGGAGATTATTGGCACTCGTTGGAGAGATCTCACTCTATACAGCCGGCCGGAAGCAGCGCACAGTTGGCTAAACAAAGGGAATCCCACGACCAGGTACAATCAATCCTTGCTAACCGCTGGAGGAACAATTGAAGTGGAGGTCACAATAGTTTCCCATTTTTCGCAGCAGGGAGAAATGCAGAAGTCAATTCTGTTGATCAAACTTCTTGAAGAACAATGTAAGAACGTTAACATTAAGACCGGGAAAGCTCCTGCTGCTGCTGCAAAGCAGCTTGTGTCGACAGTAAAGTCAAAGAGCGAGATTGAGTCTCAATTTGTCTCCAAGCTCAAGCGCAAATTTCCCGAGCTAAATGAAAGAGAGGTGACGCACTGCTTGTATGTAATCAAAGGCCTTTCTGCTAAAGAAGTAGCTGAAAAGCACGAAATTGGTGTGAAATCAGTGGAAATGGCTCGCTACAGGCTAAGAAAGAAACTAAAACTAAAAAGTACCGTGCGCCTGAGCGTGTTTCTCAGAAAGTTAGAAAACATTGACTCTGTGAGCGATACTCCCGAATAATGTTATCGTTTTGAACGATTTTTGATAATCAAGGGTTAAAACAATATATTGCCTACTAGTTTTTGATAGAAATCATAAAAGAATGTCTCAGAATAATCCCTCGCAGTCTTATGCTGCACTTCCGGCAAGTCACGCCGGATCGCTCGAAAGAGCAACTTTCATTAAGAAGACCTACCTACACCTGGCACTTGCAATTCTAGGTATGGTGGCCGTAGAATCAGTCCTTTTTAGCATTCCTGGTATTGTTGAGTTTGCTCAAAAAATGACACAGGGCTGGACCTGGCTGGCTGTCCTCGGCGGTTTCATGTTTGTTACCTCAATGGCAGACAATTGGGCTAGAACATCTACAAAGAAATCCGTCCAATACGCTGCGCTTGGCGTTTATATTATTGCCCAGGCAATCATATTTGTTCCGCTATTGGTGGTCGCACAGGCTATGGCTGGTGGTAATGATCTTATTATGCAAGCCGGACTGATCACAATGGCACTGTTCACTGGTCTGAGTGCCGTGGTATTCCTTACGGGAAAGGACTTTAGTTTTCTCCGGAGTGCTTTGATGATCGGAGGAATGGTGGCACTTGGCTTGATTGTATGCAGTATCCTCTTTGGATTCTCGCTTGGCCTGGTATTCAGTGCTGCAATGGTGGTATTGGCTGCAATGTCCATTCTCTACACAACTTCAGGAATCATGCACCACTACAACACGGAGCAGTATGTTGCTGCTTCACTTTCGTTGTTTGCCTCATTCATGATGATGATGTGGTATGTTCTTCGAATTGTGATGAGCATGGCTTCTAGTGATTAATCCAAGCGCTTAATTAATTACTGCATAACAACAAAAAGGGCTGGTCCAAATAGACCAGCCCTTTTTGTTGTTATAACACTACCAGAATTTCCATTTACGCTTCTTCTTTTTCTTCTTTACCGGTTTTGGTTCGGGTTTAATTGGTTGGGTCTTCTTTCCAGCTGGTTTTGTTGGCTTTATGCCTGATTGGCCGGTATTCGTTCCTTTCTTTTTGCCAAACACACCATCAAAGGCATTAGGATTTGGCATCTGCATCAGGCTGTCTGGTCCTTCTCGCCAATACTGACACACCATGGAAGCCCTGACCTCCGCGCCTGGTTCTCTGAAGTTTCTCTGCGCTGTGTACTTGAAATTTGGATCGTCATAGAGACTGCGGAAGAATTCCCCAAAGATTGGCAGGGCCATATTTGCTCCCTGTCCCAAAGAGATACTGCGGAAACGTATAGAATTGGTTTGGCCGCCCGTCCAGGCCCCTGCGACATAGCGAGGGCTGATTCCAATAAACCATCCGTCAGTATGATTTTGAGTCGTGCCTGTTTTGCCCCCAAACTGCTGATGCAAATTGTAGCGAAATCGAAGTCTTCGTCCAGTGCCACTGTCTACCACTGCTTCCAGTAATTTGACCATGATTTCAGAGGTGGTTTGAGTCAAGACTTGCTCCTTCTTGCCCTTTTCCGCAAAATTTGCCAGCACGTTTCCGCTTCCATCCTCAATACGCAGCAAAAAAGTAGGTTCTACCTTGTAGCCCCCATTTGCGAATGGTGCATAGGACTGGACCATTTCCTGCAGCGACAGAGAGGCAGCTCCTAAAGCGATCGAGGGAACCTCTGGGATGTCGCTCTTGATTCCTAGTTTTTTTGCCAGCTTAATCACATTCTGCATTCCTGCATCAAAGAGAATCTGAACAGAAATTGTATTCACGGAGTTGGCCAAACCACCCATGAGCGAATATTCTCCTTCATAGTCTCCATCCGAATTCTCAGGTGTCCAATTCTGAAAGTCATTATATTGTCTTAGCTCATTCTTATAGAATTGACAAGGCCGTGTACCTCTTTCCAAGGCTGCTGCGTATACAATTGGTTTGAAAGTAGACCCCACCTGCCTTTGAGCACGTGTATGATCATAAGGGAAGTGCTCGTGATCAATGCTGCCTACCCAGGATTTGATATGCCCAGTTTCATGATCCATCACCAGAAACCCTGTGTTCAGATATCTGAGGTAATGCTTAATGGAGTCAACCGGGGTCAGATTTCTCTCGACTTCACCGTCTTCTGTATAGACAGTCATTTTTCTGGGCAGATTGAAGTCTTTTTCGATCTGCAGTGCCGTTTTACCTGATTTCATCGCATTCTTGTATCGCCGGGAATTCTTTTTTGCGTTGATCAGTATACCATAAGCATCTCCCCAGGGGTTTTGTCCCTTCCAATGTGCATTGAAGTCACTCTGGAGCTGCTTCATATGGGTAGCGACTGCCTCTTCTGCATAGGTCTGCATCTTACTATCGATACTGGTGTAGATCCTCAGGCCATCGGTATTAACATTCGGAATTGATCCATCAGTCCTGGGGTTATCTTTGGCCCATTGCGAAATTTCATTCTTCAAATGCTGCCTGAAATGTGGAGCCAAACCATCACTCATCGAAGTTCGATTATAGGCAAGTCCCAAAGGGAAAGACTTGAGTGCAGCAGCTTTATCGGCATTCAAATACTGATTCTTTACCATCAGATCTAGCACGACATTTCTTCTTCCCAATGCGCGTTCCGGATTTCTTCTTGGGCTGAAGTAAGTAGTTGCTTTCAACATACCGATCAATGTGGCGGCTTGTTCCGTCTTGATTAGACTTGCGTTGGTGCTAAAAAATCGTTTACATGCCATATCCACACCATAAACTCGCTCACCAAAAGGAACCGTATTTAAGTAGAGCGTGAGTATGTCTTCCTTCGAATACAGCTTCTCCATACGACTGGCAATGATCGCCTCGCGTATCTTGTTGACTGGCATCGTTAGCAGTCCATGAGATTTTCTTGGAAAGAGATTCTTGGTCAATTGCTGGCTGATGGTACTGCCGCCTCCAGAAGTCCCGTCCCCAAGCAAAATTGATTTGATCAGTACTCGGAAATAAGACCTGGTATCGACACCCTTATGCTTGAAGAAGCGAGCGTCCTCCGTCGCCACAAGCGCATTGATGAGATCTTTACTGATCTTATCATACGAAACATTCGTCCTGTTTTCGCGATAATATCGACCTAGTAGTACACCATCCGAAGAGTACACTTCGGAGGCAATGGGATTTTTAATGGCCATCAATTCCCTTTGCTGGGGGAGGTCACCAAAGTATCCGCCGCGAACCGCCAGATACAATCCCGCAAAGCTTAATATTCCAAGGAAGAAGGCCAGAACTCCCAGAACTGCGGCCCACCTCAAATATTTTTTCCAGCTCTTTTGTTTGCCTTTCTTTGAAGGTTCGGCTTCCACAGCTGCTGCAACTTCAGATTTCGTGAGGATTTTTGTTTTGACTGGCTTCTTCTTTCTTGAAAACCATCGGCTGAGCTTCTTCTTCATAGATTGGATAGGCTAAAGGGTAGTTTGAGCTTCAGGATAACGGATTTGCAACCCAAAGAATTATGTGTCAAAAATACGGTGAATCCCTGGCTTCTTGTCCATGCGCACAAAAAAAGGGTTCGCGTTAAATACGCAAACCCTTGAAGCTCTTTCTGTTATGTTGTGATTCCTAATTCCAAAGAATCGCTTGAACTTTCGCGCCCTCAATGGCACTTTGATCCAGGTTTTGCCCCAATAAATACGATATATTTGATCCCGCGGAGGTCATCAAAGTCTGCCCTTTGTTATTTGTGTCTATACTCATGCCTTCACGAATAATGTTGACTAACTTATACGGCATGTTGATTCGGACTCCATAGGTATCCCTGATTTCCTTGTTCTTTAGAATCATGCTTCGATTTGTACAGTCAATCAGCCCAGTGTCTTTCCCATCTTTATCCTTTAGATTTAGTTTTCCGACTTCCAGAGCAGCAATCGATCCTTTTTTCATTTGAGCATTGAAATCTTGCTTTTCCCAATCTCGTTTAAGGTCGACTTCTCCGAAGTTTGACTCCCCTAATTCGACGAAAGTCGCTTTCAGCAAGGCTTCGCGCTTGAGCGACTCTTCCGTTTGCTTGGCCTTTGCAATGGCTCCTCCACTGGCAAGCGCTGTCTGAATAGTCTTTGCAGCAATCGGTTCTCTTGCAGTTTCCTGCGATTGCAATTCGGTCGTGGATTGTTTTTCAACAGCCGAGGCGTGCCCTTCTGAGGTGGCATTGCCAGACCTAAGCATTGCTAGCGCAATAATGCCAAGAAAAGCAAGGAAGCAAGCCGCCCCAAGTACTTTCCAAATAGAGCCATTTGATTTTGCCTCGGCATCATTCTCCGTAGTGCTTCGAAGTCTAGAAAGCACGGTATCGAGATTTTGTGATCCCGCAAAGGCGAGGCTACGTCCCAGCGAAGCACCGGACTTGTCAAGCAGTTCAAAGTAGCACTGACCGCTTTTGGTATAGGATTGTGTTATCTTGTAATCCCCGGTGTGCTTTAGCGCAAAGGCTTTTTGAGCAGCTTCACAGTCGGCAAGACTGTCAAAGCCTACACTGGTGAATATCTGCCTGGAGCTGTCTGTATCGGTGATATGGAAATAATATCTTCCATCCTTTGGGTTCTGATAGGACTGAATTTTCATTGGTCTTGAATTTTGACATTTGTATTCAAAAAGAGTACCAGAATAGCCAGTGCCGCAGAGGAGTTTGATCAGAACAAATTGTGGACAATGTTAAGCTGATAGCCGACAGATTCATGGGTCCGTTGAAGGACATACCTCTTTAGCTATTGCACTTAATATTGTACAGCAAGATCAACTCTGGCAAGATGTGCTACCTTTATTCATTTTTGCATTCACAAGCATTGCCAGCAATTCAGGCGACCAGCTTGGTTTTGAGGCAATTAGGTAAACATTATTAAATTAGTAGAATATGAAAAAGTCTGAAAAGACCTATTTCGATCCGGAAGACCTTAAGAAGTTTGGGAACATTACCGAGTTCCAGGAATCTATGGGCAGGAAGTTTTTCGATTGGTATGGTGAAGTTTTTGCGGAAGGAGCACTTACAGTAAGGGAAAAGGCACTAATAGCTCTTTCTGTAGCTCATGTAGTTCAATGCCCGTATTGCATTGATGCCTACTCATCGGATTGTCTAAAACAAGGAGCAGACGAGGAACAGATGATGGAAGCTGTGCATGTCGGTGCTGCAATCAGTGCTGGTGCAAAGCTGGTCAACTCGGTTCAAATGATGAATCACGTTAAGAAATTGAGCATGTGATGATGCAGCCAGGATCGCAAATCTGCAAGTCAATCAATTGAAGCTGCAAGAGACATCGCGCCTGGCATATAGAGTCACTAAGCAATAAAATCAATATGGCAATAAAGCAAAAGGGAAAGTCGCTACAGTCGAGAGGCAAAGAACTCTCTGACACTTTTTTTCAATTGAAGGTGCTAAACAGCAAAGAACTGGTGGACGTGAAATTTCCGGCTTTTGCTGAAAAGATTGCGGATTCGCAGTATGCTCCTCTGAAACCCGAAAAGGTAGAGATTTTCCAGATTAACGTAGGAAAAATGTGCAATCAAACCTGTAGTCACTGTCATGTGGATGCGGGGCCGGATCGCAAAGAGATCATGACAAGGGAGACAATGCAGCTTTGTCTTGACATCCTGAAGCGGAGTAATATCAAGATTGTTGATCTCACTGGTGGCGCACCTGAGATGAACCCTCATTTTAGATGGTTTGTTGAGCAATGTAGCGCTCTTGGATTGCAAATCATAGATCGCTGTAATCTTACCATTATAAGAGCCAATAAGAAATATCACGACTTGCCTGAATTTCTTGCAAAACACAACGTTCAGGTGGTCTCGTCTCTGCCTTATTTCAGTAAATCGCGAACCGACAGTCAGCGTGGCGATGGTGTTTTTGAAGACTCCATTCAGGCTTTGCAAATGTTGAATTCCGTCGGTTATGGCCAAGAAGGCAGTGGCCTGGAGCTTAACCTGGTATACAATCCCTCAGGTGCATTTCTTCCAGGAGACCAGAGTACCCTGGAGGCAGAATTCAAGCGACAGCTGAAGCGCAAATATGACATTGTGTTTAACAATCTTTTTGCCATCACTAACCTGCCGATCAGTCGGTTCCTGGAGTATTTACTGGAGTCCGGTAACTATGAAGACTATATGACGGCCCTTGTGGAAGCCTATAATCCGGGAACACTGCCAGGTCTGATGTGTCGAAATACCATTTCGGTGGGTTGGGATGGATACCTTTATGACTGCGACTTTAATCAAATGCTGGATTTAAAAGTAGCGGTGCCCAAATCACAGCATCTCAGAGACTTCGATCTAGAGTTGCTGGAACATAGAAAGATCATCGTAAACCAGCACTGCTACGGCTGCACAGCAGGAGCGGGATCAAGCTGTGGAGGAGAAATCTCCTAATCTGCGGCTGATAATGCCCTCAACTTATAAATACTAATCAATTCATCCTGAAATATTTGCCAGGGAGAGAAGGGTAAACTTTGCACTCTCTTTTCACAAGAAGAGCCAATTTTATGGTGCCTGAGGGTGGAGGTGTCCCAATAGCCCCGGGCGTCGCGGAAATGCATGCCGATGATGCTGTGGCGAATGGCAGCCAGTGGGGGCTGGGAGCTTTGCGAGCAGACCACAATGGCTGACCATGAGCAAGCAGCAGCGGTATGCATTGCAGCAGAGCACGGGAAGGTCTTTTCCTGAGCGTATACGCTTCGCTCCAAAAAAGAAAAAGAGTTTGAAGCTCAATTATCGTCGGCTTAGCAAAGCGCTTTCACCAAACCGATGCGGGCTTGGGATAGAGACTAACTGGCCATCGCTTCTTTCTTGAGTTGTGTAGCCAGCTGGGGACCAAGAAAGTAATGGTCGATGAGATAGTGGAGTAGATAGATGAGTGGAGTGAGCAAGATCGCGACAAGGAATTTGTAGATGTAGTTGACGGTACCAATCGCCAGGAAGAGCTTGAACGGCCATTGTTGCGGGCCAAGCACGAAGGCAATGTAGAGCACGACATAACTATCCAGGAATTGTGAAATAAAAGTGGAGCCAGTTGCTCTCAGCCATACTTTTCCCTCCCCTGTAAAAGTCTTGATTTTTCGAAAGCTGAAGGCATCGACCAGCTGTCCGATCAGGAAAGCAATCACCGAGCCTATGATAATCCACATCCCTTGACCAAAAATTGAAGCAAATGCCTTTTGCATGTCGGGAACTCCCTGTTCTTCGGCAGTGCCGATCCAGAATCCTGCGGGAGCAAGAGCGATAGAAGCGAAGATCATAAAAAAGGCATACACGATCATTGCGATCGCCAGCAAAGAAAGGAAGCGTACTCCTCGCTGCCCGAAATACTCATTGATGATGTCTGTGAGTACAAACACAACGGGCCATAGAAGTACCCCGGCAGTGAAGTTTAGACTGCCCGTCTGCCCGAATAAATTCCAATTGAAATCCTCGATTCCAAGGGTCTTTTCCAGGGCAAAAATCTTAATGCCCACTATTTCGGCGAGCAGGCCGTTGGTTATTAGCACAGCCGCCAATACGGTAAACAAGATACTGCCTGGACTGAGTGTGCTGTAAGGAGATTTCATTGTTAGATTTGCTTCATGCTAAGATAGACACAAATCAGCAAATGCTCAAGTGCAAAAATAATCTTTACTTTATGACAAAAATTATGTGTAGTTGCTTTTGCAGGGCAGCAATGTATTGAGCATTTTTCCAGATAAAAGAGAGCGCTCTACTACAAAAAGAAAAGCCCCCCACCATATTTCAGGCGGAGAGCTCTTCAAGGCGGCTTTCTTCCAATTTTGATATGTTCGAGTTAGATCACCGCATCAATTCATCCTAACTCTGGCGCAATCTACGTATTTAGTTTTAATACACCAAAAACTACTTAAAGAATTGATTAACAATTTTTTATTCGGTCTCAAATAATGCAGAATTTGAATACTCTGTCCAGCCTGAATCACATTGCAACCTTACTTGTACCTGATACAGTGTGCCTGACTGCAAATTGTTGATATATCTGTAGTAGTTGCTGGAGACTTCCCCTTCTATCCAATTCGTGGAATTGAAGGCTCGGTACCGGAATTGGTTGTTCGCACCTGCCGGAGTGTTGAAATAATACATATAGGCAGAAGTTGCTCCTAATACTTCGGCGCTAAGTGCCGTATCATCTGGAGCATCGCAGGCCGAAGGAGGGATGATCCCTCCTGTGGTAACAAAAGTTTGACTATCACTGTAACTTCCAAGTCCTCCAGTACAGGAGAATCGAACCTGGAACTCGTAAGTAGTGCCTCCTGACAAGTTGGATAGATATCGGTAGTAGTTGCTACCGAGATTGGTCTCTGTCCATTCTCCGCTGCCCTGGACTCTGTATCGGAATTGATTACCTGTGGTACCCGAAGGGGTAGGGGTGTATATATAGGCGCCGCTGGCCGTAACGGAACTTGTGTAAAGACTTGCTCCGGATACAACTGCGCATTCTCCTTCCTCTTCTCCTGGTCCTTCTCCAGTGGTTGTGAAAGTAGCTGAGGCGGAGAAATCCGAAAAGCCAGAGCCACATGCTACCCTTGCCTGGAATTCATAAGTGGTGCCTGACATCAGGCCAGACAAATAACGGTAGTAGCTGCTTGTAACATCGCTGTTGGTCCATGTACTTCCGTCGACCGGCTTATATCTAAACTCGTTGGATACTCCGCTGCTAGCGCCTTGTAAATACACGTAGGTAGCATTGTCGCCCGTGCTGCTTGTAGTCAATTGAGAAACACTTGGGGCGCTGCAAGTCCCCACTTGCTCGCCCAGTGTGGTAATGCTCAAAGAAGAGCCGTATGTAGCCCAGTTTCCATTGGAACACATTACCCGGACTTGTATTTCATAGCTTGTGCCTGGCTCCAGCCCTGTAAGATAGGTGTAGTAGTTATTTCCAATGGAAGTCTCGGTCCATGTGCTGCTTCCTTGCGCCCTATATCTGAACTGGTTGTCTACCGCTCCATTTGGCTGAGGAACATACACGTAACCGGTGGTATAGCCGATAGAGCTGGTACTGAGCGCAGAGCCCGCCGGAGAATCGCAATTAGGGGTGTTATTCTCTTCACCTGAGGTATTGAAATTGATCAGATTCGACCAATCTGACCAGTCGATTTTGGAACAAAGCACCCGAGCTTGGTATTCGTATTCGGTATCCGGACTCAGTCCGCCAAGGTATTGATAGTAATTTTCAGACGGGTCAGTGCTGATCCATGCATCGTTGCTGCCTGCTACTCTGTAGCGGAACTGATTCATCACCGGGCCGGCAGCCTGATCGATATAAACATAATTATAGGTTTCATTTGGAGCGTCATGTCGGATGTGATCCGTTTTTGGTGCCTGGCAGCCATAGGCTGGCACTATACCGTAGACCATGGCTTGCTCATCATAGTAATAGACGTCGCTACCAGTGATCTCACCTTCCCAGAAGGTTCCGTTGTCTGTAAACCATCCGTTGTAAGAGCCTCCCCAACCCCAGTTCATGTGCATCAAACCATCATCATCGTAACCATCGCAAACCCATTGGTGCCCAGTATTGCCGGTAATTGCCCGTAGTAGCACAGGCTGACCTAAATCCAGCTCGCTACGCAGCTTGTTAAAATACCATTCGTCGTTGGTATTGACTCTGTACACCCAATCCATGTTGCAATCGTATTTGAGCTTGTTGATCATCATAGAATCAATGACAGAAAGGAAAGTGGCGGTGTAGAAATCGCTGTAGGCAGTATTGAGGGTAGCACCTGTGTAGTAGAGCAAATCTGCCACAGCCTGATTTGGACCGTTGAGGGTATCCTCCATTGTACTGTAATCAAAAGTGATCTCGGACAAATCGATGTTAACAGGTCCAAACTGCGGGTCTTCGTAGTCAACATAGCCATTGCCTACCTCCGGGTATTGCCAGTAGTAAAGTAACTGACCGACAGCTACCGGTACACAGCCAACAAAAGCATGTCCATTTGGACCGCTGGCGATGGCAGGGCAGGAGCTGTTATAGTGATCATTTTGGTTCCATCCACTTGTGAGCAAAGGACCAACAGGGGTCTGACGGTAAATACTTGAAGGGTTGAAGTCTTCAGCTGCCAGCTGTGTCCAGCTCTGCGATACCTTTTTGCCTGCCTTCAGATTCTCTTCGCGGATATGTCTAAGTTTTCGCTTTGTACCTTCCATGTAGATATTGATTCCGTCGTGCAGCTCATCCAAATTAACTTCTCCTTCGAAGCCATAAGCCAGCACAGGTGTCATGCGGTCATCGGCGGCAATTAATATGAAGCCTTTGTTATCAAGCTTGAACAAATGGGCAACGGCTTCCCCGGAATCGGTAAAAGTGTGTGTATCACTGAAATGGACCTGATCACGGGTCTGCAGCTCACTATTCTTAGTTAATGTGTAGTTTTTGGCCACCATTGTGGCTTCTTCTAGTCCTATCGATTCTGCCTTCAACGCGGTATTTTGCGTGAAAAGCAATGCTAGTACAAACAGTAATGGCACAAATAGAATTCTAGAAGTCTGGGAAAGACATTTCATGTTCGTAGGTTTGAGTTTGATAAAAGCCGTGGGAGCTTCAACTAGTGAGGTTCGCAATTTCTTTTCTCCCGAATTTGGCCCATGCGGGCTATTTCAGACGATATTCGACACAGTGCGTAACGCATAATGTTGTCTCAATGTCAGCTCGCATTCATTGTTTCATAGATCATGGACGATAGTCATGGACATTTAGGAAAGTATAGACAAAAAAAATACCGCAAAAGGCTTCTTTTGCGGTATTTCTCGTGATTAGCAATGTACAGCCTTTGAGACTGCCTAACATCGTCTATTTTCTCTTCTTTTTTTTCTTTTTCTTCTTCTTGCGCTTGCTCTTTCGCTCTCCTCCTGGCTTTGTCGGATTTTCTACGATGTCCGAATTTTGGACAGTATACACTTTTTCTACATAATTCCACATTCCACCCGAAAACTCGAATCCTTCATAGGTGCCATCCGGTAAATAAGCATGATACATGCCTTTTCCTTCCGGTTGAGCCGGAGCAACATGATCATAGATAATCATGTCTTTATCATCATGATAATTCAGGCTAACTGCCCCTTTATTGCTGTATTCGAGAATAAAGCGATTTTTGATTCCCCGGGTGTCATCTTCAGGTCGCACGACGTCAATAATCGGAGCCCCAAATGTGGGTACCCCATTTTCAAAGTGCAGAATATCCATCACCTTTTTTGTACTGATAGGGGTACTGTTCTTCCAGCCGAAGAGGGTGTAAAACTTTTTGCCTCGATGCTCCTTTTCGGTAATTCCGTAGTACACGGAGCCGTACCAGTTCTCATTGGTCAACACCTTGTCCTCAGGAAAAGTGATGAGATTGGTGGAATCGCGTAGTGGGTATAGTTCCAGCTTATCAGGGTTGTTTACCTGAATTGCCCCGTTATAGAGGTAATGGCTTTTGCTGGTGATTTTTTCGGATGGTACATTATCACCCGTGATTTTGTCCTGTTCCCCTGTTTTTATTAGCCAGGTGATGATTCTAAAAGTACTGTCTGGCGGATAAAGAATAGAAACGTTTTCCTGAATGCCCTTAAAGTTGTAAGCGAAGGAATTCTCCTTGCGTAAGCCCTGGACAAGTACAGGAATCACTTTGCCGTTCAATTCCAGCTTTTCATCACCAGAAGGCGAGTTGCTGATCTGCTTCCACAGGACCTTTAGCGAATCTTCGATTTCCGGAAGACTACTTTCACTCAAACTTGATTGACCAAAGGCCAAGGGGGATAACATTGCTATAAGAGCACATAGCAGCAAATGCTTTTTCATTATATCTATTTTGATTTTCCCAAAAACGAAGCGAAGAGCTCGATTATTATGACTCGAAAGTACAAAGATTTCAAGTATTCTTGCGTCGTAGCCCAGCACCTCGGCACTTTGCTATGATTGCTTAGCTTGCACTTGGTTTATCCTTGTTTGCTAAAGATTTCGCACGATAATTGATTAATTTGCCGCGCAGTATGTATAGGACAAAGGATTTCCAGTCTGGATACAGCCCCAATGATCTTTGAGTAAAAGTAATTTACGGGCAATAAAGAAGAATTCTACCATTGATAAAGCTAGCCAATACCGTCATTAACAGACACCTTGATATCTTTCGATATCTGCTGGTGGGTGCAGTCATTGTGCTGCTTACCTATATCTATCCTCGCAACAATTTTAAGTTCGATTACGAGAAAGACAAGCCCTGGCTGCACGAAACCATGTATGCGCCATTTAGCTTTAGTATCAAAAAACCGGTGGAAGAGTTTGAGCGAGAGCAAAAGGAAGCCACCGAGTCTGTACTGCCGTACTACGACTTTAATCCGGCTGTGATCGTACAAGTCCAGGAGACTTTCAAATCGACCTTGCAAAAGGCGGTTGTGGAGTATAATCAGATAATCGCTGCTGATACGACCATTGCTGAGCAGAGAGACAGCTTGCTGATCGATCAGCTGAGCTATCTGGAGAAAGGCCAAATGATACTGGATGCAATTTATGAGGTAGGTATCCTTGAAAGAGCAGAAGAACACCAGAAGCTGGAATCTGACGCATTGGTAAATATACTTTCCGACACCAATGTTGGAAGCCTCAAAACCTTTGGCGATTTCTACTCTCTACCCACTGCCTATCAATTTATCGTAGATGAAGTCAGTAAGGAAGATGAAATTCGCAACGCCTTTTTAGTCTCCCTGGTGGAAAATGTCATACAGCCCAACATTCGTTACAACGAAAAGACCACTAATCAATTTCGAGAAGAAAAAGTACAGGCTATACTTCCTACCAAGGGAGTAATACAGGAATCCGAAAAAATCATCGATCAGGGTACCAAGGTCACCGAAGAGAAATTTCAGGTTCTGAATTCACTCAGAGAAGAGTATCAAAAAGGGGAGGAGACCTTTGCTAGCTGGTACAAGACGATGGGTTACTTCCTGATGACCAGCCTGATCATGCTCATCTTCTACTACTACATAAGAACCAGCCAGTCTCCGGTGTACAAAAGTCTACGAAAGATCACCTTTATCTTTGTCATCATCTTGGTTTTTCAATACCTCATCAGTCTATTGGTTGGTAGTGTAGCGGCCTCCGATAGAACCTTGCTATATGCCATTCCTTTCTGCATGGTACCGATCATCTTCCGGACCTTTTTTGGTGTACGTCTGGCGCTTTATGGTCATATGATCAATACCATGATTTCCACCTTCATCTTGCCCGTTGGGTCCGACTACTTTATCCTGCAACTGCTGGTTGGCTTTGTTGCCATCCTGGCCAATCGAAAGGCCTTTTATTGGTCCCAGTTTTTCAGGGCAACACTCTATGTGTTCATTGCCTATGGGCTGGGCTATCTGGCCATCTTTCTGATACGTGAAGGCTCGCCCTCCGAATTGCAGTTCCTTCCCTTCGGTTGGCTGATGGTCAATGCTTTTCTCGTATTGCTTACCTTCCCCTTGATCCCATTTTTTGAAAAGCTTTTCGGTTTCGTCTCACATATCACTCTGGTTGAATTGAGCGATCTGAATAACCCGCTACTCAAGGAACTTTCGGTCAAGGCTCCTGGCACCTTTTGGCATTCCATACAAGTTGCAAATCTGGCTGAAGCCGCCGCTTACGAAGTGGGCGCCGATACGTTGATCACTAAAGTGGGGGCTCTTTACCATGATGTAGGCAAGATGAAAAATCCCATGTATTTCATCGAAAATCAAAAATCCCAAATTAATCTGCATGATGGTTTGGACTACAAAGACAGCGCTAAAATTATCATTGGCCACGTGATCGATGGTATCGAAACTGCCAAGACTCAAGGCCTGCCAAATGATATTGTCGATTTTGTCAGAACGCATCACGGTACCACACTAACAGACTACTTCTACAGAAAAGAAGTACAGGCAAATCCTGATCAAGAGGTCGATCCCAAGCTCTTTCAGTATCCAGGACCCATTCCTTACAGTAAAGAGACAGCACTAGTAATGATTGCAGATTCTTTGGAAGCTGCCAGCCGTAGTCTCAACAATCCTACACAAGATGATATCGATAACTTGGTCGACGGCATTATACAGCATAAAATTCGGCAACAGCAGTTCGAAAATTGCGACCTCTCCTTCAAAGATCTTAAGTTGATTCGCAAGAAGTTCAAGCATCTGCTCAAATCCAATTTCCATGTACGAGTCAAATATCCGGGTTTAAATTAGCAGAGCCCCTTGAAAGAAAACATAATGCTCAATTATTAGGAGCGAAATGTTCCTCCACCAATCACTGCCCTTCCCGCTCTTCGTTCCAATTCGCTACTGTGCAGCCTGCTACAGCACAGCCACTGCCGTCTCGCCTTTAAGGGCGAGCCAGCATTGGCTGGCTTCCGCCACGGCTGCTCAGCAGCTCATTTCCTCTTCGATCGGGGCTATTCTGCCACTTTCGTCCCTCCTGCAATTTTCGGCAAATTGCAAAGATCAAGGCTTAAATATGCAACAGAGATTAGGATTCGTAGTGTCGGTTTTTCAATCCCTTTGGAACCAGGGCATCGCTCGCTAAGGTGCAAACGAGATGTTTGGACCTCTAGCTCCCTGCACGAGCTCTTCAAAGCTGCGTGTGTACATAGTTAAGCTAAAACAGAACAATTTTTTTTAAATTTACGCCTGTAACAAAGTGAAAACGTGGATTTGGGAGCAAATAAATACTACATTAGACATATCCGAAAGTGATTACATTGTTAGATAAGGCAGTATTCTAATAAAGCAGTATTCGGATTTGTGAACTACCCAATAGACTAAACTATCTGGTGACGCCCACTTACCCTGGGAAAGTTTTACGGTATGTTTATGGTCTCAAGCCAATGGCTGGAAATTTTCTTCGCCAATTTGGTGCACCCATTAGGAAGGGAGAGATCTCGACAAGTCCGCTCGACTGTATACGGTTTGAGGAGCAAGACCAGACTTAACCATATCAAGCTATGAGGTATCAGGTGAGCTGTGTCAGGAGCGATGCTGACATGGAGCGGGCGCATGCGCTTGCCTCAAGAGTCTACAGGTCATTTGGACTGCTCGGACGTGCACTACCGTTCATCAAAAGTCCTTATGTCACTGTTAGCAAACCAGGCGGTGAGATGATCGCATCTATGTCCCTGCAACACAGCCGTAAAATGCTCAATTGTGAGCGAATAATGAAAATAGACCTGCGAGATCATCTCCCGGTCAACTATTCCCGAGATCGCATCATCGAAGCAGGTCGACTAGGATTGTGCAACTATCAACCGAGAGCACTTCGTCACCTGGCCTGGTACGCTCTGCAATTAGGTAATTGCTGCTACCAGGAAGCTGCAGGTATGCAAGGTTGGGTCTGCATTAGTGCCGGTGGCTCTCTCGTTGCTCTTCGTAGGCTCGGTCTACAATTGCATGAGCTGAAGATCCAACTAAAGCCTGAGGTGCATGATGAACTCGAAGTGCTTTCACCGGTATTTTTCGACAGAAATAACTTTCCATCACTATATCTAATCGATTGCAAGCAAATGAGATCTGCACTCAATCAGAGAGCGGACTATCTCAGTAAACTGGATATCGACTATGATTCACTGACAGATAGCAATGTACAAGAACAGTATTGATACAAAACTAAAGGCATTGCTCCACGAAGGGTATGTCATAGAGCCTGCGAAACTTGCATCCTATTTGGCTAAAGAAGTTGATGCTGAAGTCAGAGCAGTTGCCATTCCACAAACACGTGAACAAGTGCCAGAGATTCTTGCGCTTGCCAGAGAACATAAACAAGCGCTTTACCCAATTAGTACAGGAAAGAATTGGGGGCTGGGAGCAAAGCAACCTGTGGCGGGACCGGTCATTCTACTGGACTTATCAGCCTTGAGAAAAATCATCCACCTTAATCTTCGGTATGGTTATGCGGTGGTGGAGCCAGGAGTTACACAAGGGCAGTTAGCAAAGCATTTGGAAGACATAGACGCACCTTATATCATAAATGTGACGGGGTCTGCAAGCGAGACTAGTCTGCTGGGAAACTGTCTGGAGCGAGGAGATGGATACTACAATCTTAGAGCAAATGATGTGTTGGGTATGGAAGTATTGCTCGGAAACGGACAAGTGATCAAGACGGGTTTTGGACAAGTCGCAAACAGTCGATCAGAGTATCTTTATCCGATGGGGCTTGGCCCAGATCTACAGGGTTTGTTTTTCCAATCAAACTTTGGGGTGATTTTGTCAATTGGCTTTAGACTGATTCCGAAGCAAGAAGTGCATAGCATAGTGGTTTGCCGTTTGGAGCAAGAGAAACATTTGCCAGCTTTTCTTGAAGCGATTTTTCGATTGAAACGCTTGCGAATTTGGGATACTGAAATTCATGTAGCCGACGCAGAGCGTTCCAAATCTTCGGCTTTGCCCTTGTTGTGCGATTACTATCTGCAAACAGGCTTATCAAAGAAGAGTGCCAGGAAGAAGGCGGAAGATTGCTTTCGAACAGAGGCTACGCATTCCTGGAGTGCGCTCGGTGCACTTTCAGGAAACAAAGAAGACGTTCAACGCAGCTTCGCCAGGATCAGGAAGTTGATGAAGCCCTTTGGCAAAGCAAGCTTGCTATCTAGAAGCAGTTGGAAGAAGGCAAAGAAAATTACTGAGCTTCTGAGCTCCCTGGAAAGTATGCGAAGAAAAGACGCCATGCTCTATACAGTGGCTCCGCTCCTGGGTGTGGTGGAGGGAAAGCCCACTGATGCCGCAGTCAAAAGTGTACATTGGAACATTAAGTATCCGCACAAGCATTCCGCAGACCTTGGGCGCACCAATACGGAGGTGCTTTTTACCTGTCCGCTACTTCCCTTTGAGGGTCTGTTTCTAGAAGAGATGGTAGCACAAACAAGAAGTATCTTCAAAGATAAAGGCTTCGATTGCGCGATCACCTTGAATACCTTTAATGCGAACAGCATCGGTGCTGTCATAAATATTGTGTTCGACAGAAGAGACGAGGTGCAGCGTTCAAAAGCTCTTAAAGCCCTCAAGGCCGTCAACGCTAACTTCCAGAAGCAATCGATACCAATGTACCGTCTCGGTGTGGCTAGCATGGGAGATTGGATCGATTCCGAGAGTGCTCATTGGCAATTGATCGGAAAACTAAAGCGTCTGTTGGACCCTGACAATGTGATTGCTCCTGGTAGATACAGTCTGTTGGTAACCGACTCTCCGACAAATGTTGACGCTGTTGCTGTGAATGATGCACCAGGACCTCAGTCCTCATAACCATGCCGGTATTTGATTTGCAGTCCATAGATGAACTTGCGCAGGATTTGATCTTTGCAGTGTCGATACTGGCTTTGCCCTCTTTTGCGAAAAAAGGCGCTGAGCTCATGCTTGCTGATTTGCATGTCCATATTCTCTAGGATTTCCAGTATGTCGTCATCTTTCAGGGACAAGGCAATTCGCAGTTTTCTGAAGATTTGATTGTTGTTCAGTTCTTTTTCTGGTGGAATTTGAGGGCCAGCACGTTTGCCTCTTTTGAGGTTGATAAATCCGTTGAGGAAAATAGCAAGTTCTTCATCTTTGATGGCTTCGAAGCCTTCGTCTTCTTCCCTTTTGGTCCAGGCAGCAACTTGCGTTCGGCTCACCTTGTGGTCGGCAAGCGCAAATATTTCCACCATTTGAGAATCTTTGATGTCAAATGAATAGCGCAGTCGACGCAGGATATCGCTTTTATTCATGGATTTTGTTGGTCTTTTGACGCAAGCTACAAAGCTACGTCAACAACAGAAAATCGGTACTCCGATTTTGCTTGATAAAGTTGGCCAGGCTTCAGAATTGCACTGGGAAAATCGGCATGTGCTTCGCTATCCGGGTACCATTGAGGCTCCAGGCAAAATGCAGATCTTTTAGGATAAGCTCGATCACCTTTACCTACGATATTTGCATTTAGAAAATTGCCGGAGTAGAATTGCAGGCAAGGTTGGTCTGTCCACAGTTCCATGCTTCGACCAGACTTCGGCTCAATGACCAGTGCAGATTTGCTCAATGCTGTACTATCATCTAGTAGTACATAATTGTGGTCGTATCCTTGAGCATGGTGCATTTGCTTGTGTGCAGCTTCGATCTCCTGTCCGATAGACTTCATAGCTCTAAAATCCAGGGGAGTGTTATCTAGCGTCACGAAACCTCCTGTCAGCGTTTGATCAGAGGCGATTTCCGTTATTTTGTCGGCAAATATCTGGAGCCGATGATGGCCGATTTCAGGACACCCGGCACCTTGTAGATTGAAAAAGGAGTGATGTGTCATGGCTACCACTGTATCTTGGTCAGTTGTAGCGGCATAGCTTATTATAAGTCTGTCTTGATCGACCAATTCGTAACTAACGGTGGCTTCGACTCTACCAGGATAACCTTCATCGAGATGATCGCTAACATGTTCAAAACGAACTGAGTTAGCTCGCAGCGAACTGATACGCCAAATAGCATCATCGAATCCATGAATTCCTCCATGCAAGTGATGTTTGCCATGATTTCTTGTCAAGCTATATTGCTTTTCTGCAATTTTCAGTGTCGCTCCAGATATACGATTGCAGGTACGCCCAATAGTTGCACCGAAGTATTTTTCTCTGGCACTTAGATATTCTTCTATCGTGTCATATCCAAGCACGATATCCTGGAAATGACCATTACCATCTTGGACAAACAGACTGACTATTCGAGCACCAAAATTGCTAAGCTGACAACTGGTGCCTCTGCTATTTTGCAGAGTCACCAGTTGCAGGGTTTTTCCATCGATTACCTTTTCAAAATTTTCGGGAAGAAGCAGCTTTGGCATTCGGAAAGATGCAAATTTTCCGGCTAATATCCACTATCATTGACCAGCTTGCTGACACGTTCATTGAAGTTCTCGCGATCGATGTCCAACATCTCTCCGATGGCTTTGAAGTAATTATCGGACTCTTTACTGGATCGACCACAGTTGATCATCTTGTCTACACCTACTTTGCCATGCTGTCTCTCAACCTCATCGCAGATGATTGCTGAAATAGTGGATTTTGCTGAAGCCTCCGGAGCTAAGTCTGTGAAAATCTTTGCATTAGCCTGGAAAAGACTGTAATAGCTTTCTTCAGGATGCCGCTTGAGGTAAGATTGCAATGCCGGAACTAGATGTTCCATAGTAATCATGTCGCCATTAGGGTCTGTCCAGTAGGCATTTCCCCAACTGTAGGCGAGACCCTCTTCTGTGATCCAGTTTCGGTTTTCTCGTTTATTGATTTTACCAGAGTAGTAATGGAACACATCGTGCGAAAAATCTTCGTTGTTCATGATCGAGAAAATGTGTCCCTCATCAACTCCGTGTCCGTTGCGAAACTTGCTGGTTTCCTTAGCATCGAAAACAAATCCGAGCAACTGAATGAGCTCCTGGTAATGATCACATAAGTAGAATTGAAAACCTTCAGCCTCAAGTCCAAACTTCTCCGCCATTGCCTTGTTCTTTCTTGCAAAGGTTTGTGCTCTTTCGCGGTTGAAGTCTTCTTTGAAGTAATAGGTTGTCAGACCCACGGTCTCCGTTTTCCAGTGTCTTGTCTTGTGGTCTAGAGGGCAAGCAAAGCTGAAGTTGCCATCTTCATCATTAGTCGCTATTAGCTCATATATGAGGTGTAGTTCGGGTTCATCTTGCTCAGCTCCGAGCCAGGCGATTGTAAGGTTAAACTGGGTGTTTGAAATAGGGTAAAGGTTAATAAGTTGGGGAGCGTAAAAATTGTCCATTTCTTTTGATAATTAGTTAAGTGTCAATCTATAGACTAGTGCTGCGTAAACAAAGTATGTGACACCATTAAGGAGCTTATCTTTTTGTC
>JAHDEE010000453.1 GCA_020629005.1 Chitinophagales bacterium
CTTTAATAGATAGACGCCCTTACAATGTTAAACGTTGCCTGAGTCCGAAAAATCAAGATATATGACAACCTGCGACAAAATGGTAAAGCATTTGTAGTTTGAGAAATTACAATACTTCGCCATTCGCTCTATAGAGGTATAGACGATTCAGGGCCTTGTGACCAGAAAAGAAAGCAGTAAATTCTATTGACTTAGCTTGTAAAGCTCACAACCAGTATCAGAAAGCTGTAGATGCATCTTGTACCGAGACCGCAAAGCATTGAGCAATCGCTCCCTTCGATTCCAGGGTATGTTGGTTAGTAAGAGCCAAAAATCTCCCTGATAATCTTTCAGTACCTCTGAGTAGGCTTGCTCATAATCCGTCCAGGTGCCGATATAAACATTTTCCGATGCCACAGCAGCTCGGTTATCATCACATTCAGTATAATACCGAAAGGCTGGTTTGGCCCCATGATGAATGATGGCCAATTCCTCAGCGGGTCGCTCATGAGCCAGGAACTGAATTGCAGCCATAGATTGCTCACGCTTGAAAGGTTCTTTCAAGTGCTTGAGTTCGACATTCACCACGACGGTGATCACCATCCATAAAATAACCAGGGTATCAACAAAGCGAATGTTTTGATCCTGAATCCACTTGGCTCCACGCAAGGCAATCAGCCAGAGAATCGGAAGAAAGAATAGAGTCAACCGATCCATCAAAGAGTACTGCTTCAATCCTGCAGCCAGTATGGTCAAGGCTGCGGGGCTGGCAAAGAGGATTAGAAGATCCAATCGCTTTCTAAAGCTCCACAGACCCAATGCAATTAAGGCGAAGAGCCCCCCAAGAGGAATGCCTTTAAACCCAACCATTGTACCTGCGATGCCCACCATGCGCTGCAAGAAATGCTTCAATTCTGGCCAGTTCGTGGGCGGCAACTCCAGAAAGTATCCGTCATGTGTTCGGGCGAGATAGTCAGTTCCAATGTCCTGACTCAAGACCAAAAGATAATAGATCACAAAACTAAACAACCAACTGAAGATCACAGCAAGATAGCGCAGATGTTCCTTAGTGATCTTCTTGTAACCAAAGCCGAGCAAATAGTAGACGCCAACACCTGCCAGTACAAAAACAGTGGGCATCGAAAACCAGGGCGCAATCATTCCTACAGCTGCCCAGATGCCCAGATCTTTGTTTGTTAGTTGCTTAGCAGGTCGCTCCAGAGATAGCCAAATCAACATTTGAGCAAGCAGTATATCGAAAGTATATTGCTTTACCTCAGATCCATACATATAAAAAAAGGTCGTGAATCCCATGCAGGCCAGCGCACACCAGGCCCACTTACCTAATTCAAGTTTTCGGGCGTTCAGAAAGAAGAAAAAGAGACCAAGAAAGCTAGCGATCAAAGGCACAAGCCGCAAGCTATAGGAGTTCATACCAAAGATCAAGGTGCTGACTTTGAGAAGGCTCATAAACAAAGGAGGCACATATTGTTCGTAGTCGAGCGGCGAGAAATACTGTAGGAATCCCTTTTCGCAGAGGTTTCGCGCAACATTGCTTTCATCGATAAACAATGTCCGGTTTTGCAGATAAATTACGAGACGATAGGCACAAGCAGAAAGAAGCACCAACAGGTTCACAGGCAGGGAGTCGATGCTAATCGTACGGTCGGTCTTTGGCATGCTCCAAAGATAAGCTCAAAGACGTGAATTCCCTATTTCCGATGCAATTGTTACTGGCCGAAATTTTTCGTGAACAGGTGACGCACAGTCATAAATTTTTGGGCATCCCCTACGTTCCTTTCGGCTACTGCTATCGCAGGCCTACAGTCACTTCGGGCCGGGCTATCCGCTCTCATTCACCTTGTCCACTGTGCTTCGGCTTATGCGCTATGGAGTCTCTCCGCCTTGCTA
>JAHDEE010000013.1 GCA_020629005.1 Chitinophagales bacterium
CGTAACTGGTTGCCTCACAAGACATTAAAAAAATGCAAATCATTTTGTTTGCTTACCTCTGGATTTGCAGGCTCCTTTGTGTTGACCATGCAGGACCTTGCACATTCAGCAAGTATTGGCCAGAAGGCAAAGCTGATACATCCAGAGAGGTATTGGGCATTAATTGCCCGGTCATTACCACTTTCCCACTGGCGTCTATCAATTCGTAGCTCATCTGGGCTTCCGAAAATGCGGCACCCAGGTCAATACTAAGCCTATTGCTGACAGGATTCGGGAATACAATTAGCTGTTCCTCAACACTTGAATCAATGCCTACAGCTTCTTCAGTACTGACTGTAATTGTGCCTTCTACTGTAAATCCGTCTCTGTTGATGATTACACTGTAGTCTCCTGCTTCGGTTATGGTGCGCGCAGCGCCAGTAAGACCATCAGACCATTCGTACATTACATCATCACCTACCCAGGCATTCAGTTCCATACTGCTGCCTGCTTGCAATCGGATCTCCGCCCCCATGTTCATTTCCAGGGGTGCCAATTGGTTTCCAAGATCATCGTATACCATGTTCATTAGCGGCGCAATGGCATTGCTTTCATTGTCCATCTCGACAATATTCAACAGCTCCCCTGTTTCAATATCTACAATGTAGATGGCGCCTTGTCGAACATAGAAGAATCGTCCATTGGCCACATCGATATCGCAATCTCCCATCGAAAATCCATCCGTACTTGTTGGCTCCTCAGAAATCACCGTGACAACACCAGTCTCTGGATCAATTGTAGCTAAGCGAAGCTGAGAATGGTAGGGATCATTGTCAAAGATGTTAGGATCAGGAACGCTTATAAAATGGAGACCATAGAGTTTTCTTGTCTCGTAATTGTAGGTCAAATTTGCAAAGAACTGCTGGCTATCTGCCTCAGGGAATTCAATGCTCTGCTTAGTTGAGGTACCATCATCCAAATCAACAGTATGAATATTGTTTCCATCCACGAAGTAATACTTCCTGTGAATCGGATCAATATCAGAGTTTCCTGAACTATACGAGCCGTAGTGAATGGGCTCTTCGTTGATGTAAGTCAGCTCACCAGTAGCAGGGTACACTTTAACGAACTTTAGCAAATCACCTGCTCCATATTCATGAGATACACCGTAGATTACATCATCAAGCCAATTGTATGCAATATTGGTGAAGGGTATCACCGATCCATTGGGATCATCAATTACTGAACTGCTGATTACTTCACCATCATAGGCGCTTACTCTATAAATTTTGGCATTGGAACCTCCACCCCAGATGTAAAAGTAAGATTTTGAGATTGGGTCAAAGTCAGCCACTCCCTGAGAAAATCCCTGACCGCTAAGGACCTGTTCAGAAATAACCGTCAGCTCACCTGATTCCAGGTCCATTTCTGCCAATCGTAGGCCCTCATTGGTGAAATTCAGGCCATACACGGCATTGTATTGCGCGACAGAAGTCTGGCTGAAAAGGCCAAGCAGGAGGAGAGAAAGGAAAAGATTAGTTGCTCTCAAGAACATAAGCATTGATTTAAAGGGTTAACAAGTGAATTAGGATAATACCTTCAATATGCTAACCTGGCACAAATGGTTGCCTGAGTTCGAGATTCTAATCTTGATCTGCCATGAAAGAGATCATCTATTCTAAATTCAGGTTATACTTCGTGAGCAGTCCTGGGAGGCCCTCAAGGGCAAACTTTGCCTGATTGATTTCATTCCTTTCCGGATCAATTTGAAAGTTGATAGACTGCCGAAAATCAGCTCTTTCCAGAATCGTATTTTCAAAGACTGCCAAAGATAGATCACAATCGTCAAAGCGCGCAGAACTCAAGTCTGCTTCCGTGAAGTCGACCTCTTGCAATTTGCAACGCGCAAAGCTAATTCTCGGAAGACGACATTGGTAAAAGGAACTATAATTGAGCTGGCAATCCTGAAACTCGAAGGAAAGCAGCAACTTGTTGCAATGGTCGAATCTCAAGCCAAGCATTTTACAAGCTTGAAATAAAACATCTTGCAGCACTGTATTGTTCAGACCGATCATCGACAAATCACAAGACTGAAAGACACAATCCATAAAATTGCAGTCCCGCAAATCCAGATCTACAAAGCTACAGGAATCGAAATGGCAGTTCTCATAATTGGCCACCTTCCAATCTTGATCGGCAAATCGCAGGCCTTCATAACGCTGATCCTCGATATACTCTTTGCTCATGCAATGCTTCCTTTTAAAATTCTCAATTAGCGTTCAAAGTAAGAATTTTGAAGAAAATGGCATTGTTTTTTTATTGGGAGCGAAGCGAATCCCCTCTATCACTTTTCGTCCTGCTCTCCGCTACTATTCGCGGCACATCAGCCTGTTCGTGCTCGGCGCCTGCTGTCTCTCCGCAGGCTCCGAGCCAGCATCCGCCGGCACTCACGCACGGCTGCTGAGCCACTCATAACCGCTACGATCAGGGCTATTGCGACACTTCCTTCTCCGGAGAAACAAGCTTAAGACAGGCCGGTTCCTGTTAGCCAATTTTGTACGGAAAGACAATTCACCGAGATTTTGGAAGTAGCCTGCTTTGTTGATCAGGCCAGCTGCGGCTCAGCCGGGTCGAAGAGCTGTTTGAAAAAGGAGACCTTAACGAACTTCGACCAAAAGCCTCTCACGTCAGGAAAATTTTGCGACTTCTGGATGTGCTGTGGATTGTCGCTACTGCTTACAATATAGACCGGTGGCCTTTCACCTTCAAAGGGAATTCTCTGGTATTCTTCCAGGAAGTCCCAGCCGGTTTTGATAGGCATGTTAAGGTCTAACAAGATGTAAGTCGGAACCGTGCAATCGTGAGTTCGAAGACCATCAATTGCCTGGTCTACACTGGAGTAAGTATCTACAGACGGCTGCACTCCATCAAGCGCTTTCTGTATCATTAATCGGTGAAAGCAGTGGGTGGCGGGATCGTCATCAACCATGATTATCTTAAAGCTATTCATACAAAAAGTTTAAATTTCGGTGATGAGCCAATGGCTAATCAAATCACAATATCAGTTTCAAGCTACGTGCCAAAGGGACCTCAGATTGTTGGCAATTGCCTATTCGCACTGATTGTGAGCGACTATTGTTTAGTCGTGTTGTGCATTGGTGGTGCAGTGGCTGCATAGCTGTGGAAACTGGTAGCGACTCTGTAGTGCCTCCTCTGTTTTGAGGCTTGCAAACTGTATGCTTTTGATTGGCAAGTGCGAATTCGGGTCAGGCAACTTCGTTTCCATAAATGCCATAGAAACTAAAAAAGCTAACTATTTCCACCTTTGCGCTCTGCTCTTGATAGCAGTCTACTGCTAAATGCTTCTCTGAGAAGTACTTTAGCGCAATCACCAAATTGTTTTACCCATTTGATCCAATTGTGTCGACCGACATGAGCCTAAGGGGATTAGGGCAAGATATCAATACCTGCTTTTGACTACTTCGCAGCAGAGACCGCCTCATTAGGAGCGAATACTGCTTATGGACTAGTTTTCTATCCGCTTGCCGACAGACTAAGTAAACAGGATTGCCTATCATGCAATGCCTTCGGGAAAGATTAAAAAAACTACCTTTCTTGAGGTAACGTTATATGATGATGAAGGAGGAGTGGCGCGGACCACTCCTCTCTTTTTTTGTCTTTTAGTGCGCTGCAGGATTTTGCCTTTCCCCAATATCGCTGCTGTTGTCCTCAGTTTCTGAGATACTTTTTCATTTCCAAATAGAAGTAGCCGATCAATATCGCTATCCCAAAGCTCAAGAGCGTTCCGATGAGAATGTACTCGGTGAGCTTACGACTTCTCGAGTCTCTGATTTCGCCAAAACGAAAGACCGATTTTGCCGTAATTAGAAAACCAATTCCAGCAAGATTTCCTGAGATCATGAAACCGAAAATGAATAGTCGCTCCAACATACCGATGTAGCTTCCTGCGTTTGGCAAGGCAGATTCTTCTTCAGCTCTATGTTGCTCTTGTAAGTCTCCCGAATGCTGTACCTGATTTGCTACAGGCGTCCATTGGGAGATTAAAACCTTAATCACCTGTGAGGAAACGAAAGTAAGCAAGGCAATGCTTGTGAGCTGCAAGAGCAAAAGATCTTTGCCAAAGTGGTTGAGTAGATCTAAGACAAAGGGCTCAAAGTGATTGGCCAATAAGAGGATGCACAAGAAATGTAAAAGCTGATCTGCAAAAAAGACCATGTTGCGATAACCGGGAAAAGAAAGATGCAGCTTCGCAATATCGATGACCAGATGAGATCCCGCCAGCAGAAATGCAGAAAGCAAGAGCAGCGGTTCAAGGCCTGTAGTCAATACTGCCCCGATATAAAGCAGGAGATGAACCAGAACATGGGCATAGAGCATTGGAGAACGGTGCTTTCGTGTTTGCTTGTCTGTAACCCAACTGTCGAACTGCAACAGGAAATCACCGATAAGATGAGCCAAAAGTAGCTTGAGAAACAAGATCATAGAGAAGTGCCTTTTTGTGGGATTTGTTTTGCGTAGCGTTGCAGTAATTTTTCTATTTCATCGAAGCCTGCCCGTTTGAGCCCCTCGCTTACCGTGCTTTGGGATCGATCCAGTAATTCGGCCAGTTCCATTTGATTGAATTCCGGATGATCTAATGCCGCTTTGAGAATATATGCAGTTTTAGGAGCCCATTGGTCCATTACCAAAGAGGCCAATTGGAAGTATAAGTTCCATTCGGAATCGAGATTTTTCCAGGGAGAACTAACGGCTAATCGTTTCTTCTTTAGTGCTTCGAAGCAGCGACCAGAGTTTGTGTATGCCTCACCATTACTTTCTGTAATACTGGATTTGGGAAAATCTTTGGTACCTATGCCAATGGCGATCCTAACATCTAAATGCTTATTCTGCTTGATCAGTGCCTTGATTCTAATCGCACTCAAAAGGGCAAGTTCTGCCGGAACCTCAACTTGAAATGCATCTCCCCTATAGATTTCCCAAACCTTTGGACTAGGCCCAAATTCGTCAAGCAGCTGCTTTAAGCCAGTCTGCCAGGAATTCGGGTCGATCGACCTGGAATTTACGATGTCACCAGTTAATATGGCTGTGATTTCTTTATCCACAGGACTAAGGTATCGCTTTTTTGGACGATAATCAACAATATCGCCTAAAATGCCGATAATTAATAAATTCGTTCAAACTGCCGATATCCTCCATTGAATAGAGCCTGAGACAAAAATGCAACGAATGATCACAGCAATGCAGGCAGTTCGAAACAGATCAGGATGTTGATTAAGAAGCCTGCGTCAACTCAATTACGGTGAGTTCTCTGGGCACCAAAAAACGAAGTGGAGGCCCCCAGTAACCGGTTCCACGACTAACATATAGTGTGGATTCCTTTACTCTATAAAGCCCTCTGAAGTATGGCTCTACAGCCTTGACTATCAAATTGAATGGAAAGAACTGGCCTCCGTGGGTATGGCCAGACAGCTGAAGCGTAACACCATGCTCTGCTGCCTCTGTAAATTGCCTGGGCTGATGGGCCAATAAAATCAGAGGAATGTTCTTATCCCTACCCTCCAGGGTTTTCTGTAAGTCTGGCTTATGCGGAGGCCCTATTCGATGTCCTGTAAGATCAGGGACCCCAGCCACCTCCAATCGTTCGCCTTCATGCTCTATGGAAACCCGCTGATTCATCAGCACCTGGATTCCAAGACCCGGCAGAAAACGAATCCATTCATCGACTCCTGAATAGTACTCATGGTTGCCCGTGATAAAGAATACGCCATGCTTTGCCTCTAAATTTCGCAATTCAGACAGATCATCTCCCAGATCCCCAACACGACCGTCCACCAAATCACCGGTGATCACAATAATATCTGGGCGTTCGGCATTGGTCTTTTCCACTAATTCTCTTATAAATGCGGGACCATTTGTCGGGCCAATGTGTATATCTGTTAACTGCACGATTCTCAGTCCGCTCAGACTGGAGGCAAGATTTAAGATCGGAATGCTGATCCGCTTGATCGGTGTAGGGCCATTTCCCTGGTAAAGACCTACAAGCGTAAATATTGCAGTAGCACCCATCACAATCGTAGCTAGTAACCGGGATAACCAAACTATATCTTCAGGACCGGGTCCTACAAACATTGAATAAACCAGCTGTATCACCTCAATGAGCAACATCTGAAATCCCAGAAAACCCATAATCCCTAGCCAGGAATACGACAAATACATGAAAAAACGCCGCATTTTCCCACCAAGAAACACCCGCGCGGGCATCGCCAATGGAATAAAACTAGCCAGGAGCATCAGCAGACAAGTCAGAAGCGCTGTCACAACAGAAGACCATTGAGGTTCCTGAACCAGATTGTCCCAAAACCAATAGTGAATACCAAAATAAACACTGGCAAAAACCAGAACGGGAACAATTACTTGTAGCAACCTCATGTGAAATAAATCTGTTTGGTCAATCCGACAGCCGGATAGCAAGGAGCTACACTTTGGTAATTCTAAGCTTTCTCTTCTTCAACCTTTGATTATCAAGCAGGTGAATCAATTGCGGAACCTTATTCTTTGCAACTGCAGCAAAGGCACAATCCTGCTTCAGTTCAATTAGCCCTAATTGCTCTTTGCTGAGCCCACCCTGCTTGAGAAAGAATCCGGCAATGTCTCCTTTTGAAATCTTGTCTTTCCTTCCGCCTGATAACAACACCGTTGCCCAGGGTGAGGGTTTAGGGACAGGGGCTATATTCAGAATTTCTTCTTCCAATGAAGGAATAAAGTCTGGAAGACGCTCCTCCTTCCAATGAAGTATAAAAGCAGTTCCACCTCGCTGCATTCTTGCAGTACGGCCATTTCTGTGTACAAACTCCTGACTGCGTACTGGCAAATGATAGTGGATAATGAACTCGATTTCAGGAACATCTATTCCCCGAGAAGCAAGGTCAGTAGCCAATAAAAGCTGATGACTTCCGTTTCTGAACTTGATCAAGGCACGTTCCCTTTGCTTTTGCTCCATTCCACCAAAAAAGCAACCATGAGGCACCTTGTGATGCGAAAGAAAATCGCTGACTCTTCGAATACTGTCCTTAAAGTTGCAAAAGACGATACCCGGCTTGTCTGCCAAATGGCATAGTGCATTGAGCAAAGTATCGAGCTTGTCCTTTTCAGGAGATATTATTGCTTTCAACTGCAACTGCTCCAACTCCTGATCAAGAAAGTTGACATATTTAGGATCTGATAGACCAACAAACTCCGGCACAATCACCTCATGAGTTGCCGAAGTCAATATCCGCTTCTGTATGCTCGGCAGGCCTTCCACAATTTCCCGCATCTCGGATTCAAAACCGATTTCTAACGACTTATCAAACTCGTCCAAAACAAGGGTTCGAATCTCACGAGGGTTAAAGGTATCCCGACGAAGATGATCAGCCAAACGGCCGGGAGTTGCAATCAAAATGGCAGGTTTATGTTTTAAATCGGCTCGGTCTTTGGCAAAGGCCCTACCCCCATAAAATGCATTCACCTTGTAACCGGTGCCCATTTCGCGCAGCACCAACTCAATCTGCAAAGCAAGCTCTCGGGAAGGTACGACGATTAGCACTTGCACCTCCTTGTTGTCATCCCTCAATTCCCCCACAATAGGCAACAAAAAGGCAAGCGTTTTGCCTGTTCCTGTGGGAGAAAGTAAAATAATCTCAGCAGAAGAGTAAATAGCTTGACCAGCCTCCACTTGCATTTCATTTAAACTGGCAATGCCAATTTTCTTCAAGATCTCTCGCTGATTCTTTACCTGCATAGTCTCTCTGCTCTTTGAAGTCGCAAATTACGCACTTTGGCTCAAAAAACAGCCAACACCCTACCTGACAAACAAGCCCATCCAGGTAGAAATACCTCCACCGAGCTGACCTTTGGGCAAATCTGAAGTACATGTGCAGACAAAACCCTACAAATTAACCACAACAAACACAAAAGATGCTACAGTTTCACAAACAGCAGTAAAATCCTGCCAAAAGGTTAATAGTTTAAAATGCCAAATACTGCAATTTCCCATATCAACAATCGCAATGTCAATAACTCAAATGGCTCCCTTTCTGCAAAAGCCCATAAGCAATTAGCAGGCAGTACTTTACTGTGTAGTATTTGTACGGTGTTGAAAATCGCAACATTGGCAAAGCCTTTCGCCCGTTCTTTGTTAAAGGCCGAACAGGTTGACAACTTAGACAATGGTCCCATATATAAATTACTACTTCCCGCCTTTCTGGTTATGGTATTGAGTTATCATATACCGACGAAGCAGTTTATCGTCAACAAAGCAGTAGGAAAATGGGAATTACGATAATTCTGGGATTGCTGTCTCTAACATTGCTGATTACATGCATGCAGTTGTTTAGAGGAATAGCAAAGGAGCGGAAGGGAAAAGAAAATCTTATACACTTGCTTGAGACTATACCCATCGGCGTTTGTCACGTAGATAAGGAACTCGAAGTGATTTGGTGCAATAAGAAGATCAAGAATCTATATGAGATGCCTGAAGATTGCTTCGGGTCCAATCTGGCAGAATATGTAAATCCCAACATTATTGCAATTGTAAAGGAGACCTTGGCAGGCAATGATAAAATGGAGGTGATCTCATTTGAAGGAGGATTATCTGCCGACAAAACTCCTGTGTTTGAGTATGCTCCGGGAGTGCGCTGGATGAAGCTTTCTTATGTACCCATATTATCGGAGCAGGGGAATCTACTTTCCTATGTCATTCTGAATGAGGACACAACAGACGAAAAGCGAGCGGAGCATCAATTGTTGGTTAATAACAAAACCATACAATTGCAGCTACGCAAAATCGAAGATTTGAACAGCGGCCTATCTGAAGCCAATGCACATCTGGATAAATTTGCCGCAATGGCTTCTCATGATCTCAAGTCTCCCTTAAAAGTCATCCACGGTTTTGCTGGACTACTGGCCAACAAGGAGGACGAGGAATTTGGCCCTCAGGACAGAAGAATGGCCAATTATATGGAACAATGCACCAAACAAATGGGCACTTTGATCGAGGATTTGCTGACTTTTTGCAGGTTGGACCAAAAGTTGGATGATCCTGTACCAGTACAGACCAGCAAGATTGTTGATAAGGCCCTTTTCAATTTGCAATGCAGCATCAAAGAGAAAAAAGCCAACGTGCATTTCGACAAATTGCCGAAAATCGTTGTGCAGGAAAGTCTGGTATTGCAATTGTTTCAAAACATACTAGGTAATGCCTTGAAGTTCACTGAATCTGTGCGGCATCCACAAATTACGCTTAGCTCGGAGCCGGCTGAGGGCCAGTTTGTGCTGTTTACGATCGCGGATAACGGCATAGGCATAAAACCCGAGAAAACGAAGGAAATATTCCAGGCCTTTACCAGGCTTCACAACAAAAATCAATACGAGGGCACAGGTCTAGGCCTGGCTATATGCAAGAAAATAGTTGAATTTCATCAAGGCAAGATTTGGATCGAAAGTGAACAAAATGTGGGCACATCTGTAAAGTTTACGCTCCCGCTTGCTACCTAAAATAAACGAAGCAACTCCTAAACCGAGAGAGAGAATCAGATCAAACAGGCCCAAGGCTCCTGAGGAAAAGATATTCCCCACCCCAATGCCGCATCACAGCGACCCAGAAGCTTGTGCTTTGCGTATCGAAGCAGGGATTATCCGAGGCGAGTGGAGTCTAGCTAAGGAGTGTTATTCCTTGTCGCCACCAGAGCAGCGCACATCGATTTGCTTGGAAATGCTGTCTGGCACCTCCCTGGAACTCTCGATTCTGATCAACAGCAATCAAATCGTTTCAGGTTTTAGTCCACTCATAACAATGTATGTGCCAGAAGGCGGGTTTTGCATTCTAAACAGCAAACTTTTGCACATATCGACCTCCTCTCCTGGATCAATGCGCAGCAATGTGTCTAGACTACCTCGTATAACACGCTTTAATATTAGGAGCGATAGGGCCGTCCAGCGCGTTAAGGTATTACCTGCTCTCCACTACTATTCGGCAGCCATCTGCCTGTTCCTGCACGGCCACTGTAGTCTCTCCGCAGGCTCCGAGCCTCCATTGGCCTGGCAGTCACCACGGCAGCTGGCCGCCTCATATCCGTTGCGATCAGGGCTATTCTGACACCAACACCCACGTCGCATGAAAACCATTTATCACCTAGAAATTAAATCCGACACGTAAAGAGAATGCATCCTGTTCTTCCGTGAAACTGTAATGTGGCTGAACCACTAAAAAGCCAAGCAAATCAAACCACACACCAATGGTTTGAGAGTGATGCCAATCTTCATTTCCATCTATTTCATCCAACCACACACGACCGGAGTCAATACCAGCCAATAGTCCAATATCCATAGGTAGCCAGGTATTATCCCATGTAAACAGCCTTGCCCTCAAATCAACATTGTGGAAAAATAGTCGATCACCACGAAAACGATTTAAGCGATAACCACGAAGATTAGTGGTATTTCCTAAATCAGGATACTGGAAAAACTGTGGATCACCAAAAATCTGGGCATAACCGAATTTGTTGGCCAACACAAGCTCAGGTCGGTTCACAAGTGTGATATAAAAACTCATGTCAGCATTCCACTTAAGCACTTCTTCGTCCAGGTTCAACTCCCGGAGATATTCAATACCTGCATTCCAAAGCAGTCCATTTGCAGGAGCATTTAGTCGGTCTACAAAGCCGGAACTTACCGCAAAATCAGCACCAACATACCAACGTCGATCAAGATCTTGCCCCTGAAAGCCAAAAGATTCACTCGTGGAAATTCGGCCTTCGTCCACTTCTATATCATTGGTTACCAAGCTGGGACCAAAAGTAAAGGTAGTTGCCTGGTCATTGGTGCTATAGAATAGTTGTGGGCGAAAATCGAATGACTGCAACCTTACCCAATTGTATCGTATATCGGATTCGATCGGACTTGCTTCGTTGGCAGGACCATAATAATTGGTGTACCAGGGAAAATCCACATTCGAGCTAAGAGACAATCCCAAAGGACCAATCACTTCAGGAAACAGACCTGTGTAGCCAATCCGAACAGCATTTCTGCTGAAGGGAGCGACAGAGAAATTGGCAGACTGAGAAGCTTTATAGGGGAGTTTTCTCCATGCATTCGTAGTCCAATTTAGCATGCCTCCGAGCCAAAATCCATCATCAACGGTGCTACCAAAGGTAGGAGCATAGAAATTTGTGTTGTATAGAAATCCATTTCGTTCATAGTCATTCACATGCACATCGAGCGAAGTTTTGTCTTTTATGCCTTCTCCCTTGAGTTTTATGCCATCAGGTTCATCATAAGCGAACAGCCGCTTGCCTCCTGTCTTGTTCTTGAACTCGTCTTTGTCTGCTCCGCCGATAAAGCGGATTCGGATGGCGGAGTTATCAGCTCCGCTAACCTTCACTTCATCTTTGCCTCGAAGGCCGTACAGACGTATCTCCCTGGTTTCCTTAGGGAGAAAGGTGCGGTCATAGTGTTTTATGTCTCCCTTATCCTTTCGCTCCGCATACCAAGTTACATTAACGCTGCCGTCTTCGAATCGCTCGACTTCAAAACGATCTTTGTGGTCAGTGCCGGAAATCTGCACTTCTTGGGATAGAAACTCATATTGCTTCCTGCAAATAGTGAGCAAATTATCTCTTCTGGATTTGAGCATGCTGATCAATTCTGCATCGTCTTCTCCTCGCACCTCTGGAGGAAGCATATCCCAGGCATCAGTCAAGGCTTCGTCTGTCATGTCCTTTTGCATCTGCTCCACTGCTTGTACCCATTCCGACCATTCCAGATCATGTAGAAAGTATCGATCAAAATATCGCGCATTGAAGGAATGCTGGGCCGGGTTTTTGAGGTCGTGCTTTATGGTTCGGAATTTCTTCACAATGAAGGCGGCAACATACCAGGGCAGCACCCCTTTGAACTTATAAAAGGCCTGGTCCCTGTCCCTTGGAATGGGTCTGTAAATCGTCTTATCCCCCTCTTTAAAACTGGCCCAACGCCATTGATCATCGTGTCTATCCCAATCGTGTATTAATAAATCAAAAATGCGAGATTTTAGCACCCATTGCTGATCCACATGATGGTTCTTCTTCTCTCTCAAATTGACAAGTAGATCAGAATAGCCGATGATATTTGGCGAAAAGCCGAATTGCTCGGCATCACTCCAGTCGCCGCTCGGTCGCTCTTCAAGTAAGTAGACTTCTTCAGGGAATTGCGAATTGTAATTACCAAGGCCACGCTGATGCTTCAGGTAAACCAATTTGGGTGCCGTGTAATAGATGCCGGCAGATTTAGACAATTCGGGAATCACCAGCGCCGCGTAGGGATGACTGGCACTGTTTTGATCTTTCATGATGTTGAGCAGCTTCAGGTCCCCCATTCCTGGAGGCACGAGCTTTCTGTAGTCTTTATTGATTGACCTGAGAATAAACTGCTTTCCATCTTCACGTTGCATCCGCAGTGAATTGGAAGCCATACCACCACCTTTCTTGACGGGGGTAAGACCGCCAAATTGCTTTTCCAAATCTATAAAAGGAACCTGCACTGGCGTTGCCCACATTTCACGGTACTGGGAACCTGTAATAAATTGAAGTGCCTTGCTTGTCATAAAAGATTCATTAGCGGCAACCAATGTATCCTGCTTTGCAATTGGCAAATAGGTGATCTCCTCCTCTACCGTGCCAGGCCGGGGAGCTCTGAGCTGGTACCTATAGATTAGTCTGGCTTCTTCTCCGGGTTTTACAGAATACATTTCCATCCAGGTTTCAAACTCTTCGTAGAACAGTATTTTTGTAAAGCCAAGCGCTTGATTGGCAAAACTAACGTACTTGTCTTTTGACGTGTGATTCGTCTTTGCACCACTACCGCTAATAATAAATTGAAGCCGATTTGCCGCGAAATGTTGCAGACCATTATCATGAGCCGAGGCAAAAACCACTCGCATTCGCAGCTCTTCGGCGATAGCGGTAATGCCTTGCGTTAGCTCCTTGTACTGCGCATTTGCCAGATCCTGCTTTCCCCCAGTAATTTTACGATACAACTGCACAGCCGTTCCAAAGACGGGAAGAGGAATCGACAAGCCGTGTGACTCCCTATATGGGAAAATGTGGTCTTTTAGCGACGCATGTCCACCATGTATTCCATTAGACATGATCGGATGGTGCATGAAAAAGACAACTTCGTCATTCTTGTGTTCCGTCAAAGCTTCCTTTACAGAATCGAGCAAATCATGTCTCGACTTTATGTGACAGCCTTGATTTATGTGCTTCTCTCCTTCCCAATCTTGCAGCCACCATTGACTATCGAGAAAAATGTATGCCAGGTCTTTGTGAATCTTCACAACCTTCGGGTCACCGCATCCATTACCAGGTACCATTCTGGCTTTCTTCTTTTCTGAGAAGTATGATTCAATGAACTTCTCTTGTCTCAGCAGCGCCTTACGTCCTTTTGCTTTTGCATTGTTCCAATCTTTCTCGCCTGCAATGAAGTATGCCCTACCTTGGTAATCTCTCAATATTTCCAGTTGTTGGCCTAGGACAGTCTCAGCATTTGTACGCCCTTCATCCTTTTTGCCCGGCATGCCATCATCATAGATTTGATCACCGAGAAAAACCATACTGGATTCCTCAGACTCAACTGACAGCATTTGCTCCAACGCGGCCAAAACAGGTCGCGTCGAATCAGCAGCCGTTGCCCCTGCATCACCTAACATATATAGGGAGTGAACCACAGGTTTGTCTGGCAGACTTAGTTCAGACCAGTCTTCGGTTTCTGTGTCGTAATAGGGTGTTTTTGTGGCCGTACAAGCGGACAGTGCAAGTAGAACTAAGAGCAGTAGATATCGATTCATAATGCAAGTGACGATAAAAGCAACAATAGCAAAGAGGGCCAGGGTATTAGCGTCTCTGACTGCGTTTTCGTTGCTGTTGATACATGGCCCAGCCGAAGCCCAGGGCAAACAACAGAAGACCCAGGTTGCTCAGCATCGGATTAACCCCATCTGATACGGTCGCATAGATGAAAAGGATGGTGCCTACGGCCATCGATATATTGGCTGCGAGATTGAGCATTCTATTTTCTTTCATATTTGACATTTTTTCCCAGTGGCTAGAGCGGATATTCATTTTGCATGAGCGCAATTCCAAAGCCCGCATCGTAGACTTTCGATCTTTGATCGCTATTGGTTTGTAGTACTGGATTTGTATGATTAAAATGTAAGAAGAAAATTTTTTCTCTTTCGGATTCAGGTTCTTCAGCAAACAGTTCCATTGTTTCAACTATGAAGGGATGAGGGATCTCGGACATGTCACGATTATTGAGTTCTTCACCATCATAGAAGGTAGCGTCCAGAAATGCATAGTCCACTTTTTTGACCTCTTCAATAATGTCCTTTTCCCATCGCTCCCATTTATCGATATCCGGTATAAACAAGGCGGTCTTGTTTGGCCCCTTGATGCTGAATCCAACAGTCTCGGAAAATTCATCTCGATGAGGAACGAGAAAAGGCTTTACTGAAAGATCGTCGCTGAGCTTGACCTCTACCTGGTGCTCTAATTGTCTTAAGCTAATATTGTGGTTCGATACAAGTTGGCTCCAGGGACCATTTTGACGTAGATAATCTGCCATTTTGGGCATGACATATACCGGCTGTTTGTTGGCATTCATGGCCTCTTTGCCGAGTTGCATCAAGCCTGTGTAATGACCGATATGCGCATGTGTTATGAAGATTGCCTCGGGCAAGAAAGTCGCTGGCGGTTCTACACAACGATGCAAAATTTCGAGTTGCCTGATAATGTCCGGGCTTGCCTCAAACAAATATGACTTGTTGTTATCGGCATCAATCAGACCCAATGCGACAACATTTCTCGTTGGATCAGGATTCTCGAATAGGTCATTACAGCATTTCTTCTTGCAGCCGATTTGAGGAGAGCCGGCATCTTGCACGTTTCCCAGTATCTTGATGCTTGTCTTCTGCACAGGAACCGGTGCAGTCTTGGCGTCCAGCCAAGAGGAAGAAGGGTCCGGTTTGTCTGAGCAAGCGCAAGCCAAAACAAGTATTAGAAACAGCAGGCTATCAAGCTTCATTGTGGCATTTGTTCCTACTAAGCTAGAAAAAAATCAGTAAAATCCCGGAGGGGGCCCACATTGCCTTGGATCGTGTATGATCAAAAACCCATAGAGCGACCGATGATCTCTTTCATGATCTCATTCGTGCCACCGTAAATTCTCTGCACACGACTGTCTGTGTAAGCTCGCGCTATTGGGTACTCACGCATGTAGCCATATCCGCCATGCAATTGCAGACATTGATCCACGACTTTGCACTGCATATCAGTAACCCAATACTTGGCCATCGAAGCCTTTTCCGGACTCAGGTTACCTGCGTTTAGTTCTGTAATGCACTGGTCAACAAAAGTCCTCGCTATCGTCACTTCCGTTTTCATTTCCGCCAGTTTAAATCGGGAATTCTGAAACGAACCTATTGAACGACCAAAAGCCTTCCGGTCTTTGCAATACTGAATGGTAATATCCAGGCAGGTTTCCGCCGCTGCAACTCCCATCAAGGCGATGGACAATCGCTCCTGGGCAAGATTATGCATTAAGTAGAAAAAGCCTGCACCTTCCTGTCCAAGTAGGTTTTCAACAGGTACCATAACATCTTCAAAAAACAGCTCAGCAGTATCCTGCGCTTTAAGCCCGATCTTGTCTAAATTTTTGCCACGGCTGAAGCCTTTCATTCCTCGTTCGACGACCAACAGTGAAATTCCGCCGTGACTCTCTTCCGGTGCTGTCTTCGCTACCACGATGACAATATCACTCATGATGCCATTTGTAATAAATGTTTTAGAGCCATTGACAATATAATGATCGCCTTTCTTGATTGCTGTAGTTTGGACCGCAGCGAGATCGCTGCCAGTGCCAGGTTCAGTCATTGCAATAGCGGTGACTACTTCTCCGCTTACCATTCCAGGCATCCAACGCTGCTTCTGTTCATCTGTGAAGTAGGTCGTGCAATAGGGTGCGACGATATCGTTCTGCAAAGCAAAACCGGGTCCACTCGTCCCTCCCCTGACTAGCTCTTCAGAAATAATGGCATTGTATCGAAAGTCTTTAAAGCCCAGGCCGCCGTGCTCTTCTGGAAAATCCATGCACAACATGCCAAGTGCACCAGCTTTCAACCATAGGTCTCGCGGCACGATTCCTGCATCATCCCATTGCAATGAATAAGGTTCGACTTCCTTCTTGACAAAATCTCTAACTGCCTGTTGAAACATTAAATGCTCTTCTTCTAAAAGATGCTCCTGCATAAACTGGTTTTAAGATCCCCCCCAAGTGATGATTTTCAATGGGCTTGCAAAATGCAAAATAAGCGGCAGATTCTCATCCCTGGTCCGCTCATAATTTTGCGTTCTCAATCACAATACTCGACAGAATGCTATCTTCGTAGAAAACTGGAACAATGGACTTTAGACCTTCAGATCGCACTTCGGAATACCTTGAGAAGATAAAGGATTTCATGAATGAGCATATTGTGCCCTTCGAAATGTCATTTCTTGCTGAGCAGAGAGAAAAAAATCTGGGAGGAAACTGGCTCAAATGGGAGCAGTCGCCCTGGATCGAAGAGCTAAAATCGAAAGCTCGCGAACGTGGTCTCTGGAATCTGTTCATTGACAGCAAAGAATACGATGGAATGCCAAACGTTGATTATGCCCCATTGGCAGAGCAAATGGGTAGATCTCAAATTGCATCGGTGGTATTCAATTGCAATGCTCCGGATTCCGGTAATATGGAAGTACTAATGAAATACGGCACTGATGCTCAACGGGAACAATGGCTTGGGCCCTTGATGGACGGAAAGATCAGATCCGCGTTTTGCATGACCGAACCAGAAGTAGCATCATCAGATGCGACCAATATGCAGGCCACCGCAGCACTGGAGGGCGACGAGGTGGTAATCAATGGTACCAAATGGTGGTCAAGTGGTATCGGTCATCCAGATTGCAAGGTGATCATTTTTATGGGATTGACTTATCCTGAGGCACAAAAGCACGCCAGACATTCGATGGTTTTGGTTCCATTGGACAGCCCGGGTGTGGAAATCAAGCGAATGCTTCCTGTCTTCGGCGAATTTGATGAGCCGTTCGGGCATGGAGAAGTCAGTTTTACAGATGTGAGGCTTCCGAAGGAAAACATTGTACTCGGCCCAGGTAGAGGTTTTGAGATTGCACAGGGTCGTTTGGGTCCTGGACGTATCCATCATTGTATGCGATGCATAGGCGCAGCTGAAATGGCCTTGGAGTTGATGATAAAGAGGGGCATGGAACGAGTGGCCTTTGGGCGGCCGATCATCCAGCTGGGAGGTAACAGAGAGCGAATTGCCAATCTGCGGATTGCCATCGATCAAGCGAGATTGCTAACCTTGCATGCAGCATGGAAAGTTGATCAGTTTGGAGGTCTTGGCGCAGTGTCAGATGTGTCTGCGATCAAGGTTGTAGCACCAAATGTTTTGCAGTTAGTAGCCGATGAGGCTATACAAATGTTCGGAGGTGCAGGGGTATCCAACGATACACCGCTTGCCATGATATTTGCATATGCGAGAATCATCCGAATAGCTGATGGGCCTGATGCTGTGCACAGAGGCTTGGTTTCCAGATTCGAACTGAGAAAATATAAACAAGCCTCAAAATGAAAACAGTAGCTTTAATGCCAGGCTTCACAGCTTGATTTCGAGAGGCGGACTGAACTAAATTTCGCATTTCACAATTGATATTAGAAACCAAAGCTTAAATCTATGTCCAAGTTACAGCGCTTATTGAATGGCAATGTTGTCCCAAGAATGGCTGGGATAATTTTTCTGTTGTTCCTATTAGGAATCCTTTTTTCACGCATGTTAGTAAATGTTGCTCCGGGGGAAGAGGGGCACATTTACCAACCATTTGGCAACGGTCTTAACACTGAGTACCATTATGCCGAAGGAATGCATTTGGTCGCCCCCTGGAATGAGCTGATCATTTACGATATCCGTCAAAAGACCATTGACCAGCAAATGGAAGTACTGGATAAAAATGGATTGGAAGTGAGAATCGATCTTAGTTTGACATATGCTCCTACGAAAGGAAGCACCGGCATTATCCATAATGAGACCGGGCGATCGTATGAATCAGTCTTAATCATCCCCCAAATAAGGAGTGTAACGAGAGAAATTATTGGTCGGTACACAGCAGAGGAGTTATACTCTACTAAGAGAGATGTGCTACAAACTGAAATTGAAACGATGGTCAACACGAACCTCAATCCAAGCCATATTACGGTGAAGTATGCTTTGGTACGAGATGTGGGATTACCAGAGCTGATCGCTCGATCGATTGAACAAAAGGAAGAGCAAGAACAAAAGAACCTCTTGGCTGAAAAGAAGAAAGTGGAAGCTATTAATTTGGCAGCAGCGCAAATAGAAAAGGCGAGAGGTGATAGTAGTGCTCAAGTGATTAGGGCGGCTGCAGAGGCCGAGATGATTCGCCTGAAGCAGGCGCAGCTAGCACAGTCTCCAAATTACATCGAGTTGGTCAAAGCCCAACAGTGGGATGGCAGCTACGGTTCAGGCAATGTATACGGTGGTGGTGTCAGCTTGTTCAAGTCGCTACCAGGCCCAAAGTAAGTCCAATATGTGAGCAACAAGGTGTTCAAGTCGAGCAGTTTACCAAGGTACATTGGTGGAAAAATCGATAAAAAACCGAATAACAATGGTATCAATCGAGTTCCTAACAGAATGCTCGTCAGATAACTATAACTGAGGTTCATTGTTAGATGAAATTGTCCGCTAATATTCAGTTTAGCTTAGGTCTATGCCCTTTCTTGGGATTTTACTTAATCTAAACATATCGTGATGAAAAGAAATTCATGGATCATGGCGGCCTTCTATGCGTTATTGTTTGGGTTTGTTATTGCATCTTGTGGTAAGGATGATGATGACGAATTCATAGCGGATGATGCAACGTTTGCAAATTTCACCAGCTGGACCCTTAAAGCCACTGAGACGGGAGTAGATCCTAGTGGGGCACTAGGGGCTGCTCACAATGGCGAGGCTGAAAACAGTATCAGACGAATTTACGTCAAAGACGGATTGTCTCTTAGTGATGGAAGCTATGCCAACGGAACAGTGATTGTGAAACATACCTCTAATGAACCTGGAGATGTAAACAGCTATCAGGGCATGGTAAAACGTGGCAACGGCTTTAACAGCGCCAACAGTGATTGGGAGTGGTTTAAGCTAAATGCGGACGGCACCATTATCGAAAGAGGTGATAACATTGGAGCTTGTGGCGGTTGTCATGCAGCTTCACCTCGAGATTATGTGTTCACTGAGTAATAATTACTAAAGGTGAAATAACAAGACAAAAAGCGGAGTGATGTAATTCATCACTGCGCTTTTTTTGTGCGTTGCAAAGAGAGATAAGGATTCGCAAAAAAAGAGAAAAGTAAACCTAAAAAAGCGGCATAGGGTAGAATTCTGGATTCATTGAATGTAAGTTGATGATTAGCAGTAATTTAAGTAATGAGATTCATGCTCAGGGAGTAAATCAGGCTAGTAAAGCTCAATTAGCTGCTAATTGAATTGTTAACTTTCGCGGTCTTCGTTCACAATTGTTGCAACATTGATTTCTATATTGTGGACAGCTGCAGATTGGTATCCGCACTAACACAGTTAATGCCCCACCTCATTAATTTAGGTTAAGCAGAAACTTAAATTAAGTGGACTTTGCCAGAAACCTGCAAAGAGCCATTGGTGAATTGTACCCCTTTTTAGCTAATCGAGCAGCATTCGATTGGGGCCGGGTTACTGCTTAACCGGCCCCTTCGCTATTGGCAGGTACTACAGGATTGTACGACTACTTCTCCAGTAGTTCGCAGAGTTGTGCCTTGGCGAAGCGCCAGAAAATTCGGACCTTAGTGCAAAGCTAACAGGCATGCATAGACCAGTACGTCCGGGGGAAGAACTTGATCACAAGGCACTGAGGCAATACCTCTCACAGCAATCATTGGTTAGTGATCCCGATGCGGAACTCAATGTGTCTCAATTTTCCAACGGCTATTCCAACCTTACTTATCTTCTGGACATCGAAGCAAAACAGTACGTGCTTCGTCGTCCACCCAAGGGAGCAATCAAACGGGGCCATGATATGAGTCGGGAATACAAGGTGCTTTCCAGATTATATAAGGGCTTTCGAAAATCTCCAAAGGCTTTGTGCTACACAGATGATGAATCTGTAATTGGTTCCTCGTTCTATATCATGGAAAAGATCGACGGTATAATTCTTTCCCCTAAGGAAGCTTTCAAGCGAAAGATAAGTCCTGAGGAGTTTCCGGTCATCGCCAACAGTTGGCTGGACACCTTTGTGGAGCTTCATGCAGTAGACTATAAAGCGGTAGGCTTGGAGGATCTTGGAAGACCAGTCGGTTATGTGCAAAGGCAAGTAGAAAACTGGAGCAAACAATATCTGAAGGCAGCCACAATGGAAGTTCCTGAAGCGCACACGGTAATGAAATGGTTGGATGAAAATCAGCCGAAGGAGTATGAACACAGTCTTATCCACAATGACTACAAGTATGACAATATCGTATTTGCGGACGATAGTTGGCAAGAGGTAAGATCAGTGCTGGATTGGGAAATGTGCACATTAGGTGATCCGATGATGGACCTTGGCGGGAGCATTGCTTACTGGACAATGGAAAGTGACGATGACAGAGTCAAGATGGGTCTGGCCTCACCCACAGTTATGCCAGGAAATCCGGGCCGAGAGGAGATTGTTCAAATGTACGCTCAACGGACCGGCAAACCCATCAATCACCTTGTCTTTTACTATTCCTTCGGCTTGTTTAAGCTTGCAGTAATCGTTCAACAAATTTACTACCGATACCAAAAGGGCCTGACGAAGGATAAGCGCTTTGCCAATCTGGATCAGGCAGCACAGTTGCTATGTATAATTGCGTCGCAGGCGATCGCTAAGCAGCGCATTGAGAGACTACTCTAAACATTCTCAATCACTAATCAAGAAAGCGAACAAATCCCGGCATTGTTATAGTAGTGCCGCAACAAATTCTGCAAGCTTTGCTTCGAAATCCTGCTTGAGTGCTGGATCTTTAATGCCTTCCGGGCCAAAATTATCTTTGAATGAAGGCAATGAAAAGCCGACCAACTTATTCTCATTCATCCATTTGAATTTGTTGAGGGCGATGTCCAGAATGGTTGCTCCGCCTCTTGGACCCGGAGAAGTAGCCAACAGCAGCATTGGCTTGCTGCACCAAACATCACTGTCGATGACGGAAATCCAATCCATGATGTTCTTAAAGGCCGCTGAATAAGCTCCGTTGTGCTCAGCAAATGATATGATGATTCCGTCTGCCTCTTTTAATTGGGCCTTGAACTGGTGCGCTAAATCCGGTATACCGTCTTCAGCCTGGCGATCGACAGAATATATTGGCATTTCATAATCGTTAAGATCCAGCAGATTGATGGAGGCTTCTGCAATCTGATTTGCGGCAAATTCTGCAAACTTCTTATTGATGGAGGCTCGGCTGCTGCTAGCACCCATTGCCGTAATCTTGGTAGACATAATTATTAGTTTGACCGGCTAAGGTAATGATTTAGATTCGATTTCCGGGGTATAAGGTAGAGCGTAAAGAGTAGAGGGTATGCGCGACCGTGGGTGTTTCAGAATAGCCCCGGGCGAAACGGTATGAGCTGCTGTGATAGCGTGGTGAATGGCTGCCAATGGCGGCTCCGACCTTAGGAGGAGACGGCAGTGGCAGACCATGAACAGCTAGCACAGTAGTGAATAATAGTGGAGCACGGGACTGGAGCCAACGCGATGGTGTTGATTTCGCTCCAAAGAATTATTTAGCGATTAAGGGACAGCGAATCAATAACTGTCCATTTTGACTTGCTAGAAATGCTTTATCCATCGTTATTTTTCTCCACCAGCCAACAAGGATGCTGTCAAAAAATGCCTCGTCTAAATCATTTCCAGCGACGTCAAAATCGGACAGTTATTGATTCCCTATCCCTAAGTGTTTGGAAGCCAGAATGCTTGATCAGAATAGGGATCGAAGATGAAGTCAAGAGACGTATCCTTGAGAGTAATTTTGTACATTTGCGCTCGCTATCGATGCAGAATAAGAACTCACCCCCAAGCAAGCACATGAAAATGAAAGTGAGATGGTTCCTAGTGAAATGATGCAACCTTATTATCCGATCATCAGGGTGATTTCGAAGGCATATGAGATTCCGCAGTTGGGTAGAAAGAGGAGAATTGCTGCTCTGCTCCCGCATGATTATTATGATAGTAATAAGAGCTATCCGATCCTGTATTTGAACGATGGGCAAAATCTTTGGGAGGACCGTGGGGCTTATGGTGATTGGGGTGTAGATGATGCAATGCAATTGCTTGCTTCTCAGGGTATGAAGGAGATCATTGTAATTGGAATTGATCATGGGGGCTCTTCGCGGCTGAATGAATATGCCCCATATGCTAACCATCGCTTTGGAGAGGCGCAGGGTGATTTGTATCTGGACTTTCTTATAAATACCCTTATACCTTACGTTGAGAAAACATTTCGCGTGAAGCAAGGAAGGGAAAACACAGGTATTGGCGGAAGTTCTATGGGAGGATTGATCAGTCTTTATGCCGGACTTCGATACCCAAATATATTCAGTAAATTAATGATCTTTTCTCCTAGTCTATGGGTGGCACCAAAGATTTATGAAAAGACACGGGCTTTCACACCTACTCAGCCGGTGAACATTTATCTGTATGCGGGCGAAAATGAAAGCGAGGAACACCTTCCCAACGTCACAAAACTGAGGGAAGAGCTACTATTACATAAAGATGGTGTTAATAATATAAGTTGCAAACTATCTGTAGACCCAAGAGGAACTCATAATGAGCGCTTTTGGAATAAGGAATTCCCTATAGCCTTAAAGTGGCTTTATTTTCACTCTAAATTCGACTCTGATGAATATCAGTACCCACAAATCACTCCCTAATAAAACGGGATGTATCATCATTCCATTTCTGGAGGACAAGATTGACAAGCAGCTGATAAAGCAATTTGCTGATACAGAAGAAGAACTGGATTTTTCAGGTCGATTCAAACAAAAGCTAAGTCTGTATCCTGCTGATCGGCCGAAGGTGCTATTGCTTGGCCTTGGTAAAGCTGAACAAATTTCACAAGCGGCTGACGCATTTCGCAATCTGGCTTTCAAGTTAAACAACAGATTTGGGGACCGAGCAAGTGTGATTTTGAGTCATTTGGAGGAGAGCTATGTTTTGGAGGCAGCTCTGGGAATGAAAATGGCTACCTATCAGATCGGGACTTTTAAATCTAATCCAGCGAAGGCCGTTGGGATTCACAAGCGCAATTATCCCATTCAATTTGTTAGCGATTCTCCGAAGGCAAAATCGCTGGTGACGGAGGGAATAGCCATTGCCGATACCCGCTGCGAAATGATGCGACTGGTTGATATGCCTGCGGACCGGAAGACACCTGAGTATATTGGCAAGTATGTACTAAAGTCGGCAAAAGCGAACGGATTCACAGCAAAGGTGCACAACAAGGCTAGGTTAAAGAAGATGGGTTGTGAGGCGATTCTGGCAGTAGGTCGCGGTAGTGAACATCCTCCTGTGTTGATTGAAATGGAGTACAAGCCCAAGGGCAGCAAGTCCAAAATTCCGGCTTTAGGCCTGGCTGGTAAGGGTATCACTTTCGATACTGGCGGATTGTCGATTAAGGGATCGATGAACATGCATTATATGAAGTCCGACATGGGTGGAGCAGCAGCTGTGATTGGTGCTATGGAGTTGGCAGCAAAGCTTAAGCTACCGATACATATCGTGGCTATGGTGGCAGCCTCAGAAAACAGTGTAGATGCATTGAGCATAAGGCCCGGAGATGTAATTGGCAGCTATTCTGGAAAGAGTATTGAAATTATTGATACCGATGCAGAGGGCCGTCTGGTGCTGGCGGATGCGCTAGCTTACATGAACGAAAAGTACAGTCCGGAATGTATGGTTGATCTGGCGACGCTAACTGGAAGTTGTGTCAGAACATTTGGATATGCATGCGGCGGGCTGTTTACCCAAAATGACGGACTTGCTGAACAGCTCACCTCGGCTGGGCTGAAGGTGAGAGAAAGAGTTTGGCGACTTCCAATGTGGGATGACTATCTGAGTGACATTCATTCCGATATTGCCGATGTGCGAAACTTTAGTGGCAAGCCCATTAATGGAGCCATAGCTGCTGCCAAGTTTCTTGAGTTCTTCACTGAGGAACACCCGAACTGGGCACATCTTGACATCGCCGGAGTTGCTTTTGGAGGTTCGGAGTATAGTAAGATGAAAGCGGCCACAGGATATGGACCGAGATTGCTATTGGAATTTATTAGAGGAATGATCAAAGCTGCATAAACACTGAAACCATGAGCACTGCACTTACTTTTCTATGCATTTCGAGATTTTTTAAGGGAGAAGCCCTGATGGAAGCAGCGCATGCCAGTGGGCATAAAGTAATGTTGCTTACTTCAGGAAAGCTTCGCAATGAAGCCTGGCCCTGGGAAGCAATTGATGAGGTATTCTATATCGAGGAAGATAAGCAGGGGCGCTGGAACATGGCCCATGTTCAGTCAGGGCTTGCTCATTTACTTCGAAGAAATAAGATTGATCGTTTGATCGCTATGGACGATTTTGACGTGGACAAGGTGGCAGATCTTCGGGAACATTTCCGGATAACTGGAATGGGGCAATCCCAGATATTTCAGAGATAAGTTGGCCATGCGTAGCAAGGCGAAGGAACACAAGATTCCGATTCCTGCTTTTACCAGTTTGTTTACCAGGGAGGAGATTGATCAATTTGCGAAGGAGGTTGCCTCACCTTGGATCCTGAAACCACGTTCTTCTGCCAGTGCGAGAGGGATTACAAAGATAAAAGAGGCGGGCGAACTTCCTGCTGCTATTGCCTCCTTAAAGGAAGAGTGGCATGGCTATCTACTGGAGCAATTTCGCCCAGGCAAAGTCTTTCATTTTGATGGACTCGTGAACGAGGGTAAAGTGATCTTCGGTAAAGCTAGCCAGTATTTAGATACACCATTGGAGATCACGCAAGGCGGAGGCATATTTCGATCACAAACAATAGCAGATGACTCTGAAGATGCAAAGAAGATGAAGTCAATAAATGCAAAAGTGATGAAGCATTTTGGCTTGAAGTACGGCGCCTTTCATTCGGAGTATATCAAGGGAGAGGATGGGAAGTTTTACTTTCTAGAGACTTCTTGCAGGGTTGGTGGCGCGCATATCGCAGAAATGGTTGAAGCAGCAACAGGCATCAATCTTTGGGTAGAATGGGCTAAAATCGAAGTTGCCAATGCACTAGGCACTAGTTACAAACTACCAAAGGTGTTGAAGAAACACGCGGGAATAGTATTGTCCCTGACTCGCTTTCAAAACCCTGATGATTCGCCTTTTGATGATAAGGAAGTATGCTGGAGGCTAAAGAAGGATTGGCATATTGGATTGATCCTTTCGGCACGAAGCGCAAAGAAAATCACAACGATGCTGGAAGAATATTCTGCTAGAATTGCCCGGGACTATCAGGCTTCGCTTCCCGAACAGGAGACACTTTACAATCCTTAGACCTAAAGCTCGATCGGTCCTGGAGGTTTGCACGATTGACGCAGCTTAGCGTTCGAAGAAGCCAACACTGCCGCCTACCCAGGTGCGATCTTTATTGTATTTGCTTCCCACCATATCCCCTTTTGTAAGGCGAACGAGGTTGTTTACCACAACCGGTCTTTCTTGATCCTTTTGCCATAACATCAGCATTCGCACTTCACATTTGGCGGGATCGTCTAAGGTTGGAATCAGCGCATCATAGTGTACTTTGCGCTGGAGAATGTAGTTGCTTTTATCCTCTAGCTTGTCCAAATCGTTTGCCGTTATGTTGAGATTTACGCCAGCACCTGCGAATGAGAAGATTGGCTTTAACACATATTTATCCAGGTCTTCAGGGTATTCAGTCAACTGATCTACAAATAAACTTGGGGGGTTATATTGACTATTGATCAGAGGTAATATAAACTTGCTAATTCTGAAGAACCATGCTGGATGCCCAACCCATTTCACATCAACCTCTTCGTGAAAATAGAAGCTGCGCTCGAGATCGGGCCTTCTGTGTAGCTCATCAAAAATGACTCGGTTGTAGATGCGCTCGATCTTGATCTCCTTTCCTGCTTCATCCATGTAAAACAGATTGCGATCACGTTTGATCAGATCCCCTATGCACAGCACCTTGATTCCCAGTTCGGCTTCGGTAAAGACAAAGTCAATATAGGTATGTTGCTTTTCAGGCTCCACCTCCAGCATTACGACATGTTTTGTGTCGCTCTCACCGATAATAATATCTCTTAGTATCTCGACATATTGCTGGGAGGAAATATCGCCCAGCAAATGGCTGTAACCCTCCGGAATCTCGAAGTGCTTTTGATAACTTTGGGCCAGGTGGTTCTGGAAGAAATAAAGGGATGGAAACCCTTGAACTTCGATCAGCTGCGGGAGCAGCTTACCTTCCGGTGTTTTGCAGATACCAAAGTCCATTTGGATAAAGGGACAATAGTCGTCTTCATTTGGAATCTGTACTCCTCCCCTTTCGAGCGCCGAATTGGTTAGCGATTTGAATTCGGGTTCGTAAATTATCGAACCAATTTCTTCACAGGCATCAAGTAGCGTTTCCTTTAATTCTTTTGGAATAAAAACCGGCGTTTCTGCCACCCTAAATTCAGGACTGATACCTCTCGGATTAGCCTGCAGTGACTTCAGCAATTCTCGATACTGTGCTTCGCTGAATCGCTCGTTGTATTGCTGTCGTACCTGCTTATGCATATCGCTGCCTCTTGGATGAATTTGCTAGCTTTGCAAGTCTGCCAACTGTACGGACAGATTCTTGATCGCGGTTTCGATGAAGTTGGGCAGAATACTGCTTTGCGTCAACTCCACCTTAGCAGGATCAAGTAGACGCTCCATCATCAGTTGATATTTCTCCTCGCCGAAGGTATGCTTGATTTTGCGCTTGTTTTCTTCCTGGGCCATATACCAAAGCATCCCATCGGGATCAGCTTCTGGGTGGAATTGAGTCCCAACTACCTCATCTGAAAAGCGGACCGCCATTATCGCCCTTTCATAGGCCACATGATCCCTAATCTTTTCCAGAGAAAGAATAGTGGCTCCATGATCTACAAAATGATCAAGATTTGGCTGAATCAACTGCCAATCTCTACTGTCAACGGCGAAATACGGATCTGGAAGCCCGTGCAAAATGGGGTCCGTTTGTCCTGCATCGGTTTTATGCACCGGATGAACACCAAAGGATGTAGAGTGGCGCTTGGTGATATCACCTAATTCTAAATGTGCACAAGCCATTTGGAAAGAATGACAGATCAAAAAGAAGTACTTCTTCCGAGAAACAGTAGTTGTGTTATAGGCAAAGACCTGATCAAGCAAGGTTCCAAACTTCTTGTCCCAAATGCCATTTCCTTCGAGCGGATTTCCTGGACCTCCTGATGAGATATAGATATCAAAGTCAATTGTAGGAACCTCGTCCTTCACACGAACGTCAAATTCCGTCATTTCCAACTGATCGCTATATTTAGCTACGATCTCTCGGATGCAGGCCATCCCTTTGTTTTCTTGCCCTGCATACATATTCAACAAGGCGAGCTGCAGTTTCCTTTTCATACTGTATTTCAATCGACGTATAAACAATGATCAAGCCAGAAGTGGAGCTCGCTTTGAGCCACCACTTCTGGCTTTGATTTTTGAGGCCATCTAAGATAGACAATATCGGTCAATTACGCCTATCATTGCGCTAAAACCTACTTATTCTTCTTGGCAGTAACTCCCGCTTTACTCTTCGCTCCTGCCTTGGCTTTCGTCGTGGACTTCTTAGCGCTAGTTTTGCTAGCTGTCTTCTTGGCAGCCGTTTTCTTTGTCACTATTTTGGCTGTTCCATTGGCAGAGGCTCCTGCAGCACCATTTTTGCTCACCGTTCTTGCTTTTCGTACTACTCGTTTAACCGGCTTGGCTTGAACAGATTCTACCATGAAATCTCCCCAGGTCAGGTTCATTTTACCTTCCTTGTGTGCCAAGGCACGCTCAATGGCAAAGGTTGCTGAATTCTCGACAATCCATTCGAAATTCTCCTCGCCGACAGAATGCCGATCTGCGTCCGGAGCTGGATTGCAGAAATCAATGGCATATGGAATTCCGTCACGAACCGCGAACTCTACGGTATTGAAGTCATAACCCAAAGCCTTGTTCAACTTAATGGTCAGCTCCTCTACTTTCTTTAAGAGCTTCTTATCCGTACAAGGATTGTCCACCTGGTACCGCAAATGATGAGGATTTCTTGGCTCGTAAGGCATAACCAAAACTCGATCTCCGCCCAGGCAGTAGTTTCTGAAATAGTGATCAAAAACAATTTCCTCCTGAAGCATCATCACCAATTGCCCGGTTTCCGCATGTGTGGCAAACAAGTGCCCAGGATCATTGATCTTGTACACATTTTTCCAGCCACCACCAGAATATGGCTTCATGTAAGCAGGAAATCCGATGTGGTCAAAAATGTATTCCCAATCTGTAGGGAATGCCAGATTTCGGAAAGATTTTTCACTGGTATCATCTGGTCGATGATGTGAAGGCAAAAGCACCGTTTTGGGAACAGGTACACCAATCTTTTCAGCCAGGCAGTTGTTAAAGAATTTCTCGTCTGCGCTCCACCAGAAAGGATTGTTGATCACTGCTGTTCCAGTAGAAGCGGCATTCTTCAGGGCAGCTCGGTAAAAGGGTACATCCTGTGAAATGCGGTCTATGATGACAGCATAATCCAGCGCTGTATTTTGCTGAACCACATCGATACGCACAGCCTCAGCCTGCACACCCTTGATATTCTTTGAGTTAACTCGCTCAATAAAAGCGTTCGGAAAGGTATCTTCCTGTCCGAATAATATTCCGATTTTCTTCATCGCTAATGGAATTGTATAATTTAAATTTATTAATGCATCATATGGGAAAGATACTTAGGGAACATCTTCCTCCACAAAGGCCAGTCATGTTTTTCTCCCCGATAGATATCCAGCCAATGCTTGATACCCTTAGCATTTAGTATGCCAGACATTTTTCGACTTGCATCCAAACAAATATCATGTTCCCCTACGCCTAGAACTATGCTCATCTGCCAAAGATGCGGGTTATTGTTGCCAGGCATATAATCCACAGGGTTGTTGAAGTAGACGTTTTCATCATAGTAATTGTCTACAAAAGACTTCACTTCAAAGGCTCCACTCATAGACAAGAGGTGGCTTACCCTGTCTGGGTGTCGAAAGGCAAAATTCAAAGCGTGAAAGCCTCCAAAACTTGGTCCGGCCACACATGCTTTTGCATGACCTGACTTCTGCAAAGCCGGTTCAAGGATTTCTCTATGTATAAACTTATCATACCAGATATGATTCTTCACTCTGGAAGCCGGCGGAATGGATTTATTGTACCAGCTATATGCATCTACACTAGATGGACAATAAACTTGTATCATGCCCTTCTCAATAAACCATTTAGCCGACTCCAACATTTTGAAATCGCGGTTTTCGTGATAAGAACCTTTGGTTGTAGGAAACAGGATCACCGGTCGCCCTGTGTGCCCGAAGATAAGGAGCTCGGTGTCCATACTGAGTGTGGGTGAGTACCACTTTTTATACTGCTCTTGCATTTTCAGATCGCCTTTTTAGGAACCCTAAAATGCAATTTCACGGGCCCTTTTGTCAAAATCGGTGCAAAAGTAGTACTTTATTAAATGTGGGGTCTACATTTAGGACGAAAATATTTCCATCAATTTCTCCCTGGTCAACCATCTCCACCCCATCGACGCTTGCACTTGTAATTGGAAAGGGGCAACCTATGAAGCTGATTTTCAGTGATGTGTATGGTGGCACAAATTCTCCAGCATAGCTGTGTTCGAGTGTCGCAGAATCAGTTGCGCCTTTAAACAAAAATTCCGACCATCGGTATTTCTTCTTCTGATACTCATAACCATCATTGGAATCTGTATACAAATTACTCTTGATCTCCGATTCTGAGAAGTAGACTCTCAGTTCTAACTGTTCCACCTCTTTCTCTCCCACATATTGCATGAGGGGAAACTGCGGAATCACTGCTCCACCTCTGACCATGAGCGGAATTCTATCCAATGGGGCCGGCATCTTATAGGACCTGCCACCGCTGTAAGCCCGGTTGGTCCAGTAATCGTACCATTGCCCATCTGGAAGCAGGACGGATCGGCTTGTGACACCTTCTTCAAGCACAGGACAGTATAGAAGATGATCTCCCAGCATGCACTCATCCGATCGATCAATAAATTTTTCATCCTTGACAGTTCGGTCGAAGAGCATTGGCCTCAACATAGGCACACCGAATCGATGGTGCTGGAAGAAGCAGGTGTAAATGTAGGGCAGCAAGCGATATCGAAGGTTGATGAACACACGAGCATAGTCCATATACTCTTTGCCAAATGACCATGGCTCCTGGTCTCCGTGATCCCCACTCGAATGTGTTCTGAAGAACGGATGAAAGGCAGCTAAAGCCACCCAACGCGCATACAATTCGCCAGTAGGTCGTTCCGTAAATCCACCCACGTCAGAGCCACTAAATGAAACTCCGGAAATCGCCAATCGCTGTGTCTGTAAATGGGCGATTTCGAGGTGTTCCCAGGTGGCCACATTATCTCCGGTCCAGGTAGAACTATAACGTTGAAATCCGGCATAGCCAGATCTTGTGATCACCAATGGACGTTTGTTTCCCGCAAATTTCTTTACGCCATCCAAAGTTGCCCTTGCCATCTGCATGCCATAGACATTATGCGCCTTTCGATGACTGCAGGGATGTCCATCATAGTCATGCCGCACATCGAGATGCATGGTTTTGCTATCTACTTCAAACAAGGCAGGCTCATTCATATCGTTCCAAACACCTGCAATTCCTTGCTTTTCGATCAGTTCCTCAAACAAAGTAGCCCACCATTCTCTCACTTCTCTTCTGGTGAAGTCAGGAAACAGGCAGTCTCCAGGCCAGACCTTGCCTTGAGCGTAAGCGCCATCAGACCTGCGACAGAAGTATCCTTTGCCCAGAGCTTCGGTGAAAACAGAATAGTCAAAATCGATCTTAATCCCGGGATCAATGATCACCATCGTCTTAAATCCTTGCTCGCTAAAATCGGCGATCATCTTTTTTGGGTCAGGAAACTTTTCTGCATCCCAGGTGAAGCAACGAAACCCGTCCATATAATCTATATCCAGATAGATCGCATCACAGGGAATTTGATATTCTCGGAGCTTACTGGTTATCTCCCGTACCTTCGACTCGGGGTAGTAGGACCATTTGCACTGTTGGTAGCCTAGTGCCCACAGAGGTGGCATTTCAGGCGTACCGGTCAGCATGGCGTAACGCAGGGCTACATCCATCAGATGTGGGCCATTAATGAAATAATAATTCATCTCTCCGCCATCTGCCCAGAAGCTGCAAACATCGTCACGTTCACGGCCAAAATCGAAAAAGCTGTGGAAGCTGTTATCCATGAAAATGCCATAAGCCTTGTCATGATGATAGCCGTAATACAGGTTGATATTCTTGTATAGCGGATCTGCTGTTTTGCTAAATCCGTAGGTATCGGTTCCCCAATTCGAGAAACGTTGGCCTCTCAGATTCTGATCCGCAGCTTTGTCACCAAGTCCATAGAAGGCCTCTCCTTCCTGGACCTTCTTGCTCATTTCCACGATATCCGTCCCAAACCTCGGATGCACTTCCCAATGGAATCCCTTTTCGTCTTCACATAAGATATGATAGGCCAGGTCGAGAATAGTGATCTTGAGGTTTTGTTTGTTCACCACACAGCGCAGCTTACTGGTGCTCAGCAATATATGTTGATCCGTTTCTTCTATACTCGGCACAGGATAGCTGGGACGATAATGTGGATTGATCGCATAGCTAAAATCTTCCTCGAAAAGCAGGCTGGTGGCATATCTAAATCGGAAAATATCCTGCTCCAATACATAAATTCTCACTCGCGCTTGTGCATCAGTGCTGATCTCCAGATAATTCCCTTTCCACACATGGCTTTTCCATGCACCTGGGTAAAATTCCTTTACTTCTTTCTGCAATTGCTTCTCCTCTTTCGGCTCCTGATTTTCGATGACAATCCTGTTTTGGGGTGTTAAATTTTTAGTTTTTGATTAGCTACTCACTTGTCCGATCTGCATATTGGCTGGGATATGCACATTCTTCTTTACGATAATGATGCCGTCCTTGATGCAATAAAGCTCCGTCTCATGGTCTTTCAGACTCTCGTGGCCCACAATGGACACATTATTTCCGATTTTGACGTTCTTATCGAGAATCGCGCGACGGATCTTGCAGTTGTTTCCGATGCCCAGTAGCTTGTCCGGTTTGCCTTCAATCTTATTGAGGGTCTGGTAATAATCATTCCCAGCCAATATAGATTCGGTAATGACTGTGCCTTTCCCAATTCGTGAACGAATACCGATCACACTGTGCGATACCGACTCTGCATGAACAATACAGCCATCTGAAATCAAAGCATGGGTGAGACGGGTTCCAAAAATCTTTGAAGGGGAAAGCATTCTTGCGTTCGTATAGATTTGATTGGTGTTATCATACATATTGAATGCCGGAAGGAAATGTGTCAGATATAGGTTTGCAGCAAAATAGCTGGATATACTTCCGATATCGGTCCAATATCCTGCAAAGGGAAAGCTAGACACCTTATAGTCTGGCGATTGCACCGCATGAGGAATCAGTTCCTTGCCAAAGTCTAAAGCCTCCGGAAGCTCTTCAAATAGGCGATACATAGACTTTCGGGAAAAAACATAAATGCCCATAGAGGCAAGGTATTCTTTACCGCCTTTTGTAAATTCCTCTCCAAGCGGCGATTTCCAATTCGGCAGCTCTTCTAAATCCGGCTTTTCAACAAAATCAGCAATCGTACTTTGATCATCGACTTTCATGATGCCGAAGCCTGTAGCATCGGCAGCATTCACAGGAATGGTGGCCACTGTCAAATCAGCCTCTGTCTCAATATGACGCTGCAAAACCTCCCTAAAATCCAGTTGGTAAAGCTGATCGCCAGAAAGAATCATTACATACTCAAAATCCTGTGAATTGATTCTGGGAAAAGATTGACGTACAGCATCTGCCGTCCCAAGAAACCATCCCTGATTCTTTCTGGTTTGTTCTGCCGCCAAAAGGTCTACAAAGCCACTGCTGAAAGTATCAAAATGATACGCTTGACGAATATGCCTGTTGAGAGAAGCAGAGTTAAACTGCGTGAGAACAAACATCCGGCGCAAACCGGAATTTAGACAATTGCTGATCGGAATATCGATCAGGCGGTATTTACCACATATTGGAACCGCAGGTTTTGAACGGTCCATGGTGAGCGGATACAAGCGTCTTCCTTCTCCACCGCCCAGAATAATTGCGATCGTTTTTTGGATACTCATTCTTTCCAGTTTGGCAGCAATATCGGTAATTTCTTCGAGTCATTTAAGGGATTGGGAATGAATATCTATACCATTTTGACGCCGCTTGAAATGATTTAAACGAGGCATTTTTTGACAGCACCCTTGTTGGCTGGTGGAGAAAAATACCGATGGATAAATCATTCCTAAAAAGTCAGAATGGGCAGTTATTGATTCTTTATCCCTAAGTCGCCCACAACATTCGATACTCATCAGCATAGGCACCTATTGATCGCTGCCAGGAGTTATCTTCCTTCACGCACTTTCTCACCAGTTTTGTAAAGGCCTTTTGATCACCGTAGAGCATCAAGGCCCTGACAATAGCATTGGCAAGCTCTTCAGTACTACCATCATAGAAGCGAATACCGTTGCCTTTATCTCCGATGTCAGACACCGTATCCATCAGTCCACCAGTAGCGCGTACTATGGGCACCGTACCGTAGTGCAGACTAAACATCTGATTGAGTCCACAGGGTTCAAATCTTGAGGGCATCAACAAAAAATCTCCCGATGCATATAGCTGGTGTGCTACATCTTCATTATACATCAGCAGCCCCTTTACCCGACTGCCATGCCTCTGCTCACAAGCTTGCAGCAGTCCTTCAATCTTTTTGCTGCCAGTTCCGAGGATCACAAAATTGGCAGAACCTCCACGTGCAAAAACCCGGTCAATTGCAGCTGGAATTAAATCCGCTCCCTTTTGGGCAGCTAGTCGACCGATAAAAGTAAACAAAGGCAAATCTTCATCCAGTTGAAGTTCCTGACACAGATAGGCCTTATTGGCTTTCTTGAATTGCTTCCAGGACCGTGTCATTCGATGCTTGATTTTGGGGTCCTTTCTGGGATTCCAAACTTCCGTATCTATCCCGTTCAGTATGCCCCGGGATTTCGCAGCCTCATCCTGCAAGAGACTATTGAGAGAAGGCAAATGCGCCTGAATCTCTCGTAAATAGTTTGGCGAAACAGTGCTTAATCTCCAACAACATTTGATAGCCGCTGCCAAAGAATTGATATGCCCATCCCACTCCAACAGACCACCATCGTGATCGTGAAAATCAGGTAGGAAATGACGTGCCGACCAAGGCATAGGACCATGATGGGCTGCATTGTGAATCGTCAAATACGTCGGAATCTCACGGAGCTTCTCAAAGGCATAACCCTTCTTCATGAAAAAGGGTATCAGGCCAGCTTGATGATCATGACAATGAACCAGATCAAAAACGTTTGCCGCTTCATTTAGCCAAAGCAGCACAGCTCTCTGAAAACTGATGTTACGTGCAATCTCATCTCGAAAGCCCTCTCCGTCCGCATCCAGATAAACGGAATTTCTGTCGAATTTCCCCGGTATGTTTACGCAATAGAAAGGATAACCCATATGTTCAGGAGCGAGATAAAGCACTTCATATTGAACCGGCTCAAGTCCCAGATAAAAGCTCCCGCTTTGCACTTGCTGAAACTCCTGCTCTCGAAACCAGGGCAGGTCGTATTTCGGGATAATGACAGAAGCTTCTATCTGCTCCTCGGGAAAATACTTGGGCATCGCACCCACCACATCTCCCATTCCACCAGCCTTCGCAGCCGGATAACACTCTGTGCTAATGTGTAGTACGCGTTTCATTTATTTCTCGTCTATCTTTTTTAGTATGCTAATTCCCAAAGGCGGAACTACGATCGTTAAAGCGTGCTCATGGCCGTGGCGCTCCCCAGCTTGCGTGGTCAAGAGACCCGGATTCTCTTGTCCACTGCCCCAGTATCGCCTGGAATCACTATTAAGCAATTCTTCCCAGCTGCTCTCCTCAGCAAGCCCTACCTCATAGCTATCAATTACAATGGGTGCGAAATTACAAACGACCAGCAAACATTCCTTTTCCGACTTGCGCAGATAGCAAAGCACATCACAGTCTGGATCATCAAAATCAATCCATTCCCAACCAGCCCTCTCAAAATTCAGTTCATATAAAGCAGGATGCTTTCGATACAGATTATTCAAATCTCTGACCAGCAACTGAAGGCAGCGATGAGCATCATATTGCAACAATTCCCAGTGCAATTCATGATCAAAATTCCACTCATAAGTCTGCCCAAACTCCGAACCCATAAACAGCAGTTTATATCCCGGATGTGTATACATATAGCCATAGAGCAAACGCAGATTGGCAAATTTCTGCCATTCATCTCCAAACATCTTATACACCAAAGATGCCTTGCCATGCACTACTTCATCATGAGAAAGGGGCATGATGTAGTTTTCATTATAGGCATAGGAAAAGGAAAAAGTAATCTCGGTTCGATGGTGCTTTCGAAACAGCGGATCTCGACGAAAATGCTTCAACACATCATTCATCCAACCCATCATCCATTTCAAACCAAATCCAAGACCACCCTCATGTACGGGAGTAGTCATACCCGGAAAATCAGTAGACTCCTCAGCCATCATATGCACATCGGGAAAGTCCGCATACACAGAGGTATTCAATTCCTTCAGGAAGTCTACAGCCGCTAAATATTCATTTCCGCCAAGCTCATTTGGCTCCCATTCTCCTTCCGCTCTCGAATAATCCAGATACAACATAGATGTCACAGCATCTACTCTAAGACCATCCAGATGATAATATTTCAACCAAAAATGCGCACTGGAAATAAGAAAGGAACGGACCTCGTTTTTTTCATAGTTAAACACCAGACTTCCCCAATCAGGGTGCTTACCTTTGCGATCATCCGGATGCTCATACACACAGGAGCCGTCAAAATCCACCAGGGCGAATTCGTCCTGCGAAAAATGTCCAGGCACCCAATCCAGAAAAACCCCAATACCGGCACGATGCAATTGCTGAATCAAATACATCAATTCCTGTGGGCAACCAAAACGCGAAGTCGGAGCAAAAAAACTAGTCGGCAGATATCCCCACGAAGGATAATACGGGTATTCCATAAGCGGCAAAAACTCCACATGCGTGAATCCCATTTCCAGCACATACTTTACCAGTTGCGCTGCCATTTCCTGGTAAGAAAGTGACCGCCCCTGCTCCTTTCGCCAGCTCCCAATATGCAATTCATAGATGCTGACCGGCTTATCCAATGCTTGACGTTTTCCCCTGGTTGCCATCCAGGCATCGTCGCTCCATTCATAAGCCAAATCCCAAATCACCGACGCAGACTTTGGCATCATCTCCGTATGATAAGCAAAAGGGTCCGCCTTCTCCCGAACCCGATCATCCAGCTTAGAATAGATCCGATATTTATACAAGGCACTTTGATTCACCTCAGCCACAAATCCTTCCCAAATTCCCGAGTGATCCTCACGCAGAAATAACGGATACTGTGCGCTTTGCCAATCGTTAAAATCAGCCATCACTTCTACAGCGCGAGCCGCCGGCGCATAAACTGTAAACTGCACACCATATACACCCTCCACCTGCACCAGCTGTGCACCAAACTTTTCATAAAGTCGGGCATGGCCACCCGACTGAAAAGCTTCGATATCCAAAGCATCCAGAAGGCTATTTTTTTGAGTCTTTATCACTTGAGCTGATCTTGTGCCACAAGTTAAGCTAAACTATCAATATTTAGGAGCGAAGCGATTCCGGCCGTAGAGCCGGCTTGCGGGCTGTCCACTATAATGCAGCAAGCATCCAGCCGCTTCGTGTATCCCGCATGTCTGTCTCTCCTATCGTCGAGCCAGCCCTGCAGGCACACTCAGTCGGCTGTATGCCTGCTGCATTCCGTTTCCATCCCGGCTATTTTGCACCGCCTCTCCATCGCGAAAGCAGGGATTTGGGATGTGGGATGCGGGCCATGAGACCTGGGATGTGGGATGTGACTCTCCCCGAATGCCCGGCGTGACGTCCCCGTCGCGCCGACAACTTGGTCGGTCGTAAGTCTCCGTTTTCCGGTTCGGGGATTTTAGATTCCGGACTGTACCTTATAAACTATACCATAAACCAAGTACCAAGTACCAAGTACCAAGTACTACTCAACAACCTCTCTCAAAACCTTCCAAACATTTTCTGCAACAATCTCTTGTCCCTTCGCCGTAGGGTGTATACCGTCGGCCTGGTTGAGTTTGGAAATACCGGCAACCCCCTCAAGTAAGAAGGGAACAAAAGCAGCATTAAATTCCTTGGCCAGTTTTGGGTACACAGCATTGAAGCCTTTCGCATATTCTGGGCCAAGATTTGGAGCCGCCATCATGCCGGTGAGCACCAATTTTGCCTCCGGCTTCTTTTCACGGACCTGCTCGAAAATAGACCGTAAGTTCTTTTCTGTTTCTTCGAAGGGAAGACCGCGAAGCATATCATTTCCACCAAGCTCCAAAACAAAAATATCAACTGGCTGCCGCAGCACCCAGTTGATTCTGTTTTTGCCACCGGCTGTGGTTTCTCCACTGAGTCCGGCATTAATTACTTTGTAATTTTCGCCTAGCGAGTCAAGGCGATTCTGTATGTGATCAGTGAAAGCCTGTCCCTCTTTAAGACCGTACCCTGCTGTCAAACTGTTGCCAAAAAACAGTATAAACTTGTCTTTGCTATTGGAAGCAGCAGCACTGGCTTTCTGTGCAGATTCTGCAGTTTTACTTGAGGGCTTCTTACTCTGTTGCTTTTGTTCCGTACCAGAACAGCCCCATTGCAGGCCAAGAAACAAAAGCAATCCGATCACTTTCAAATTAGTCATCTGCGAATATAGAAAGCCCGCCATTAAGACACAAACTTTAGAATTCTTCAATCAATACGCCCATCTTGCCCATCTGTGCATCACGCAACGCCTGCATGACTTCTGTCTGCGTATTCATGACGAAGGGCCCGTAATGACTAACCTCCTCTCCTATCGGCTCGCCCGACAAAACAATAAATCGGCTCGTTGAATGTACTTCCAGCTCGATACTACCCTCCTCATTGTTGAACCAAATCATATCCTTCGCCTTAGCCTTTTGTCCATCTACTGCAATCTCTCCATCCAGCAAGTAGATCAAGGTATTGTAGTGTGAAGGCAATTGCAGTGACAACTTAGCACCGGTTTCCGTCTTAGCTCGCAATAGGGTTTGGGGACTGTAGGTTCTTGCAGGACCTTTGACACCTTCGTATTCCCCTGCTACTACAGCGATCTCTGCCTTGTCCACACTTATTTTTGGCGTTGCCTCATCACTTAAAGGCAAGTAGTAGGGCTGCTCCATTTTATGCTTGGCAGGTGTATTTACCCAAAACTGGATAAACTCCTGATCTCCACCTTTTTCCAACAACTGCTTGCTAGGGCGCTCACTATGCGTAATGCCTCTTCCGGCATGCATCCATTGGGTACCACCTGCTTTCACTACCGTATTATTACCGAGAGAATCCTGATGCTGAACATCTCCTTTAAATATGAAGGTAACAGGAGAGAATCCCCTGTGCGGATGTGCTCCCACTCCAACATCGCGCTGGTGCAAACCTGGCTTTACGGGATGATCCCAATGATGGATCAACAGAAAAGGATCGATCTGATCCAATCCTGCTGCTGGCAGCGGTTGGTCCAGCAAATGACCACCCATATTTACTTCTTGGGCGGCAATCACTCTTCTTACTGTTCGATTTTTCATTGTTTTAGTTTTTAGCGTTTCTACGCTTTTTCGCTTAATTCTTGCACAAAGATAAACTAACACTTACTTTTGCACAAGTACTTACCAAAATGTCAGTATAAAATGAGCAAGCACAGTGCGGAAAACTGCCCTCTGCGAGGAGCGCTAAAGGTCCTGGGAGGCAAATGGACAATGATTATCATTAAGGGCTTGGGAGAAAGGGAGTTGCGTCTCTCTGAAATGAAAAGAGCCATCCCGGACATTTCCGAGAAAGTACTAATCGGAAAACTCAAAGATTTGGTCGCTCTGGATATCGTCACTAGAAAGGACTACAAACAGCTTCCACCGAAAGTAGGATACCTGCTTACCACAAAAGGTAAAGAAGCTCTAGCAGTTGTACAGAAAGTTGAACAATTTGGCGTAAAAATCGGCCTTCATGGCTAGTGCTGCGTAAACAAAGTATGTGACACCTTTAAGGAGCTTATCTTTTTGTCAGCCTAGGCGCGAGGATGGAGCATAGCCGTAGCTACGTGACTGACGAGCAACGAAGGATGACAGAAATAGAAGCCCTTAAAGGTGTTGCGGACTTCGCTTGCGTAGCACTAGGCAGAGCTTCGAGCAGAATCGGCAACAATCGATTCTCTACTAGCGCTTGCTTCTCTATACGCACCAACTCCAGCCTAACAAATTCGCTTAACTTTTCTTGGCAAAAAAGATTTGCTTCAAAGTAGCACATCATTTAACTTTGAATCACAAAGTACTTTTAAAAACTGAATTGAGCTTGTTCTATTAGCCAAATATGCCAGGCTATACACCAGTTCGAAGAACCACAATAAGTACAATGGGAGAGCTATGCCTCTCCATTCTTTGAGCCATTTCACTTTGCATTTCAAAGTTCTTTGCATTAAGAGTGGCTATCGAAACGTAAAGACAGTCGTTGACCTATTTGTTCACCCCCATAAACTAAAAGATGCAAACACAACATTTTGCAACCAGAACCTGCCAAGCGCAGGGAATGAATTATACAATCTCTGAAGGCACGCAAATGTACCAGAAGAGCCTTGAGTGGCGCGAATTCATCTGTTACAGGCTGACTGAAACCTTTGTACCACTTTACAAGAAGATGTTCAAACCTAGCGATTCAAAGTGGCGAGTGCAGCTGGATAAGCTGCGCAGCTACCCAACTGGTAGCCTGGGTAACAGTTGGGCAAGATTTTACGAGGATCAGTCTTTCGGAATCAGCCCTAATTATGAGGCCCACGATATTTGTCATGTCATCCTTGGCTATAAGACCAGCATCGTTGAAGAAACTCGTATGTATAGCTTTTTATTTGGTTCTGGAAAGCGTTCCATTCCAACCATACTAACTATATTGATCGGCTGCTTAATTCTTCCTGAATTCATTCCTCAGTTTTATACGGACTTTAAACTGGGTCAAAAAAGCCTAAACTTCTCAAAATGGGATTTTCGCTATTTGCTACGAGAATCAGTTCAGGACCTTAGGTTGATGATCTTTCAAAAGGAAATCCAAGAGGGCAAGGCTGTACTATTCTAATCATGGAAAATCCGAAACCTTTCGGAGTCTGCAAGTGACCAGGCAACAATAGCAATAAGGAAATGGATTAGCAATTCTAGTGCCTCACTGGAGAAAACGAGGATTGCAGTAAACTCTATGTCAGATTCGCAGGTAGAATTTCTCACCCATTCCAAACAATTGGTCGATGGAGATCTTGTTGCCATCGCTGTCAGTCAAAGAGCCCTCATAATTTCCATAGGGCCCGCTGTATTTACTCTTAAAGAGCAGTGCATTGATATCAACCTGTGTATCCACCACTGGATGGAATCTCAAGTCAACCATGCCGTATGCATCTTTGATGACCCAGGTTTCCATCAAACCCTTGGGCCGACTTACCTTGATCGGTGGCAATGGATGATTTCGACCATCCAGCCAAAGGGCGTTTTCATTATATCGCTCTTGATCTAAGACCTGATTATCTGTGAGGTTAAAACCAATCAAGCTGCCTTCCTGGGTGTGTCCTGCGCCCGTAATCCAGTCGTATCGGGTTGGGAATGGATAATAGCCTTTGTGATCGTCAATGATTAGAAAAGAAGAGTCCGGGTCAAACTTGACTTTATCTTTGCCGATCCTCAGCTTTCCTTTCATAGGCATCAGACATTTGTGAGAATACATTCCACGATTGTTGGCGAAGGGAAGAGAAACGACTGTGGGCTCGTATCGCTCTGTATCATGAAGGGCCCGAAATGTTGCCTTCACGTCCGGAAGATCGCCCAGTCCCTTTATGGCAATCTCCAGTCGGAGCTTTGAAGAGTCTATGTCGTGACTAGCCTTCAAGCTCATATCTCTACTGTTGTAATAGGCAGTACTGTCGAAGAGTCCATTAGGCACTTCTAGCTTCCAGGCGGGCACTTTCTTCTCGTACTTGAATTTCTTCCCTGATACAATATCGTAGCAAATGAATTGGACCAAAGCAAACTTCTTTGCATTATAGATGGCTACCAGCATAAAGTAGTCCTGGTTGCCCAGTTGAAAGGCCTGCCATTCCCGCAATTGGAGACCTTGCAATCGGCCAGGTAATGGCAATTTGTATGGTCCCTTGGCTTCATCGAGGTTTACGTACCTGATAGCATCATTGAAACAGCCAAATCGTATTTTTCCGTTTTCTACCAGCCTTTCCGGAGCGGGTTCAATCTTTCTACGGTAGGAAGGAATTACTGTCGTGGTTTGTTCGTCTCTGTCGTGGTTCACGGTCCTTTGTTTATTGGGTTCTATCTAGAATAATGGTCTTTCCACAATAACGGGAATCTTTTTGTGGGATTTGGGATTACAGGTTACAGACTACGGATTTAGGACCCCGGCTGCCCGGCGTCCCCGTCGCGCCGACTGCTTGGCTGGTCGTAGGTCTCTGTTTTGGGGATTCGGGATGTGGGATTTGAGACTGCGGATTACAGACTATCGACTTAGGACTCCAGCTGCCCGGCGTGACGTCCCCGTCGCGCCGACTGCTTGGTTGGTAGTAGGTGTCTGTTCTGGTGATTGGGGATGAGATTTGACACTGCGGATTACAGACCACAGATTTGGGACTTCGGCGGCGCGGTGTGACGTCCCCGTCGCGCCGACAACTTGGCTGAGTAGTAAGCCTCTGTTTTGGGATTTGGGATTGGGGACTTGGGATATGGGGCTTGGGATTGCGGACTACAGACCAAATGTAAGGTAGCATAGTAATGATATCGTTGGTTGGTTTAAACTTGTATGGACACAGAAATTGACCAGCTCAGTTTGCTTGCTATTTTACTTTGTTCAAGAAAACAGTAAAACGGATTTTTTTAACATTACCTTTGCATCCTATAATCAAAATGATAACTCGTATGAAAATCAATTTGAGGTGCTTACCAGGATTCTTGTTGGGATTGATGTTGGCTGCTCCACTAGTTGCGCAATCGACGGAGCCAGGGTCTCAGCCAGGCTTTACAATACAATTAAAGGTGCCATCAAACGCTGTTTCGATTGATCCCCCAATCTCTGTTCCTGCGAATGTAAACAAGACAAGTACGGCAACAATTGTGAGAAGCTTCGACACTGACTTCCCGATTGCCTATCGTGCCGCTGCAAACTTTGCTTGTGATATTTGGGAAACACATATAAAGTCTGATCAGCCAATAAAGATATACTTCAAAAATCACTCTGCCAACAATGGAATTCTTGCAGAAACCAATGTTTTTACCGGAATCGAAGATGACTTTAATCTTATGGGTGATATCAATTGCGCAACGCCTGCTCCGGCCAGGCTGAACCCTGGGGAAGATTACTTGTTTAATACATGTTATGTAGACCATTACCCATATAATGCTCCTCCGGAAACTTACTTTTGGAGTCTTGACATATTGTATACAGATATCGAAGGCAATGTTAACTCCTTTCCACTGAGTGATAGTGCTTTTGATGGCACGTATGATTCGTGGTTTAGCGGCAATGTTCCGGCTAACTTACCGCAATGGGGAAATGGGAATGTTTGGTTACGAAACTTCGATGGCAGTTTACGTGCAGTGGTGAGTGTTTTTGCCATTTCTGCTGATGATGAGTATTTTTCAGATGAACTTCAGGTTGGGCTCGTTTATCCTCTTTCTCAGCCCTTGATAGGAATTAGTAGTGAAAGTTGCCAAACTGCTACTCTAGAATTTTATTCTCAAGGTGCTGCAGCCTATATCATTCACTACAGTACCACTGCAGGCGCTCCGTATGAATATTCGGTTAATGTACCGAGTGGATCTTACTCTTTTACAATTGACGGTTTGTCACTATTGAGTGACTATTACTTTACTGTTGAGGCTTTTAATGCCGAGGGACAAAGCACAATGGGTTCTCAGGTTAAGAAAGATAGATGTTGAATTATTCAAGTTGATGTTTTTCCTAATCCGAATACAATGGAGTTGCATGTAGGAACTAAGTTGGAAAGTGATGATTCCTCAGCTGGTTCGGGAGACATTCATATTGAGGGTGTTACCATCTATAGCGCCATTGATCCGAATGTAAGCAGAACTATTTCAGGTGTCGATACTCAAGAGGTGCGAGTGCCGGTAAATGATTTGCCTTCTGGTGTATATGTAATTGAAACGAGAAGTAGTGAATGCGGCACCAAGACAACCCAATTCCTAAAGCAATGACTAAATTACTGATAGCTCTATACTGGTTCTTTTGGTCTTTGGGGCTTAGCGCTCAGGCTTGGGATATACTTATATTGGAGAAGGAGGATACGACTCTTGCTGGTCGCCAGGTACTCGAATTGGCTTCGGGTGATTTGTTATTGCCGGTAGAAAATTGGTTTTTCAACCCAAACTCAGTTGGTGTTTATATTAGTGGTTTCCCGCAGTACGGGTTTGACTTGATAAGAGTCAATAAGAGGCACCAATTGGATACCAGTTTATTTGTAACTCTTGCTCCTAAATTCGTGATAGGAAGTTTGTCGCATTTTGATGACAGCGTAATTGTTCCTGTAGAATTATATACAGGATTTGAACCATGTATAAGCCCTAGCCCCTATGCTCAGGCAGCCTCGCAAGCAACAGACCTTGGCTTGATTAGGCTTGGCAGTAATGCTAGCCTATACTTGCAAGATACTGTGCACTTACATAGAGACAGTTCACTCTGCGGTCATTTGGATATTGTGCAGTTTGCCAATTGTCACGACAAATTGAGAGCCCTTCGCCATAGTCCCAATGGGTCAAAGTTGATGCTTGAGACAATTGACCCTTACAGCTTTGAGATTCTGCACACACAGTATATAGACGCTCCTTCTGTACCTTCGGTTGCTTATTTTGAATGCGAAGACAACATGATCTTGCTGTATTGCAGAAACGACCAACGATTGTGCAAAATGGATTATGAAGGTAATATTTTATGGAGTAGCGAGGAAATAGCCTCGGCTGTAGAGATAGAAGTTTCCCAGGATAAGGAATACTACTGGATTAGAAGCCACGCATATGGTGAGGGCGTTCAAACCTATATTTATAAGTTTGATAGGTTGGGGAATCTTATCACTACCTTTGCCTTTGAGGATATGCTAGTGAGAGACATCGAACCAATTGGCGATGGAATGATAATGGCTCTGGAGAATGGGAATTCTGAGGTTAAACTTCATATAGTCAATGCAAGAGGCCGGATTATAAATACAGAATCCTTCTATTATGAACGGCTTCTAGGAAAATACATCGAGTTACTCTCAACTGGTGAGGTGTTGATGGTGGCTGATAAGATAGACGCATTTAATCTGGGAGTCTGCTGTATTGAGTTGGGTGATAACACGCCAAATAAAGTTCTGATATTGAAGAAACCCTTGCAAGAAATTTGGAATCCTGAAATTCTTGAAGAGGCTATTGTAGAAGTATCTCCAAATCCCGCCGAGTCAGAATTCGAGTTGATATTCCGTGATCATGTTCCTCAGTCAAATGAGAATTTATCCTACATATTGCATTCGATCAGCGGACAAGAGATGATGAGGGATCAGATTCAAGGTCCTTCTCAGTTTGTTTCTATTGTTCATCTGCCAGCTGCAATTTACCTGCTTTCAATTTATGATGATGAGGCTCTGGTCAGCACACAAAAGGTAGTCAAGTATTAAGGGACAGCGAATCAATAAATGTCCATTTTGACTTGCTAGAAATGATTTATCCATCGTTATTTTTCTCCACCAGCCAACAAGGATGCTGTCAAAAAATGCCTCGTCTAAATCATTTCCAGCGACGTCAAAATCGGACAGTTATTGATTCCCTATCCCTAAGCTGTCTCTGTGTGCTTTCAGGCGTAGTTTGCGAATTTCTTTCTTCACACCGTGCCGCTGGAGTCCCAAATCTGTAGTCTGTAATCCGCAGTCTCAAATCCCACATCCCCAATCCCCAAACCAGCGACCTACGACCAACCAAGCAGTCGGCGCGACGGGGACGTCACGCCGGGCAGAGGTAGTCCGCAAGCCGTAGTCTCGTAGCCCAGATCCCAAAACAGAGGCTTACGACCAGCCAAGCGGTCGGAAATCCCTCATCCCAATCCCCAAAACAGCGACCTACGACCAACCAAGCGGTCGGCGCGACGGGGAGGTCACGCCGGGCGAAGGCAGTCCGCAAGCTGTAGTCCCCTGTCTCCAAGTCCCAAATCTCAAGTCCAAAATCCCAGATCCCAGATCCCAGATCCAGATCCCAAATTGCAACGGCGGAGGGAAGGTGCAAAATAGCCCCGGGCGAAACGGTATGAGGCAGGTTGCTGCCGTGGTGAATGGCTGGCCATGGGGGCTCGGAGCCTGCGGAGAGACCACAGGGCCAGATCATGAACAGGCAGCAGCCTGCCGAATAAGAGTGGAGCACGGGACTACAGCCAACGCGCTCTTTTCTGTGTCGCTCCAAAAACATAGAATCAACTGTCAATTTTGTACTTTCGCATTTCCGTAGAACTCATTCAGAAAGGATTCTCAAAAATGATGATGCTTGACTGTTGGAGGTTTATTCGGAATTACTAAAACATAAAATCGAAGCATGGACGCGTATATTTTTGATGCAGTGAGAACGGTAAGAGGTAAAGGCAATAAGCGGGGCTCGCTAATGAGCATTACGCCGACGGAATTGTCAACTCAGGTGTTGCAGGCGATGCAAAAGAAGCATGATTTGGACACGGGCAAGGTGGAAGATGTTATTCTGGGTTGTGTGGGTCAGGTGAAAGATCAGGCGGCGAATATTGCTAAGACGGCCGCTCAGCATTCTGGATATGGGGACCATCTTTGCGGTGTTACTTTAAATCGCTTTTGTGGGTCTGGATTGGAATCGGTGAATCAGGCGGCGGCATATGTGAAGTCAGGCTTTCGGGACTTGATTGCTGCTGGTGGTGTGGAGAGTATGTCGCGAGTGGCAATGGGATCGGATGGCGGTGGAATGTTTATGGATCCAAGCATAGCGATTCCGGGCAACATTGTGCCGCAAGGAATATCGGCTGATTTGATTGCTTCGAAGTATGGCTATTCCAGGGCGGATGTAGATCAATTTGCCTACAGCTCGCAAATGCGGGCAACGGTAGCGGAAAAAGAAGGTCGGTTTAAGTCCAGAATTCCTGTGGTGGATATCAATGGCTTAAGCGTGTTGAATACAGATGAGAATATCCGTCCTTCCACTACTGTTGAGGGATTGGCCAATTTGAAACCCTCTTTTGAAATGATGGGTGCCATGGCTGGATTTGATGCTGTTGCTATAGACAGATATCCAGAAGTCGAAATCATTGAGCATGTGCATCATGCCGGAAATTCCTCTGCTATTGTGGATGGTGCTGCTATTGCACTTGTAGGATCTAAGCAGGCCGGGGAGGACATAGGATTGAAGCCAAGGTTTAGAGTGCGTGCAGCTGCGATCCATGGTACTGACCCTACAATTATGCTGACTGGAATCGGGCCGGCTTCGATTAAGGCCTTGAAGCAAGCAGGCATGAATGCTTCAGATATAGATTTGTTTGAAATCAATGAGGCATTTGCCGCAGTGGTACTTAAGGCGATGGAGGACATCGGAATCGATCATTCGAAAGTGAATGTGAATGGTGGGGCGATTGCACTAGGTCATCCGCTGGGAGCTACCGGTTGCATGCTGCTTGGAACCGTGATGGACGAACTCGAAAGCCGAGATTTGAGTACAGGGCTTGTGACACTTTGTATAGGTGGTGGCATGGGAATCGCAACTATTATTGAGCGGGTGTAAGTTGCTGCTTTTGCCGCTAAAATTTATTGCGCCTGGAATCATAAACCAGGCTGTCAAAATTAGAAAAAACAAGATGGAAAATATCAATAACAATTTATTTAGTGTTGAAGTTGATCAGGATGGAGTAGCCTTGATGCTCATTGATCAAAAGGACAATCCCACCAACCTCTTTAGCTTCGAATTTATTCGGGAATTTTGTGCTGTTGCCAAACAAGTGATCGAAGATGAGCAAGTCAAAGGAATGGTAGTGACTTCCGGACAACGGATGTTTATGCCTGGGGCGGATCTTCGGGAGCTGAAAACGATGGGCGGTGATGCGGAGAAACTGTTTGCTGATGTGATGACTTTACATGAGCAGTTTCGAGCAATTGAAACCTGTGGCAAGCCTTTTGTCGCTGCGATCAATGGTACGGCTATGGGAGGCGGATTGGAACTTTGTCTGGTTTGTCATCATCGAATCGCTTTGAACAGTACCAAGATCAAACTGGGTTTTCCGGAATCAAAAGTGGGACTGTTACCGGGAGGTGGCGGAACAGCAAAAGCGCCCTATCTGCTCGGCATTCAAAATGCATTGATGTACCTGCTTCAAGGAAAGGAAGTGCGTCCGCAACGAGCATTAAAAGACGGCTTGATTGATGCGCTGGCGGAAACGCCAGAAGAGCTAATCAGCATGGCTAAGGATTGGGTCAAGGAAAATGCAAATCCAGTTCAGCCATGGGATAACAAGAAGCACAAAATTCCGGGAGGCGCTCTTTGGTCGCCGACTGGTGTACAGGTGATGATGGGTGCGGCAGGCAATATTTCGAAAATGACCCATGGTAACTATCCGGCTCAGCAGCATATTTTGAGTGTGGTGCATGATGGGCTTCAAGTGCCTATAGATCGTGCGCTGGAAATTGAGGCCCGGTATTTCACCAAATTGCTGAACAGCAAGGAAGCCAAGAACATGATTAGGACTGGCTTCACCGAATTGCAAAAAGCCAAAAAAGGAATTGCGAGACCTGCTTCGGAGCCAAAGTATGAAATCAAGAAAATCGGCATGCTCGGTGCCGGAATGATGGGCGCAGGTATTGCTTATGTATCGGCAAAGGCGGGTATGGAGGTGGCTCTTAAAGACATCAGCATCGAAGGAGCTGAAAAGGGCAAGGCATACTCCAAAATGTTGCTGGATAAGGCTATTTCAAAGAAGCGGTCTACGCCTGAAAAGGCGGAGGCCTTGCTTGCTCGTATCAAACCCACAACCGACTATGGCGATTTTGCAGATTGTGATATGATCATAGAAGCCGTATTTGAAGATCCAGCATTGAAAGATAAAGTGACTAAGGAAGTAGAAGCAGTATTGCCTGCCGACAAGATATACGGTTCCAATACCTCCACTATTCCGATCTCCATTTTGCAGTATTTCTCTGCCCGACCAGCCAATTATATTGGGATTCACTTTTTCTCGCCAGTAGACAAGATGCCGTTGGTTGAAATCATAGTGGGTGATAAAACGGAAGATCGGGCTATTGCTGCAGCGGTAGATTATACCGTAGCCATTGGTAAGATTCCGATAGTGGTCAATGATAGTCGAGGCTTTTATACCTCTCGATGCTTTGGCACTTTTGTAGCCGAAGGCATGTTCTTGCTAGAAGAAGGAGTTCCGGCGGCAATGATAGAAAATATTGCTAAGAAACGAGGTATGGCCGTTGGCCCGCTTGCGGTACATGATGAAGTGACGCTGACCTTGAGCAAGCATGTTTTCGAAAGCAATCCGGATCCAAAGAGGCCTTTCCAGGAGAGATGTCAAAAGATGGTGCTGGACCTGATTGCAGATGGCAGAACGAGCAAGAAGGATGGAGCAGGTTTTTACGATTACCCACAAGGTGAGAAGAAGCGACTATGGAACGGACTCAAGAGCAAGTATAACAGTAACATAGAGACATTGGACGAAGCCACTATTGGTAACCGGATTTTGCACTTTCAAGCTTTGGAAAGTTACCGCTGTCTCGAAGAGGGCGTGCTTCGTTCCACCACCGACGGGGACCTCGGCTCTGTACTTGGTTGGGGCTTCCCGATTTATACAGGCGGCACCTTGTCTTACATCGACTACTACGGAATTAATCAGTTTGTGGCCGACTGCGATTTGTATGCAGAAAAATATGGCGTCCGATTCCAGGTGCCTCAGTCCCTGCGGACTCTTGCCGAACAGGGAAAGTCAGTGCATGATTTTGATCGGGCAAGCATGGCTAAGGAGCAAGTTTCGTAGGGCAGCGCTGTCAATTTTGAGCAGGTACCAACACAAGCGGTCGGTTAAAATGCTCGACTACCTTATTCATGTAGGCCCGCAGCTTTGCATATTCCTTGCTTTCATACACCGCTTTCTTAAAGGAATAAGAACCGGTGATCTCGACAACAGAACCCTCTTGAACCGCCGAGAGCGATATACTCGCCAGGCTGTTATCGATGGAATAAGTCTCGGGAAGAGTAGCAACTTCATAGCCCTGAGGAACTTCCACACGAACCCTGTAGTCGTTTGCCTTGGCATAAACTAGATCCACGGGATAGTCCCTGTATTTTTGCTGTAGCAGATTCTCAGTCATCGCAAGACCGATAAAGGGGTCCAGCTCAAAGGTCTCCTGGTCTTTCCGAAGGGCCAACTTCCCTTCAAAACCGATCGAGTAGGGTCGATCAATTCGATCATAATTGCTGGTCTTGATACGGTTTACCTCGGTGAGACTTGAACAAATCTCTTGCTTGATCTTTGCCGTGTCATTCTCGTATAGCTGTTTCTTGTGAAATGCAGCATAATCAAGAGAGGAAATCGAGGCAGACACCTGAGCGGAAGAAGTTGCAACATCCGGACGAATCGTAATATCGTGAATGGTATGTGCAATCGTATCCGCATCCAAGGGAATCCAGGACACCTCTTCAGGATTGACCACAAATCCCTTATCGTTCAGGCATTGGCTGGGTATCAGATCAAATGCCAGCTGACGGGAAGTGGCGTCTGCAAGAAAGGGATCCTCTGTGTCAACATGAATGATCACATTATTGAAGAGGTGCTCAAATGGATATTCCGTTTTGAATCGTCCATGATTTCTAGTGCTAATTAGCACCGGTTTAGCTTTAACCCCTGCTTCCTTCAGACAAGCAAGAAGAAAGAGATTCAACTCTGCCGAATTTCCCTTCCTCTTTTCCATAAAGTCTTTAGCAGACATGGTGCTCCGCTTTTCAAACTCCCCATTCCAGCTGAAGTCTTTCCGCACTCTATAAATGACTTTTTCGGCCCGCGTCAACGCATCTGTGCCAGAAAACAACTTCACAAAATCGTACTTCTTCTTAGCCAGCTTTTGAGCGTTTTTCAAATACTTACCGAACTTTGGATCAGCTAACATCTCCTTACTAAGCTCTGGCCAGGTGGTCATAATCTGCCGAGATCCCCCATGCGGGAAATTCTCCCTGGCCAACTGAAAATCCATCTTAACCCGATAATCATTAATCGAAGTGATATAAGCTTCGTCTTCGAATGCCGGAATGTCCCTCATCCCATAGGTATACTTTATATCCTGAAACTGGCCGCCTTCTTCAATGTTTTTACCAAATACCTCGGTCGCGTTTCCCCAGGAGCGATCAATATCCTGCTTTTCTGTACGCTCTACATCAAACTTGTCGAGCCCTTGCGCCAAAAAAACGTACTCGTAGAAAGGAATCATGGATACCTGGTATTCACTGTAAATAGTGGGAACACGATCCTGAAAAGACCAATCCGGCAAGCGCTCCATGAATGGACTCTCAATGACATAGCGATACTCGACAATTCGCCCAGCCTTAGCACGCGGGCAGGTGTAGGTCCGTTCAATCTGCTGTTGATCGATCTGCTTCTCTTTGAATTCCTTGTCATCCATATCCCAGGACAACAATACATCCTCCTTATTACTGTAAGTTGTTGCCTCAATAGAAATCAGATGTTCCTGGATGAAATCATTGCGAAATAGCGGAATCTTAATCTTCTTGTAGTCTTCTCCTTCTTCATCCAGAATCAGGATTCTTCGGGTTCGAGTAAACCTGATCACATAATCCATGCTGACCTTGGCGTAGCGGGTGTCAACTGTTTCCCGATTGTAAAACCCAGAATACTGTTTACGAAGATGCGATTCATCCGATTTTACGAATACGGATTCACCACGATCAAACAAGACCACTGCAGAAGCATCTGGATATTTCTCAGAAGTGACCATCTTTAGGTCACCCAAAAGCACATCACCAAATTCTCTCTCAAACTCCTGGGCCCAAAGGGAGAAAGTAGTGATAAAGATCAATAAAAGGGATAGCAAACTCTTCATGGGTGTATTTTTGGGTAGATTAATACAACAAGCTCAACCAGGAAAGTAAATCATTCTCTAGGCAATCTCGAAAGCACCTACTGCGTTTTCGCATCCTTCCCAGTTAGTTTTTATTGTTTCCTCCGAATATAAATAATCTTCAGGTGTCAACAAATCCGGAAACCCTTTCCAACCAGCTGTAGGACCATAAAAATTACCCGATTTTGCCTCGGCATCCATACTTGCACGTATTATTCCTGCTGCTCCATCTTCTGCACTCTGAGCTCTGCTCATCAAACCGCTGTCCTTTTCCATGCCGCCATGAACAGCAGTTGTAATCTGCAATTGTGTTGCTGCCAGACCAGGATGAGCCAATAATGGCATCACATTTTCAATCTTGGCCGCCTCCAGCTTTTGCTTTAGACCATAAGTAAAGGCACAGTTCGCAAGCTTGGTTTGGTGATAACGCTCCCAACGTGGACCTTGAAAGGCAAAATTTTCTGCTTCGGTCCCATCTCCACCGAGATTCCCTCCTTTCTTCTCAAAATATTGCGCACCCAAAGGACCACCCAATCTAGCCATTGAAGTATGGTTGACAATTCGTGCCTCACTGCTATTCTTGAGCAATGGGAACAACTCCTTTGTTAGCAGAAAATGGGAAATTACATTGGTCTGCATCTGCACATCAAAACCGTCTCCCGTAGCCTTGTCAGCCAGCGCCATTACGCCTGCATTGTTTACCAAAACATCGATTGTCTGGTAAATTTTTCGCACAAACTCAGCTGCAGCCCGCACACTTTCAAAACTCTGTAGATCACATTCGACAGCCTCAAAGCTCGCCCCCGGCACTTCTTCCTGAAGCTTCTGCAAAGCCTTATCCGCGCGCTCGCTTTTGCGGTTCAACAAGATCACTGAAGCACCCTTTTTAGCCAATTCCCGGGCACAGATGTAACCTGTACCACTGGTAGTGCCAGTGATGGCGGCCACTTTGCCGCTCATATCCTGCGAATGATTTTCGAGAACTGTCCCTAAGTGTACTGTTTCAATTTGATTGCTCATATCGGTAAGATTTATTTTTGCTTAATTGTAATTGCCCGTCAAAAGTACATAGAATTGACGAATTCAAATTCAACATTCTGAGCTCCGAAGAAGGGAATCCAAGTGAAAGCCTGGCTCAAGATTGTTTGGAGCGACAATGCACTCCTTCTAGTTTAGGGCTTGCTTGTGCTCCGTTCTTATGTGCTGGCAGCCTGCCGGCAACCCCTAAAGACCGCCCCCTGTTTGATATATATTCACTGGCCCGAGACAAGTTTGTGTTGGCAGGCTGCCAGCACATACCACTTCGCCCAAGGCTATTTTGATCGTGCAGTCGCTCAGGCCCTATCTTGTCTTCCTAAGCTTTGCTGTCCATAGCCTGAGGCAACAGAATGATACAAGGAAAATTGCTGACGGCCAAAACAATTATTGCGACCTGATTGGGTTTCAAATCTCCGTTTGATCCTGGCCTTTTGACATTAGTTGCCCTTTTCTATTGCTACGTCTAAAGCGCAAAAGCGTGCCATCACACAATCGAAGCAGATGCTGAGTACTTATGAATGCACTCATCAAGTCTTTAATTGTAGGAGTTTTGTGCGGGGAAGAAGGCAACTGCCTACAGACAAAACGCAAGCACAGGAGAAGCAAGGTTTCAAGGCCCCTTTCGGATGACGAAAGCCTTAAGGGATAAGGAATCAATAACTGTCTGATTTTGACGCCGCAAGAAATGATTTAGACGAGGCATTTTTTGACAGCATCCTTGTTGGCTGGTGGAGAAAAATAACGATGGATAAATTATTTCTAGCAAGTCAAAATGGACAGTTATTGATTCTCTATCCCTAAAGCATGTCATTCAAAATAAAGAGGCATTCCTGAATGTAGGGGTCCGACTGAATTTGTTCCACAAGTCTTTGTCTGCGAAGTTTTAGCATCTCCCGCTCTCCTCTGTTCTCCGGGATTACCAGTTCTGCATGGAAGCCTTCGATCGGCGCTTCTATTTCCTCCAGTTGCTGGTCCAATAGGTAATCGTTCTTTTTGCTGTCGAGGAATTTCTTGTAATTGAGCGTGATCATTGTTGCCTTTTCTTGCTCAGCGAGTCTTTCGGCCCGCTTGACTGCCAGGTTGAAATGATCACTGCTAGCAACTCTCGTCTCACTCTTTATTCTCAAGGAGTCAAGACCCTCAACCAAGTTAACGTTCTGGATGGGATTGATTAGTGAATCCAGACTAACAGGAGGCAGCGCAAAAGGACCTGTGCGTTCGCCACTGCGGATATAGCCGAAGCCATCAGGCAGCACAATATCTGCTGCTATGCCGTTGTATTGAGGAGAGCGACCACTTGCAGTGAAAAAATTGCCAACAGTCAGCTTTACCTGTCCAGGTTGAGCTTGCAGACTATCTTCAACTTCTAAATCAAAGAATTGCTGAATACTTCCCTTGCCGAAAGTTTGAGGACTGCCAACAATCAGGGCTCGCTTGTAGTCTTGCAGTGTTCCTGAAGTAAGTTCGGAGGCCGAACTACTTCGACCATTTACCATGATCAACAGCTCTCCATCAAAAACTACTTTACCATCATCATCTGTGATTTGGCTAACATCACCTTCTTTGTATCGACTTTGCATAGCCACTGCATCTTCGAGAAAAAAGCCTATAATTTGTGCTGCTTCACGCGCTGATCCTCCCCTATTGAAACGCAGATCCAGAATCAAGGCTTGTGCTTCTAATTCGTTGAGTGCTTCCAGTTCTTGTAATACATGCCAGGCTGAACCTTCGTCACCCATGTAAAACCTGGGCAATCGCAAATAGCCTATAGGCTGCTCCGCCAGTGAATCAGAGAGCATGAAGGAGCTCGCGGTCTCCAATTCGACCTGGCCTCTTGGCACCTTAATTTGTCTGCTTGTATTTGCAGTGCCTGCCACCAGAAGCTGAACACTGGAGCCTTCTGGTCCTTTCAACAGCGCCACAATCTCGTTCATAGCCAGGCCACCAACATCCTTCATCTCCCCGGAACCATCCGAGATCGTCAGGATGATGTCTCCTTCTTTGAGCTGCCCTTGTTTCCACGCCGGACTTCCAACGAGTAATTCCGTAATCTTTGGATAATCATTTTCGATTTCCAACCTGGCACCAATACCGACGAATTGCCGTGTATACTCCGCCTGCCAATCAGACTTCGATTGGGGAGACATATAATAAGACTGATAATCCTGCACTTGCAAATAGGCGTTGGTAAGCGCTTCGGCGCACTCAAGTAGGTCCATATTTGCCTTTACTTCTGCTCGTTCTATTAGACGTTGTTGCACTTTTGTAAATGCTCTTTTCTTTAGGATTTGCAGTTCCTTCTCCGGAGCGATCAATACTTCTTTGGTCAATTGCTCAAGCAGCTTCCAATGAAAATGCCTTTTCCATTCTTTTGTTCGTTTGCGACCATCCTTTGGTCTGTCTCTTCGTTCTGGATTCGATTCGAAGCGTGCACTAGAATCCAGGTCAAGATGCTTGGGCAAAAGCTGCTTGTAAAAAGCAGCCCTGGCCAATCCAGCTGCATTAATTTCCTTGTGTGCTGCTTCTACCAACAATGATTCACCCTGAGCCATATCCCGAAATAATAGCTCTTGCAAGGCTTGCCATTCATTGATACTCACCCTGGTTAAGTGCAGCCGATCTTCATCCAGCTCGTCAAGAAATTGCTGGACTATTGTGTCACAGAGTTCCTGGGTCCAAGGTTTTGCGGAGAGATGATTTTCCGTGGCAACTTCTACGGCGGCGGGCAAAAGACTTGGTTGGCGTATTTTGTTCACCGTGGTTTGGCTATTGCAGGAAGTACCGAACAGCAAGATGGAGATCGCAAGAAAGATTGAGTGGCTAGGGCGCATAGCAATTGGGTATAGTTTTGCACATAAATTACTGCTAATGGATCACACTTTTACCAATTTAAGGAATTTTAGGTTTTTGAGTGCCGATTTGGCGATCAGTATTTTGGTTCTACGGAGAAGGGAAGAGCAAAATAGCCTCGGGCAGAGCGGTATGGGCTGCCTGCATGCGACAGTGACTGCCACTCCATGCTGGCTCGGAGCTTGCCGGAGAGACAACATGGAGTGTGCAGGAACAAAGCAGGCAGGTAGCCCATAAGAGCGGAGCACGAGACAGAAGGTTCTACGAAGACAGGCGCTTCGCTCCAAAATTTTGAACAATTATTTGTCCTCTTGAGCTAGCTATAAAGCAAAAAGGCCACAATGTTATTGCGGCCTTTCTCCCTAAGTTATTTGACGACATACTTTAGAACTTTCCATTCGTATTTTTTCGCT
>JAHDEE010000014.1:0-12065 GCA_020629005.1 Chitinophagales bacterium
AGCATTCGCGGGAAGACCTTGAACCTGCTCACAGAAAGCTGAAACTACCTCTTAAACTGTATGATTTGTACGAGCTAGCTGATGATTAGGACATCAAGATAGGGCTCAGACCCACTACACGATCCCAATAGCCGCGGGCGCAGCGATATGGGCTGGCTGCGTAAAGACCTCGGCGGAAATGAGCGGCTACCCTTTCCAACTGTCCTCCTCGTTTTCAGAACAGGAAAGGAAACGCAGCCAGCCCATAATAGCGTAGCACGGGTAAGCCCTATCGATGATCCATTTGTTTCGCTCCTGAAAATCCTAAAGTTTGTTATTTTTTTGAAGCTCAAAATTGCGCCAGGTTTCAGGTTCATGCCGAACATGTTAGCGATTCCTTGCAAAGCTGCCATTGGCAACAATTGCTAAAGGATATGGAGATTGTATCCTACGATGATGGCTCTGTTAAATGTGCGGCTAATTCACTATATTCGACAGCAAAAGAGATCGATATGGCAAGTTATAAATTGACGGTCAATAAGCAGGAACGCAGTATTGATGCAGATCCGGATACGCCCTTGCTCTGGGTACTTAGAGATCATTTGGATTTGGCAGGCACAAAATACGGATGTGGGATCGGGCAGTGCGGAGCTTGTACCATACATGTAGACGGTGTAGCAAGGCGATCTTGTCTGCTTCCGGTGCAGCATGTGTCTGGCGAGATTACAACGATTGAGGGTTTATCGGAAAAAGGAGATCACCCTGTTCAGCAGGCCTGGAGGGAGCATGATGTTCCTCAGTGTGGCTATTGTCAGGCAGGCCAAATGATGACTGCTGCCAGCTTGCTGAAAAAGAATCCAAATCCCTCGGATACGGAGATTAGAAAGGCGATGCATGGAAACATTTGCCGCTGTGGAACCTATTTGCGAATCAATAAGGCGGTGAAGACTGCTTCTAAACTCTAAAATTCTATGGAAGTTCGTCCCATGCAAAGAAGATCCTTTTTCAAGCTTACTGCCGCTGCTGGTGGCGGTATGTTGCTTGGTTTTCCCTGGATCACTGGATGCAAGCAAGAGGAGAAAGCCAAAAAGGCTGCAAAATTAGCGCCTCCTGAGCCGCCACCGGAATTGCCAGAGGATTGGTATGACATGAATGTATACCTCAAGATCGGAAATAATGGAGTGGCAACTATTTACTCGCAGAATCCGGAGATCGGTCAGAACATCAAGACCTCGATGCCTATGATCGTGGCGGAAGAGCTGGACATCGATTGGAGAAAAGTGATAGTTGAACAGGCTGGTCTAAACACGGAGGGATTCAAACGACAAGTAGCGGGAGGCAGTCAATCTATCCGTCAGGGTTGGGAAACTTTGCGAAATGCAGGTGCTACTGCCCGACAGATGCTGATCAATGCAGCTGCAGAAGAGTGGCAGGTAGCGGCTGCCGATTGTCGTACAGAGAATGGCGTGATTTATGGGCCGGCGGATCAGCAAACCGGTTATGGAGATGTGGCTGCTAAAGCGGCTACAATGGAAGTGCCTGAGAAGGTTAAACTGAAAGAAGTAAAGGACTTCAAGATCATCGGCAATTCGAAGATCAACGTGGACATGGAGGGCATATTGACAGGTAAGCCGCTGTTTGGAATTGATACCAAACGAGAAGGCATGCTGTATGCTTCCGTGCTTCGTCCACCTGCATTTGGGCAGGTCCTGAAGTCTTTTGATGATACTGAAGCCAGGGCGGTTACGGGCGTAAAAGAAGTTGTTAAGTTTGGAGATAAAGTTGCTGTGTTGGCGGAATCAAGCTATCAGGCAATGAAGGGCAAGAGATTGCTTCAGGCCAGTTATGAAGCCGGAGAAAAAGCCGAGTCGACAGCAGATCATGATCGGGACTTAAATGAGTTGCTAGAGAAAAGGACGAAACAGTTTTTACGGAAGGATGGCGATGTAGCTAAAGCTTTCAAAGAGGCGGACAGAGTCGAAACAAGAATTTATGAAGCTCCTTTTCTCCCGCACAATTGCCTGGAGCCCATGAATTTCTTTGCTGATGTGCGAGAGGACAAGGTATTGATGCATGGTCCTATACAAACGCCTGCCTGGGCAAGATCCAGGGCTGCGAAAATTTTGGGACGTGAAGAAACCGAAATTGAAGTGACAATGACCCGTATGGGTGGAGGTTTTGGTCGTCGACTTTATGGAGACTTTAGCGATGAGGCAGTAGAAATATCTTCATTGGTGGAGGCTCCGGTTCAACTGCTATTTGCGCGGGAAGATGATATGGCAGCGGGAACTTACCGGCCTGCCACAAAATATAAGTTTGAGGCATCCATCAAGGACAATAAGATCACCGGTTATCGACTGACGGAAGCGGCGATTAATCGAAACATGTTTGATGCCATCGCCAACTTTTTTCCTGCGGGTGCCATTCCGAACCTGGAAATTATCGCGCACAAGAAAGACAGCAATATAAGCACTGGAGCGTGGCGTGCGCCGTACACAAACTTCCTGGCATTTGCTGAGCAAAGTTTTATTGATGAATTGGCTGCCATACTTGACAAAGATGAAGTTTGGCTACGTCGTACTTTGCTGGAGCAAGCCATTCCTCAGGCGGAAAAGGACGAGAAAATTGAATATTCGCCAAAGCGAATGCTGGCCTGCATTGATCTTGCAACCGAGAAGGCTAATTGGGCTAGGGTAGGAGATGGTGTTTTTCAGGGCATCTCCTCTTACTACAGTCATAATACGCATGTGGTCGAAATAGCGGATGTGGTCTTGAAGGACAATGTGCCAGTAGTGCAAAAGATTACCTGCGCTGTTGATTGCGGAATTGTGATCAATCCTGTGGCCGCGACCAATCAGATTGAAGGTGGAATCATCGATGGAATTGGGCATGCTATGTATGGGGACTTCAGTTTTGATAATGGTAAACCTTCTCATACCAATTTTCACAGTTATCAGCTGATTAGGAATGAGGAAGCTCCCGAGATTGAAGTACATTTTGTAAAGAGTACAGTTGATCCCACGGGGCTTGGTGAGCCTTCGCTACCTCCTGCTGCAGGCGCAGTGGCCAATGCGATTTTCAAAGCAACCGGCAAGAGAGCCTATAAGCAGCCTTTCTACTCGGAGAAAGGAATTTTAGGATAGACGGAGAAATGAATTTATTGACAGACTATAGCGCTAAATGACACAAAAGTTATTGATTTTGTTGTTCTTGTTTTTGCTCAGTGCCTGTGGCAATTTTTCTGGTCCCAGCACCAAGGGAATGACTGATGATCAAATTGCGAAAATGTGGTTTGATCAGGGCATGCTCGATTATGAGGGCATGAAATTGAAATCTGCCATCAAGAAACTCAAGAAGTCGCTGGCTTATCGCCCGCTGGATACCACAGCCTATAATATCGCCAGCAGCTACTCGCTCGGTGGAAAGATTGATAGTGCATTGACCTACATGGAGAAGGCCTATGAACTAGGCTGGTACAATTTTGCTGAGGAACAGCACTTGCAAAATCTCCGAGATACTGATCGATACAAGAAACTGCAAAAGACCGTCGAGAATGACCTGAAGACCTTCAAGAGCGCACCCCTAGAACCATTACTTCGTAGACCGGCAAAGGAGCGTAAGAAAGATCCCGGGCTGCTGGTAGTACTGCATCATTATGGTAGTTCTCCTTCCGGCTTCGCGGAATTGTATACTGACTTGGCCGATGAGCAAAATCTGCTGATCATGGCTTGTCGGGGCACGGAAGCTTCGGGCAAGGACAAATATTACTGGAATCACTCCGAACAGGAGTCAAAACGCTTGCTAAAGGAAGTCAAGCAGGTGATCAAGGCCAACAGGCTGGACAGAAGTAGAATCTTCCTCAGTGGCTTTGCCGACGGGGCGACCCAATGCCTTAAATTTGGAATAGAGCAATCTCAGCTGTTCAGTGGCCTTATACCGATTTCAGCCGAATTCGATTCAGATAGAGTAGCACTCGATCAACTAAGAAACAAGAATCTACGGGTCTATTCCTTAGCTCCCAAGACAGATTCGAACGAGCAGAAAGAGCTTGCACTCGAGAATTATTGCGCTGCTCAGGGCATTAGCTTGCAAACCAATGAAATGCAGCAATCCCAGAACTTTCCTGCAGATCCAGTACGGGTCTTGGGAGAGGCAATTCGGTGGATTTCTGAATAGTTCATCATCCCTTTTGCTTTGCGATTTGTTAGCAGCAGAGGAAATGCGGCTGATCAGTTTGCGCAGTTGCTTAGTTAAGAGACCATATGAAAGAGACCCAAGAATACGACGTAGTGATTATTGGAGCAGGCTTGTCCGGAATTTGCGCTGCCTACCACATTCAAGATAAATGTCCGGAAAAGAAGTATTTGATACTCGAAGCTCGCGCTGGAATGGGCGGCACCTGGGATTTGTTTAAGTACCCGGGAATTCGATCAGACTCCGATATGTATACGCTTGGATTTTCCTTCAGTCCCTGGAAGAATCCAAAAGCGATCGCAGATGGCCCGGACATACTCCGTTACATCAAAGAGACCGCAAGAAAGTTTGGAATCGATCAGCATATACGTTTTAGGCACAAAGTGAAAAGGGCCAGATGGGCTTCTGAGCAGCAATGCTGGACCCTCGAGGTTCAAAACGGCGAGTCGGCGGAACCCATTGAGATCCAGGGAAAGTTTATCATTTCCTGCTGTGGATACTACAACTACGAGGAAGGACACAGTCCAAAATTTCCTAACAGTGAGCAATTTCAGGGAACCATTATCCATCCTCAAAAATGGGACACCTCTCTGGATTACACAGAAAAAAACGTAGTGATCATTGGCAGTGGTGCGACCGCAGTTACGCTTGTGCCAGAAATGGCCAAGAAGGCAAATTCCGTCACTATGTTGCAACGGTCTCCGAGCTATATAATGAATCTGCCGAGCAAAGATGTGGTGGCCAATGGCCTCCGAAAAGTGCTACCCGAAAAGACTGCTCATGCAATGGTGCGCTGGAAAAATATCACCATCGGAAACACCTTTTACAAGGCCTGTAGACGATGGCCAGATCGCATGAGTAAACTGCTGAAGCGAGGTGTGAAAAAGTCCTTGGGAGAGCACTACAATGAACAACATTTTAGTCCCAAATACGACCCCTGGGATCAACGTGTTTGCCTCATTCCCGATAACGATCTTTTTGACTCGATCAAATCAGGTAAGAGTAAAATAGTCACGGATACCATCAAAGAGTTCACCGCTACGGGTATCGCTTTGGATTCAGGAGAGCATTTGGATGCCGATATTATTGTAACCGCAACTGGCTTGAAAGTTCAGATTTTTGGCGGAATTACAGTCAGGATCGATGAGGACGAAATTGCCTCCGGCGACCTGACTGCGTATAAGGGAGTTATGTTTAGTGGTGTTCCAAATCTTGCTGTAGCCCTGGGCTACACCAATGCATCCTGGACACTCAAATGCGAGCTCAATTGCCAATTCGTTGGCAATCTGCTTGTGCACATGAGAGAACAAGGTCATCAGGTATGTACGCCTCGTTTTGATACGAACAAGTTTCAGATAGAGCCCCTGCTTGATTTTGATGCTGGCTATATCAAACGAGCCAATAGTATTCTTCCAAAGCAAGGCTCTGCCGAACCCTGGAAAGTATATCAAAACTATTTCAAAGACACGAAAGCACTCAAAAACACTTCTTTTGAGGATGAATTCCTTGAATACAGCTAACTAAGCGCAGGGATTATCTGTTGCCCCGGTTCTGTGTTCGAATCCGCTGACGCTCACTCATATTGAAACGGTAGACAGCATTTACCTGAAACCTTGGCCCATATCTGGAACGATCCTGCTCAATCTTGTAATCCGAGCTAATACTTTCCAATCTCCAGCGATACGAATCAAGTACATTGGTTATTCTGGCTCCAACCGAGAGTTTGCGGTCAAGAAAGTCACGACTCAGTCCAAAGTCTAAACGAGTCGCAGACTTATAATTGAACAAGGCATTCTTTTCCGGGCCATTATATCTGAATTGTGTAGAGAAGGCAAGGTCGCCTGGAAGTTTAAGATCCGCCATAGCCCGAACCGTCCAGGACTTGCCAGATGCAGACATATCTTTACCCAAATGATTTCCCTTGCTCTCGAAATGAAAAGCGTTGATTTCGGCACTGATGCTGAGAAACTCCGACACACCTTGTTTTACGGATAGTTCTACTCCCAGCTCATCTCGTTGATCGATATTGATGACCTGAGCGATGAAGCCACCATCTTGCTCAAATAGAAAGTCCGCAAAGGGGTCATTGTGCAATTTATAGTAAGCAGCTGTGCTAAGTGTAGTCTTTTCCCGCATATGCAACAACGCCAGCTCAAAGCCATCCGTGTAAGTAGGATCCAGATTTGGATTGCCGATTTGCTGCATGTTAAAATCGGTAATCTCTTGAAACGGGTACAAAAGCCATAGATTAGGTCTATTGATCCTGCGAGAATAACTGGCTTGTATGCTGGTCTTTGCATTGAGGGGCATCGATGCAAATGCAGATGGAAACAGGTTGAAATAGGACTTGCTATCCGCAAAGCTTCCTTCAGCATCATCAATTTCGATAGCACTCATTTCACCACGCAAACCAAGCTGCCATTCAATCTTCTTCCACTGAGACCCAAACTCTATGTAGCCAGCTCCGATTCGCTCAGCATAATCGATGTCATTATCAATTCCCAGGTAATTTTCCCATAATTCCGTCTGTTTCAGTTCCGCCAAATACTCATTGCTCACTATTCGGTTTTCACCCTTTAGGCCAACTTTCAATCGTGAATGCTCACCAATGGGCCTGCTATAATCCGACTGTAAAACATAATCCTTACTGCTGGCCACAGAGCGCGTTCTAATCTTTCGAGAATTTTCGCCAGCCGCAGAAAATTCTTCCGTTTCCAATAACCAGTCTTTTGTGCTATCCCAAAAATCGTTCTGAAAATCAATGCTTAGTTTTTCTCCTTCTGTCTCAAAATCATGCGTGTAATTAGCCTCAATTTGATTGTAGGAACGATTTTCTTCTGAGTTGCCATCAGTAATCACTCGTTGATCTGTACCGTTAGACCCTAAGCGATAATCAAGCAAAGTGACATCGGTATCTTTTGTCTCGTTCCGATAATATGCAAGGGTAAAGCTATTATCATCATCCAGATAATAATCACCGCCAAAGTACACCGAACGTCCATCATCATGGCGATCCTCATCTTCCTGCATGCTCAAGTAGCTGGTCAGCTCCCCATCGTATGTCTCTTGTTCCGTAGTATAGATTCCATTGTAATCAGAATAGCGCCAACGCACATTGCCAAACAAATTGATGTTCTGGTTCTTGTAATTTACTCCGGGCATAATTTGGTATTCAGCTGGCACACCGGCTACGGCTCTTACCTGGCCACTAAATCCTTCATCCTTGTTCTTTTTGAGCACGATATTGATGATTCCCGCAGAGCCACTTGCATCAAAACTCGCAGAAGGATTTGTAATTACTTCAACACGTTCAATATTGGCAGATGGAATCTGGTCCAGCGCATTGTTCATCGTAAGACCAGACCTGCGCCCGTTGATCAGTATTTGCACCTGACTGTTTCCTCGCAAAGCAATCGTGCCCCCAGGGTCCACAGTTACCAGCGGAACCTGATCCAGTATTTCTACCGCTGAGCCGCCCTGAGAAAGTACATCCTGACCCACTTCAAATACTTTCTTATCAAGACGCAGGCTGTATTTGGATTTCTCCGCAGTCACTTCAATCTCCTTCAGTTGTTGCGCATCGGGAGCCAGGTCGATGGCCCCCACATCTATCTTCTTTTCTCTTTTGCTCAATGGAACCTCAGCCGAGAACTTGCGAAAGCCGAGATAACTGACTTCTAATACTAGTGTTTCGAGCGGTGCTTCTTCAATCACAAAATATCCATCCTCATCACTAATAGCACCCAGTACAAATTCAGCCTGCTGATTCAATAAACTGACAGTTGCATAAGGTATCGCCTCGCTATTTTCGTCGATCACTCGACCCGATACTACTCCTTTGTTTTGACTTTTACTTTGAGATATGACCTGCAAGCTCAGCAGGAACAATAGGGAAATACAAATTAGGTTTTTCATAACTGAAATTTTGGCAATGGTAAAATGGCAAAGTCGGATCTTTCTATTCTCAGCTTGTCCTTTTGCCTTGACAGCACAATAATAGCCCAGCAACGGAAGAAATGAACACTTTGCTATGTCAACTGCTCAAAGGGCTTTTCAAGTGCTCAGTTCTAGCTTCAACAGCTGCATATAACAGCATTTTCCACCCTTTCATGGCCGCTATTTCGATGTCCGGGAGTGGAAGCATCGAGCCGCATACTTACCCGAATGGAGCCCTTTTCTCTGGGCTTTTACGGACTGAAGATTTGGTTCTGCAGGAATGCCATCAGGTTGATTATTCCAGTAGAATGCTTATCTTTCAGCCCACTTTAGTGCTCACGCATTGAAGGACAAACACATAATGGCCTAATATGAAAATACTGGTACTAATCAAGGACTTTGAAAAGCTATTTGACGTAGCTTCCCTGTATTCGAAGTTGCAGATTTTTAAGACTGATCGACTAGAAATAGATTTGTATCACAATTTTGTTCCCTACAAGCAATCTCGCTCTCCGGATGTGTCTGAGGCCATCAAGCTGATCAATGATCAGGAGATGGAGGTAAGGAAACGCAAGCTGAACCTGCGTAAAGATCTGGTGCAAAAATCTATCGCTGGGGCCAATGCCACCGTCTCTGCCCTGGCGCAACAAGGTGACTTCAAAGACAACCTTGCATCGCAGCTGGGCAAGAAGGAATACGATTTGGTAATAGTCAATCCTTCAGCGCACAAAAACATAGCGGCTTTCTTCACAGATCGGAATATGACCTGGCTGATTGATCAGTCTTTGGTGCCCATTCTAATCATCCCCGAAGTGCTAAGCGAAGAACCGTATGGGAGCGTGATCAGCCTCATTTCCTCCGACAAAATGTACCAGCAGTATCAGCAAACGGAAATGGTGAGCCAGCTTAACAAGCCAAGACTATTGCATTTTGGAGATAGAGTGAGCAGTCCGGATGTGGAAAAAATCAATTCTGACGATCCGCACAATTCTATTGTGGAGTTCATGAAGGCAAATCCCAAAGATCTTTATGTCATCAAGCACAAATCACTCAACGTGGTTTTATCTCTGTTTCAACGTAGCCTGGCCAAAAGTTTGACCACCAATCTGGAAGCTTCTTTATTGGTGCTGTGATCGAACACAGGAATTTGGCTTTCTAAGCCGATAACAACGATTCTATTTTTTTGGAGCGAAGCAGCTTGGCTCCGCGTGCTGGCAGTCGCGTCCTCCGCTATTACAGGCTACCTGCCTGCTTGTTCCTGCTCAGCAGCTACTGTCTCTCCGGCAAGCTCCGAGCCAGTATCTGCTGGCAGTCACTGGCGCATTCAGGCAGCCTGTACCGCTGCGGCCCCGGCTATTTTGCGGCGCCGCTGGCTCGCAGCACCTGTACATTCTAGAAGCTTTGACCCACCAAGGGAGATCAGAACCTCTCCGCACATTCATTTCCAGATAATTTTCTGAATCCGATCTCTGTTCTCGTCCTACAAGCTCCAACCCACTAACAATTGCATCTTAACCTTAAAAAATCTAATGCTACATGAAAAGTTTAACCCAAACACAAAGAATCTTGCTCCTATTGATTGGGCTATTCTTGAGCATATCTCACAGCACTCAAGTAAATGCTCAAGACTGTGATTTTGAGCCGATTATATCTGTCAATGCTCGAAATCAGCTTACCATAGAGGCTCCAGCTTATTCCTCTGTGCTGACAGTAAACGGACATCCGGTTCAGTGGGCCTATTACTTCAACACTGGAGGCACCTACAATTACCTCTTGGAGGACATCGATTGTGATGCACTGCAAGAGCCTTTGCAAATAGCGATTAGCTTTGCCGGCGAAAATGCTTGTGAATTCTCCGATACCGTAGGCCCGCTATTTACGGAGGTGCCTGAAGGCACCCACCCGGACTGTCCTATTGAAGTCACGATCTGCCCAGGGGAAGAAGCCTACCTAAGCCTAAGTGGCATTGGTGCCTTGCCAGGCCCCCCAGACATCGGAGGAAATAGCTACCAACCAATTGCTACCTGGACACCAGATACTGATCTTACATGTCTTCCTGGCTGCATGACTTATGCAGCTACGCCTTCTGAGACCACCGATTATCGGGTTTCCTGGAGACAAACACCCTTCGAGATTGCGGGAGTAGGCTATTACAGAGTGGTTGTCGAGGATTGTGGCAGCAGCAGTGATGCTGGCATTACTTCAATGGCTCAAGGCAATAGTTTCCTCTATCCTGGCAGCAAAGAAGTATCCGTGGAATTGCGAAACTTCGCCTCAGGCACACTCAATTCAGCAGATATTTTCTGGACGGTGAACGGGGTGGCTCAGCCATCCTTCTTCTACAACGAGTATCCAATATCGGTCAGCAATACAGCTATAATCAGTCTTGGCAACTTCAATTTCGAGCTCGAAACGGATTACCAAATTGAGATTTGGTCGGCCAATCCAAATGGAACCACCGACTCTAATCCGGAAAACGACAAACTTACGGTTGACATATATATTCCCGACTACCAAATTGATCAAACGATTTTCAATAGTGCCACCGATATCCTCGCAATCAATTGTGGTGAAACGGCAACCCTGGAGTACTTTACGCAGGGCGAATGTACACCTTTTGGTTGGGGAGGCCCACCTCCTCCCACAAACCTGGTCAGCAGCAAATGGACCGACGAGCAAGGCAATGAGATACCATCTACAGGCAACTTTGTTTCAGTAACTCGTGCAGAAGTGACACCTTCTGAAACCACCCTGTATACACTGAATTACGTCCTGAGCTGCGACTACGAGTTGTCAAGGACTTACTATGTGTTGGTGGCTGGCTGTGAAGGTTCCACACCGGATTGTTCCAATCATAGTGGAACCGTATTCTTTCAAAACTGTGATGATGGACAGGAATACTTCTTCATAGAGATGCAGGATGGAACAGTGCTAGACCCCTACTATGGTGCAGGAATCACTTATGCACATAGCCCTGGCGATCAAGTCAATTTTGACTATGAGCCTGCTGGCTTTGACAGCCCTTGTTCCGTAGCTGATCAAGCGGTAACCATCACATGTATCGAGGAAGCCGATCCCGGACCCCAGGAATCGGTCTTTGCAAGCTACAGCTGGTTGCAATCACTCATCGACCCTACGAATTGTGAAGATGGAGATGTCATATCTGTGTATGATCAGGGCAGCTACAGCTTTGTTCATGTGTCAACTTCAGCAGGTTCCCAATTGTACTACCAGGATGGTAGCCTCTATTGTACCGATGCCCCAGCTTTTGATTGTGTTTCTATCTATGGGCTTGGAGAACCCTCTACCTTGTGGACTTGCAACACTGTCCCATGTATCTGTCCTGCTGTCAACGACCCAGTGTGCGGAGTGGATGGCAACAACTATGCGAATCCATGCGAGGCTGCTTGTGCAGGGGTAGATGTTGCTTACAGTGGCGTTTGTGAACCAGGAAGTGGAGAAGATCAAATTTTTGAAGACTACGCTTGGTTGTCCTTGCAAATTAGTGAATCAAACTGCCAGACTGGTGATTTTGTAGAAGTCTATGACAACGGTTCCTATGCATTCGTATATGTTGGCAATGGGAATGTTGGTACGCTCTTTTATCAAGACGGATCTCTATATTGTCAGCAAACAAGCACTTACAACTGCCTGAATATCTATGGACTATACGAAGCCACGGACTCTTGGAATTGTGGAGAAGATCCAGGAGAATGCCCTTGCGACGATATCTACAATCCTGTTTGTGGAACGAACGGAATTACCTACGATAATGCCTGTTTCGCGGAATGTGCCGGCGCAACCGTAGCAAGCGCTGGAGAGTGTAGTGTAAATAGTGAAGGCGTCTTTGAGGATTTCCTTTGGCTTGCTGCGCAAGTGAACGAATCAAACTGTGAGGCAGGTGATCTTGTAGAGGTTTACGATCTTGGCAGTTATGCCTATGTCTATGTAAGTAC
>JAHDEE010000014.1:12165-55787 GCA_020629005.1 Chitinophagales bacterium
AGGTGGAGAGCCTGATTTTAGTGACTTCCCTTGGCTAAACGAACTCGGCCTCGATTTGGACTGTGGCCCTGGTGCCCCCACAGATGTAATCTCATATACTACAGGTGTCTATAATTATGTCTATATTGCCTATGGTGACACGAATTCGGGAGAGCTGTACTTCCAGGATGGAACCTTCTACTGTGCAGATGCGCCCGGCTTTTCCTGCGTGGCGGTATATGGATTAAGTCCTTCTACTGCAGAGGTGTTGTGGTCTTGCCAGGGTAAGTCCAACGAGCAAGAAACATCCGAGATGCTAGAATCGGAAAGCAACGCTTTGAATATGCAGCTATACCCAAATCCGAGCAACGGTGCTTTTAATGTGGATGCTGATGGACTGGAAGCTGATTCTGAATACCTGCTGAATATTTACGACCTTCAGGGAAGGCTAATACATAGCTCGGCTCTCGATTCGCAGCAAGGACAACTGAATCTTAGCTTCGATATGCCGGATCTAAGTATAGGTACCTATTTGGTGCAGATAATGTCCCAAAAAACGCAACTGAGCAAAAGAATACAAATCATACGATAGTTATTATAGCACTATTTCGACGCCCTGCAGGACTTGTTCTTGCAGGGCTTCTTTGTGCTCATGCCATGCGGAAAGAACATTTGTTGCCGGATTAGCCATAGAAATCGAAAAGATTGCCCCGCTCCAAACTGAGTAAAAACCATTGACGAAGCCCACGACGGTCGCTGAGCGTAGTCGATGCGCTCGGCGTGGGCGGACTGCGGAGCGCGAGGTTAGGCTAGCGTTAACGCCTTGATTATTAGTGAAATACATCCATTCTCCAATCGGTCCTTTCGGCTACGCTCAGGGTCCGATCGGCTCTGCACCGACAATCTCAATCTTGCTTTTTAAGGCAGTGCAATAGTTTTTACCCTCTCTGGCCCTGGGGCATATTGCTTGCTTAGGCTTCAGATTCTCCTAAACTGCTCGTATTATTGTAGAGGACAAGCTCCTTTAAACATGATATCCAGAAAAATAAAGAAACACTCGCTGATACTTTCTCGCCGCATAAAAGAAGGAAGCGAGCTAAGTCGAATGAGCGAGCAGAACAGCCCCGAATTAGGTATTATTCTTTCTGCTTTTGAACAGGTCAAGAAGGCAAAATACCTGGCCTCTGATAAAGCAGCATTTGATCGATGCGAAAACTACCGAAAGGAATTGCTTCAAAATCAAGAAGAAATTACTTACGAAATCTTCAATTCGGATCACCGGGCTACAGTTCAGGACATCTGTGCCAAAGCAGCCTCCTCATCCAGTTGGTGCCGCTTTCTCTACTTTATCGTGAAGTCAATTGCTCAGCCTGCTGTTTTGGAAATCGGAACTAATGTAGGCATGTCAGGTTCCTACATATTGGAGGCAATGCCGGATTTCAGCGATTCGAAGTTTCGTACAATGGAGGGCTTACCGCAACTTTGTGAACTGTCCAGGAAGCAATTCGCTGTTATAAAACGCAAAGTAGACTGCAAAGTAATTCAAGGACTTTATGAAAATACTTTTCCTGATGTCTTGCAGGAAGACATTCAATTCAATGCGCTATTTATTGATGGTAATCATCAAAAGGAACCCACACTACATTACTTCAAAGAATTGAAGAAGAAAGCAGCTAATCCCGCCATTTTCATCTTTGACGATATCAATTGGAGCGAAGGCATGCAAGAAGCCTGGATGCAAATTCGCACAGACCCCGAAGTAAATTATTCAATTGATCTTTATGAACAAGGAATCGTAATCATCGATAAGTCGGATCAAAACAGAAATGTGGACTTTGAGCTTCATCTGTCCTACTAGTTCAGGTCAAACGCAAGCTTATGTCCCCTCTGAAAAAATTGCTTGAAGATCGCAGGAGTCGTCTGTTAATTGAAATTTCGATTCACTTGCTGGTTTGGCTGTTCCTTTTCTCTGCTGTCAACATCAATTGGTCACAGGATTGGTTCGACATCACACTGCGTCCACGTCGACCAGCCCCCTTGATGCTCATCGCATTTTTCCTGTTCTTTAACCTGCACACTTTCTGGCTTGTGCCAGCCTTCTTAAAAAAAGACAGGTGGCTAGCTTACATTTTCTTTTCTACCCTGTTGTTCGCTGGTTCCGAATTAGTCCGCGCGGTCCTCGTCTCAGTGTTTCGGCTTCAAACTCCATCGGCCCTATTTCCTGACACCTTGTTTACTAGAGATAGCTTTCTTTTTGGTGCCCCTGGTGCTGCATCTTATGCACTAATCCTCTCTGCCCTGTACTGGATAATTAAGGAAATGTACCAGCACCGAATACGTTCGCAAGAATTGAAGACATTGAAGGTTTCGCGGGAGTTGGACATTCTCAAAGGGCAGATGAATCCACACTTTCTTTTCAACAACCTAAATACCCTCGACAATCTTATTGATGATCAGAACGAAACGGCAAAAGAATACCTATACGCGCTGTCTTCGGTCTACAGAGCATACCTCAACAATATGGGAAAGGATCTGATCCCTCTTCAGCAGGAGTGGGACTTGCTGGATGACTACCTACACCTGCTATCGATCCGTTTCCTTGATGCCTATCGCTTTGAAAAGAAAAACAATCTTGGCAGCCTGATGGATTATCAAATACCTCCAGGTACCCTGCAAGTCTTGATAGAGAATGTGATCAAACACAATCGCGGAAGCAATTCCGAACCCCTGCTATGCACCATAGACATCGATGCCAGCGGAATTACCGTTCGGAATCAGATTCGAAGCAAAGCGACAGCTCTAAAATCTGGCATAGGCTTGCAGAATATTAAGAGACGATTTCAATTGATGAGCGATGAGCAGGTCCGAATTTCGCAAGGAGATCATTTTGAAGTAGTCCTGCCCTTAATTGGAAAAAAATCTGCCAAATGACAAAACTCAATGTCCTAATTCTGGAAGATGAAGACCAGGCGGCAATCAAGCTGAAAAAGATGATTGCAACATTGCCATATGAGATAGAGATTAGCCATTTTCAATCAATCTCCGAAGCACTCGAATTCTTCAATTCAAAGCCGAATCTCGATCTGCTATTCTCCGATATCGAATTGCTCGATGGCAATGTCTTTACCCTCTACTCGCAGATCAATCCCGATTGCCCGATTATCTTTTGCACAGCCTACAACGATTTCTTTCTGGAAGCATTTGAGACCAATGGTATTGCCTATTTGTTGAAACCCTATAGCAAAAGACAATTCATGGCAGCATGGGACAAATATGTACATCTTTTCCAACCCGAAAAACCCGCCTTCGATAATCGGCAGCTACTCGCTGCCATAGCAGATATCAGCAATCGAATGGAACCCTCCTACAAAAAGCACTTTGTCCTAAAGAAAAAGAACGAAAGCTTCATCGTGGAAGCTTCAAACATCCTCTACTTCGAAGCCGATGGAGACTATGTGATCGCTTGGGACCAACAGATGAATAAAAACTTGCTTTCTCAAACCCTTACGGAAACCGAACACTCACTCGATCCTGCTATGTTCTTTCGAATCAACCGCTCGCAATTGGTCAATTTTAACGCAATTGCAGGATTCGAACCCTATATCAAGACCCGACTAGCGATCATATTAAAGAAGCACGACCAGAAGCTCCTTACAAGCAACAGCAGATCAGCAGCCTTCAAGCAGTGGATTGAGCAGCATTAGTGCCAGAGGCATTGGTTTTTCTAATTGCTGCGTTCACATAATTCTGCTAGCATTTCAGACGGCGATAAATCCGTATTGATGGCAGTCAAGTACCCAAACGGCCTGCTCCAAAATATCTTCTGCCTCTCACCGCAAGTAAGGTTTACAGCCATCAGGAGCGCAGCATCGCTGTCAGCTCACTGGTAGTTTCCCAGTTCACCGATTGACCCACCCAGTTCACCGAAAACAGCTTCGCAGGCAAGTCTATTTGTCGCAAATTTGGATTAAACAAAAACGAAATCCAATGTTGCTACAAATCAATAAGCTAAGTAAGACCTACCCAAATGGTGTAAAATGCCTGAATGAAGTAGACTTATCGATCTCCAAAGGAATGTTTGGACTTCTCGGACCAAACGGTGCGGGCAAGTCCTCTCTAATGCGAACAATCGCAACGCTTCAGCTACCAGACTCAGGTAAGGTAATCTTTGACGGTATTGACGTTCATCAAAATGAAATGCAGCTTCGAATGACCCTTGGATACCTACCACAGCAATTTGGAGTATATCCTAAGCAATCTGCCGTTCAACTACTAGATTATTTCGCCATTCTAAAAGGCTTGTCTTCAAAAAAACAACGTGCAGCGAGAATCGACGAATTACTTCACCTGACAAATCTGTACGGTGATCGTCACAGAGCTGTCAGTTCCTATTCAGGTGGTATGAAGCAGCGCTTCGGCATCGCCCAAATGCTCTTGAATAAACCCCGTCTGATAATCGTAGATGAGCCTACCGCCGGCCTCGACCCCGCCGAAAGAAGACGTTTTCTGAACGTACTACGCGAAATCGGACAAGACAACATCGTCATATTCTCCACCCACCTGGTTGATGATGTACAGGAACTCTGTTCACAACTAGCGATCATCCAAAAGGGAACCATCCTCAAGGTGGGGTCGCCAACAGATTGTATAGATCAGCTTCGAAACAAGGTCTACCAAACAACCATCAAATCTGACCAATTGCAGGAATTGAAAGATCATCTATTGGTGTTGTCGACCAGTTTTGATGAAGAGTCGAATTTAGTTGCCCGAGTCTTCTGCGAACATAAACCTGATGCTGCATACAAAGCCTGCGATCCCACTCTGGAAGATGCCTATTTCTGGAATCTGAACCGTGCCTAAGCCTTCTCTTTCTGAACATTACTAACCCTGAAGCTAAAAACTATGTTAAAGCAAATCTTCTCCTACGAATTCAAGCTCTTGATGAAGAGCCTTTCTACATACATTTACACGGCATGCTTTGCCGGATTGGCGATGTTGATGCTGCTAGGCACTGCCGGTTTTTTTGATGGTCCTGCTGCAAGCGGTGAAGTCTCGCGATTTCTTAATTCCCCTTATGAAATCAATTTCATCCTGAAGTACTTCAACAAATTTTTCCTCTTCTTGCTACCGGCAATCGTAGGTACAACCCTTTACAAGGATTTCAAAAGCGGTACCCATCAATTGCTTTATTCCTTTCCCCTAAAGAAGTCATCATATTTGTTTGGCAAGTTTTTCAGCGCAATATGTACGGTACTGCTCATTACGCTCACAGTTCCACTTGCATTGATCGGCGCAGAACTGATCCTTACAACAGCCAATCCGAACATTGGTCCTATGACGCTCTCGGCTTACGCTCGCAGCTACACAGCTTTCGTGCTTCCCAATATGCTGTTCTATGGAGCAATCGTTTTCGCACTGACAAGCAAATTTAGAAGCGTGTACGCGGGCTTCATCTTCGTATTGGTCCTGTTTCTTCTGCAAATTATCGTTCAAAACTTGTTTGCAAGCGATCTCTGGCTTCTCGCCCTTCTCGATCCCTTTGCTGACTATGCAGTCGACTATGAAACTGCACTCTGGACAGTAAATCAAAAGAATCAGCTTCATATTCCACTGACAGGTGCCGTCTTACGCAATAGATTGTTTTGGGGAAGCACTTGCCTTGCCGTCTTTCTCGTATTCTACAAGCGCTTTACATTTCGACAGGAAAGTCTATCCGGAGTTGGCTTGTTCAGCAGAAAAAATAAGATTTCGCAAACTTCCGAAGCTACTGGCATCAGCTACCAGAATAGCGACGTCAAGCTGCAATTTGATTTTTGGCATCAGCTGAAGACCACCTTTGCATTGGCTCAAAACGATTTCAAATACATCGTCAGCAACAAGATGTTCCTGTTCTTTCTCGCCTTCGGAATACTGGCCATCATATTTGCGCTGGGAAAAGTAACCAATACCGGTTCTTTGATTCTGATGCCAGCTACTCGAATTGTCCTCACTGTACCCCTATTGTTCTTCAAGGCAATCATTGCTGTCATTACCTTCCTATTTACTGGCATGTTGATGCACAGGGCTAGGACCGTATCTATGCACCAGCTCATCGGAGCAACCGCAGCGAAAAACTGGACACTGATAGCCTCGAAGTTGATGGCAATGGTTCAGGTACAAGCACTGCTATTGTTGATCATGATGATTTGTGGCATCTGCTTGCAAGTCTACAACGGGTATTATCATTTCGAATTCGGTCTATACATTTACCACCTGTTTTGCCTGGTCCTACCTTCGCTGTTTGTCTGGGCCCTACTATCAGTTTTCATCCACACATTTGCGCCAAATCCCTACGTAGGAATTTTTGTGCTACTGCTTATATGGGTGGGCAAAGATATGCTGCCGGAAGCTGGAATCAACACGCAGTTGCTAGCCTTCAATGCTGCGCCGATGATGAAGTACAGTGATCTAAATGGATACGGATCAGCTTTAGCAGGTCATCTCTTGATGTTGGCATATTGGCTGTCGGTGACAGCAGGTCTAGGGCTAATTGCCTACCTGTTCATGAAGCGACAGGAAACAAACACATTCAAAGAACGATTCCAAATTGCAAAAACGAGAATCTCTAAGTCAACGATTTTGGCCTTTGCACTAGGTACAACAATGGTAGCTGTCTTAGGTCTTAAGATTGCCAAGGAAGAAGCCTTAGCTGCTGTACGAACGGAAAGCAAAATGGTCCTTACTCAATTTCAAGAGCAGTTCGGACACTACGAAGGATTTAACTTGCCAAAAATAATCGATGTAAAACTTGAACTCGACCTCTTCCCAGAACAACAATCATTCTCTGCCAAAGGCAGCTATACCTTGGTCAACAAAAGCCAAGCTGCAATCGATACCTTGTTGGTCAAAACAGGATATGATGAAATGACTGACTATACTATCAACATTCCTACACAATTAATCGAGCAACACGAGCAAATGCAATTTCAGGTCTTGCACTTGGAGCAGAGCCTGCTACCGGGAGACAGCTTGAAGATGGAATTTGAAATCGCAAGTCGGCCAAATACGCTCTTCGAACGCAACAATGCAGTGCTTAGCAATGGAACATTCTTGCAAGAAGACATTTTGCCAAGATTCGGCTACTTCATGGAAGAAGAGCATATGCATCCATCTTCGGCTTGCGCAAAGCACCACAAATACAGTAGCCCGGATGCAGATTTAGTGAACATTGAGACCATCATTTCAACCTCGAAAGGCCAAACTGCTATTGCAACGGGAGTTCGAATGGAAGACTGGATTACAGAAGACCGTCATTATTTCAGATATAAATCAGATCAGCCGCTCAAATTCGCTTTTGCCTTTAACTCCGGCAGCTTCGATACACATGTGGAACAATACAATGGAAGAACGCTCGAAGTCTTTTATCATCCCACCCATACCTACAATCTCACAAAGATGATTGCAGGACTAAAGGCAGCTATCGACTACAATGAGCAGCACTTCACGGAGTATCAACATCAAGAAACACGTATCATCGAGTTTCCAATCTCAGAAGGCACACTTGCTACTCTGATGGCCAATTCGATCCCAACTTCAGAAGCCCGATTCCTCATCAATCAAAAAGACGACGACGAGAAGATAGACCTGTCATTTTACGTGCCTGCACATGAGCTTACCCACCAATGGTTTGGAAACCAATTGGCTCCTTCTGCGGCTCTTGGTGCCAAGGTCCTTACAGAGAGCATTACCGAATACATCACCTTGCAAATCTATCGCAACCACTATGGTACTGCCAAAGCCCTAAGTTTCCTAAACCAACAGCACCTGCGATATCTAAAAGGAAGAACAAGGACGAAAAGCCCGGAGGTGCCACTTTATCTGGCAGCTTCTGAAGATCAGTACCTGGCATATGGCAAAGGTACCATCGCCTTAAATGCAATCAAGCACTACATAGGAGAAGAAAAACTCAATGCCGCTATAAAGGAATTGCTTGTTCAATATCAGTTCCGCACCGATCAATATCCCGGCTCATTGGATCTAATAAGCATTCTGGAGAAGCATATGCCGCAAAAATATCAATACCTATTGGAGGATTACTTCAAGGCCATTACTTTCTATGATGCTAAGATTGACAATGCCAGCCTTAGAGAATCTGAGAATACGTATCAGTTGGAACTGGACCTGCACCTGCAAAAATATCGCGAACAGGAAATCCAGGAGCAGCTTGAATTGAACGACTTTATCCAAATTGCCTGCTACGATGAGAAAGGCAACATGCTGGCAGTGCACACTCTTGAGATCAGCGAAAACCTCAGTAGCTTGAAATTCAACACCGAAGTAAAACCCGCCAAAATTGTCCTTGATCCGAATCGATTGATCATTGATAAAGATCAAAAAGACAATACAATCATACTTTGATTCCTTACCCTACAGACACGAAAAAAGCCGGAGGCCAAAACCTCCGGCTAATTTCATCAAACAAACTTAATTCTATGCATTCTTTGCTTTACAGTACAATCATACTATTTGAAGCGATCTGCTCACCATCAACCACCAAATTGTAATGATACATTCCGGCAAACAAATCCGTAGCATCAAAAGTAACCTCTTGCTTTCCCGCCTCAAAACGATCCTGAGCAACTTCCATCACAACTCTTCCCTGTGCATCAAACAATTGAATATTCACATCAGCAGCATCGACCAGCACAAAACTGATAGTAGTACTTGCGCTAACTGGATTCGGGTAATTGCTAATTTCAGCAGACTGAGCAAGATCCGAGGTCTTGTCAGCATAAGTGTAGACTGTTCTCATGGTACGAGTTTGTCCGGATGTATAAGAGCTGATCACCGATTCTAGAGGATTTCCTTCCGCGTCGTAGCTGGTAGTTACAGCTTGCGTATGATCATACTCAACGGAGGATTTGGCTGTGTTTCGATTTGCAGCTTCGTTCTGTTCCCAATCGCTTTTGGAAGCATTCCAAACATAAACCTCCTTGCTTTCGGCATCAAATTCTACACGCTGCACTTTGTTCCAGCTACCGCGAAACTGATCCCAAACCTTTGTCTCTTTGCTTTCTAATTCTCCAGAGAAATCATATTCGCTCGAGGTGCTGGCAAATGCCGTCCAGTCCTGCAGGTCCTGATCCCATATCTTGGAAATCGTCTCAACTACGTCGCCCTGCTCATTATATGCAAAAGATAGTTCCTGAATTTTTTCCCACTCACCGCTAATCGGACTAAGGCGCTCCGTTTGACTGCTGACTGGAGATTGACTCTGTGCACTGAGGCTCGCAGCGCAGAAAAAGGTAAAAGTAATTGCGGAAAGAAGTGATTTTAGACTCGTCATGTTACCTGCTTTTATGTGTTGAATTGCGACCAACAATTCATTCACGTTTCAAATCGGCTACATGGTGGGGGGCTGTAGTGCTTTTGTCGTACTTACGGAATTGAGACCCTACCTACTACAAAAAGTCATCTGTGAATCATCAAAAAGATGACCAATTTTAACCCAACAGTAGCTATTCAATTCATAATCAAAGCCTTGGTATTTAAAAATTGTTTCATTGAATAAATGGCAGCATTCTACAAGAAAAATAAAGTTTGATCTAAGAGGCTAGTTGGCAAGATACTTACAATTATTTCCACCCTTTTTGCCTTCAATTTCTGGTCTTCTGTTTCTGAAAATTGGAGCGACACAATTCTGCTTCGTGGCAACTTCTGTCCGGCTCTTCGCTATTATTCCTGCCGCTGCTGCCTGCTTCAGCTTCTGCTATCGGGTCTCTCCGCAGGCTCCGAGCCCCCATAGCAGAGCTTTCGCCACGGCATCATCGGCACTCATAGCCGCTTCGATCCGGGCTATTTTGCCACGACCAGCTCCGTAGAGATTTTTTTATCTTGTCGCAATTTACTTTCTTAGTCTAGGGATAGCGAATCAATAGCTGTCTGATTTTGACGCCGCTAGGAATGATTTAGACGAGGCATTTTTTGACAGCATCCTTGTTGGCTGGTGGAGAAAAATAACGAAGGATAAATCATTTCTAGCAAGTCAAAATGGACAGTTATTGATTCACTATCCCCTAATGAGAGACATGATTGATAACCAAACGAACAGAAAAGCATGAACACGCACGAAATAGACTACGAAATTTTTGGGGAAGAAATGCAGTATGTCGAGATCGAACTTGACCCACAGGAAACTGTCATTGCCGAACCTGGAAGCTTCATGATGATGCATCAAGACATCGTAATGAAGACAATTTTTGGCGACGGCTCTGGAGAAGAACAATCCTTTTGGGGGAAAATGGTTTCCGCCGGAAAAAGAGCACTAACAGGTGAAAGCATCTTTATGACTGCTTACACTCATCAGGGTGCCGGTAAGCAAACAGTTAGTTTTGCCGCGCCCTATCCTGGCAAAATTATCCCGCTTGATTTGTCCGAGCTAGGTGGCAAAGTCATTTGCCAAAAAGATGCTTTTCTATGTGCGGCCCAGGGCACAGCAGTAGGCATCGAGTTTTCCAGAAAGTTAGGACGTGGCTTCTTTGGTGGTGAAGGATTCATCATGCAGAAAGTGGAGGGAGATGGAATGGCATTCCTTCATGCCGGTGGACATGTGCTCGAAAGGACCCTGGAAGTCGGCGAAAGACTAAGAGTTGATACTGGCTGTCTGGTGGGCCACGTTGGAACAGTCAATTACGATATAGAAATGGTGAAGGGGGTCAAGAATAAAATGTTTGGAGGAGAGGGTTTCTTTTACGCCAGTCTGACTGGCCCGGGAAAGGTCTGGATTCAAACACTGCCATTTGCTAGATTGGCCAATCGGGTGGTTCAAAATGCAAGACATTTGTTTGGAAGTGGAAAGGGCGAGGGCAGTGTTTTAGGTGGCCTGGGCAACTTGTTGGATGGTGATGGATTCTAGATTAATTTAAATTCTTTTTTCGAGTTATTTGGACTACTTTTGCTTATCTACTGATCCTATGGCCCTTACCTCCTTAAGCAAAATCCCATGAGAACAAAATGTAAGATGTGGATCCTGGCGATCCTCCCGCTGCTATGCGCTACACAATTGACTTCGGAAGCCCAATGTCTCACCTCAGAAGTAGAGGTAATCGTAGAGATTGAAAATGATGTTTTCGCACCTAGCGAAACTTCATGGACAATCCACGATTCTAATGCAAATCTCATTGCTTCTGGCGCCCCAGATGGAACCACATTATGCGTGGATGCTAGTCTATGTCTTACATTTACGATTCGAGACACAGGTGGAGATGGATTATCTAGCAACTTCCTATCCTCTTTCCCTGGCTCATTTACGGTCTATTACGACGGAAATTTGATAAGTACCGGTGTTGATTTTGGATTTGAAGCAACAGCCGATATGGGCACTTGCTTACCGGGAAGTTCATGCAGTAGCCCCATTCAGGTTACGGAAAACAACACCTACACAGCCGCTCCGCCTAACACCTGGTACGAATTCACGGTCTCACAATCCGGCATGTATGAAGTAAGCACTTGTGATCAGGGAAACAGCTGTGACACCCGAATCTACATGTATGACTACTGCCAAAATCTGCTCTGGCAAGATAACCAGCAAGGCACGATGGCCTATGCAGATGATGTTTGCGGTTTGCTTGCCAAATCCTCAGTTGCGCTTGCAGCAGGTGATGTGATCTACATTAGAATTGCAGATGATTTAGGCGATTGTGGAATCATCCCGATTGATTGGACTTTGAAATACCAGGGAGCGATTAGTGGCTGTATGGATGCTTCTTCTTGCACATTCAACCCAATGGCTACCGTTTCTGATCCCAGCAGCTGCCTGTATCCTCCAGATTGCCCTGATGGTCCCGATCTTGCTGTTGATGAGCAGCAATTGATAGCGACTATATTCTACGAAACCAGATCAAACAGCGATGGCTGCTTCGTGGCTGAAGGCTGCATGAACGGTTACGGCACCCGAGAAATCCTTCGATTTACTACCAAGATTGACAACATCGGAAATCAGGATTTTTACATAGGACAAACCCCTGCCTCTACTACTGCTACGGACCCTCTCTGGGAGTGGGACAATTGTCACTCGCATTGGCACTATGAAGGCTACGCCGAATACGTCTTATACGACGCTGCTGGAAATCTGATACCAATCGGTTTCAAAAATGGCTTCTGTGTAATGGATCTTTCCTGCGACGGGGGAGGAGTGGCTAAATATCATTGCACAAATCAGGGTATTAGTGCTGGTTGTGAAGACTTCTATGACTATGGTTTGGATTGCCAGTGGATTGATATCACGGATGTGGCCGATGGCCAATACACGCTGGTGGTTCGAGTGAACTGGAATCAAAAGGCTGATGCGCTGGGAAGACAGGAATTGACGTTCAGTAACAATTGGGGGCAAGTGTGCATTGACATTGATCGGACCAATCCAGGGGTTTTGACAGTAATAAATACCTGTTCACCATATGTAGATTGTGCTGGAGACATCTACGGATCTGCGGAGCTGGATTGCAACGGTGTTTGTAACGGGCTGGCTCATCCTGGCGACCTGGATGGCGATTATCTTTATACACAAGATGATATCGATTCCTACATCAATGAAATTCTTTACCCTTACATTGCTGCCAGTGCCTGTACCGATCTCGATTCTGACGGACAAATTGATTTGAACGATGCTGCGCAAGTGGCTGCTTGCAAAGTAGTCAATGAGAGCAATAACAATACTACTGACCACGACCATTGTAATCTGCCGACTACAGAAGTCTACAACCCAAATCAATTGGCCACTTTTAGTATAGGAGATCATGACCCTGTCAATCAATATGTTGACATATATCTTACAAATCCAGGCGCTCCATTGTTTGCCTACCAATTGCAAATTTCCGGCCTCGAAATCCAGAGCATTAGCTCGATATTGAACGAACCTGGCTACGATATGACCTATGGCTTTAACGCCGATGGAGAATTGGTGGCTGTATCGCCCTCCGAAACTCCTACAGGCATGTATGCCACACCAGAACCGCTGATTCGAATTTATTACACAAGCCTGACCGCTTCTGATGTATGCATAACCGCTGCTCCCGCTGCTATCAATGCTTTGAGAGAAGAAATTGAAACGGATTTCGGAGATTGCCTCTCTGTAAATGGAGTGCAGTTTCATCTAAAAGTCCTGCTGGAGGGTCCATATTTGTCTACTTCAGCGAGCATGTCCAGTGCATACTTATACTATGGCCTTCTGCCTGTAAATCAACCCTTTAGCCAGGCCCCTTGGAACTATTCAGGACTGGAACAGGTGCCTGATCCATTGACGCTGCCCTCAGCAATCGTAGATTGGGTACTGGTGGAAATCTGGGATGACAATGGACTGGTAGATCGTGTGGCAGCGGTAGTATTACAAGATGGCACAGTGACAGATGTTGATGGGGTTGCAAATGGAGTTGACTTCAACTTTGTAACACAGGGAAGCTATTATGTGGTCGTTCGAAGCAGAAACCACCTGGACCAAAGATCCAACAACATGGTAACGGTCAACAATGCAGCAAATATATTCGACTTTAGCCAGGGTGACGTCGCTGGAGGAATGACTTCCTTGACAGAGTTATCGCCAGGAGTTTATGGAATGGCTGCTGGCGACTTTGATGCAAATGGAGTGATCAATTTCGTGGACTTCAATCAATACTTGTCAAATAGTTCGGGCCTCCTGTCTTATGACAACGAGGATTGCAATCTGGATAGTCATGTGACAGTCATTGATTACAATCTTTATCGCAAGAACAGTAGCAAGATCGCTAGTCCGGAATTGAGATTTTGATGTCTTTTTGCTGGCATGTTTTTTCCTGATCTGCTCGAAGCAAAGTGCTCAAACTGTTAAATTTGGCCGCTCCATCTACGCAGGGAAAGTAGCTCCTTGAAAAGCGTCACCTGATGCGGAAAGTTTACGGCTCATGCCTTTGGTGCAGAAAGCAATCTATGCAATAGCGCCACTGCTTCAGTCATCTCCTCCTCATTCATCCTTGCAAATCCTAATCGAGACCCGAAAGTTCCAGAATGAGGTGCGACCACCTGTGGCTTTGCAATGAATAGTCCCAGGGCTGCTGCGCGTTCGCTCAGCTGCTCAATGTTAGCTCTTTGCCTGTATGTTACCCATACGGCCATGCCGCCTTCTGGCTTCTTGAATTCAACCAGTTCGCTGAGTTGCTGCTGAAGAAGGCAACAAAGGTGATCCCTCCGTTTTCTATAGACTATCAGGGCCTTTCTAAGGTGGCGCTTGAGCTCACCTTCCTCCATCATCATTGCCAAGGCCCTTTCCATTAGACGGTTCCCCTGCCGATCTATAAAGCGACGTGAATAAGCTAGGCGATTGATAACATTTTCGGCAGCTATGAGATAGCCAATCCTGAATGCCGGCAGAAGGCATTTGCTAAACGATCCTGTATACACTACAGAACCTTCGGTATCAGAACTCATCAATGGAAGGATCGGGCTACTCCTGTAATGAAAATCGAAATCGTAGTCGTCTTCAAGAATGGCAAAACGGAATCGGTTGGCGAGCATAATCAGTTTCATTCGCCGCTCACAACTAAGGGATACTGTGGTAGGATGATGATGATGTGGAATGATGTAGACTGCTCTGATTTTCTGCTTTTCGCAGGCTTCTTCCAGCATGTCAATGTCCAGCCCCTCTTCATCGACAGGAATGCGCACCAGCTGTCCACCAAAACTCTCTATAATCGTATTAACTGCCTGGTAGTTATTAGAAGCCACAGCAACCTTTTCGCCCGGTTTGAGCAAGCATTTGAAAAATAAGTAAAAGCCCATTATACTCCCTCTGCTGATCAAAACGTTTTCCGGATTTACATTGATTCCTCTTGTTTCGGACAAATGTTTGCAAAGCTGTTCTACTAGCATTGGGTCCCCCTTGATATTCCAGGTATATTGAAATTTTCTTCGCGATTTGCTCTTCAGCAGACTTCGTAGATGTCTTCCAATTTCTTCTACCGGAGCTAGACGCTCATCAGGGCAGCCATCGTCCAGATTTAGTCTAAACTCGCCCTGTCTTCCTATGCCCAGATCAGTCGGAATCGAAGAGTCTTCCATTTCGAAGGCAGAAACTTTGAGGGGCGAATGAAAGCGCTTGGCAGGGCGTATTCTTCTTGCCTTTGCAAGTGGAAGGTCTTCTTTCACAAAATTTCCTTTAGCAGGAACACTGATCAGCCAACCTTGTGACTGCAGCTCTTCATAACTGGCAATAATGGTATTTCTATGAACTCCTAACTGGTTAGCAAGACTCCTGGATCCCGGCAATCTCAATCCTGGCTTTACTGCGCCATTTAGAATCTGGCGAATAATGGAGTTAGCAATTTGAATGTAGACAGGCATTCTACTTGCTTCGTCGATGGATATCATTGTCGCATAAGGTAGCATAACTGGTCTGTTCGTTTTGTAGAAACTGGAGTATTTGACAGACCACTAATTTACTAGCTTTGATAAAGCAAAACAAACATCTTTGCCTACCCACCAAATGCCTTTTTGAAATTTAAAACGAAAATGATAAGCACATGGAAAAGCTGGATTTCAACAAGAACTATACGCTCGAAAATTACAGGGTACTTCTTCGACCACTGGAGCAGGGTGATTTTGAGCATCTTTTGCCTTTTGCAATTAAAGAACCCAAACTCTGGACCTATTCACTCAAATCGGCCGGAAGTAGAGAGGATTTGGAACGCTACTTTACCGCTGCCTTTGAGATGAGGGCCCGAAAAACCGCCTACCCTTTTATTGTGTTTGACAAGCATACCGCTGAATATGCTGGATGTACCAGATTCTACGACTTTAGTCAGGAGCATCTGCATGCCGATATTGGATATACCTGGTACGGAAAGAAGTTTTGGGGGACTAAGCTAAACAAGAACTGCAAATTCCTCCTGCTTCAATTCGCCTTCGAGCGTCTAGGTCTCAAAAGAGTAGGATTTCGGGCTGACCAAGACAATAAACGAAGCATTGCGGCCATGAAGAGCATTGGTTGCACAGTAGAGGGCGTTATGCGAAGTCATTTCGAGGGGCAAAGAGGAAGACGAAACAGTATTGTATTAAGCATCCTGAACCATGAATGGGATTTCGAAGTAAGAGATAGCCTTGCTTCCAAGATTGCTGTAGATCAATTGGTGTAATCCCGAATTTTTTTCATCACAATTTGCATCTTTTACAGGAAGCTTATATCTTGGTGCTATATGAAAACGCAATTGAGCTACATGTCCTGTTGTTGTTGTTTCTGCTTGCAGAACAAAACAGGAAGAGTGTGCTGATTGCTTAGGTGAAAATAAATTAATTATAAAGGCTCTTCTGATAGGAAGGGCCTTTTTTTGTGCCTGCTCCTGTTGATGAGTCTATAACCATCAAAAAGACATTGTTATGCCAATCAAACTAGGAGATGTAGCACCAAATTTCACAGCACTTACTTCCCAGGGTCAAATAGATTTTCACGAATATCTAGGAGAAGGATGGGGAGTACTATTTGCTCATCCTGCCGATTTTACTCCGGTCTGTACCACCGAATTGGGAGCAGTTGCAAAGCTGGCTGACGAATTTGCTAAACGCAATACCAAAGTCATAGCAGTATCGGTAGATCCGATTGGAGATCACCACCAGTGGATCAAGGACATCAATCGGACCCAAAACACAGAAGTAAACTACCCGCTTATTGCGGATCATGATAAAAAGGTAGCAGAGCTGTATGAGATGATCGCACCGGGAGTGAGCGTCAAGGCTACAGTTCGATCCGTTTTTGTCGTTGGCCCAGACAAAAAGGTAAAACTGACTTTGACTTACCCTCCTTCAACCGGCCGCAATTTCGATGAGATATTGAGAGTTATCGACAGTTTGCAGCTTACGGCAAACTATTCTGTCGCTACTCCTGCCGATTGGAAACAGGGCGATGATGTGATAATCTCTCCTTCAATCAGCAATGAGGAGGCAGAAAAGAAATTTGACAAGGGATTTACCAGCGTAACTGATTACATCAGAGTGACGCCACAACCAGATTTAGTCTAAGATTAATGTTATAAATTATCGTGTGAGATAAGGGTGCTCAGGCTTTACCGGGGTACCCTTATTTTTTTGTTAGTGCTAATTTGGAATCAAAAAGTGCCACTTATTCCACAAAATATGTGAATTTAGCGGCATGGAGATACGAATTTTGCCGGTCATTCTACTTATGCTGCTTTTGAGGTCGACTTCTGCTCAGAATGTTGATTCCCAAAATACACCTCCTCAAGGTAATGATCTGACCAGACTGCTGTTTGAACAGATGTATGTGCAGGGCATTGATTTATCCAAACCCTTAACTTTTGGATATTTCTTCTTTGATGCACAACAAGAAGATTTAAAGTCTCTTTCCGATATGCTGCAATCTGAAGGCTATACCCAGATCAACCTCTCGAAAGCAGAGGATGAACAGTACAGCTTACATATGCAAAAAGCAGAAGCCCTGGATGGATCTTCAATGGTGGAACGTGGAAACTGGCTAAGGTCTCTTGCACAAAAACATAAGGTTGCCTTATATGATGGTTGGGATGTAGGCGCTCTGGATACGACTAAGCCCTTGACAACAGACGCAGCATTCCAGGATGCAATCAAAAAGTTAGCAGATGAGGATTTGTTTGCCCGAGCCCAACGGCTTTATGACTTTGATATGTTCGAGCAAGCTTTGTTCGCGTTCAATTTGTGTATTGACAAAGGCTTGGTTCTCGATACTTCATACTACAAGAGAGGCTTTTGCCTGCGACAATTAAGAGAACCGCAACAGAGTCTCAGCAGCTATTTACAGGCGCTCAAGACAAATCCAAATTATCTCAAAGCAGCCTTTAACGCAGCAGCCACTTACTACAATTTGGCTGACTACCAAAACTGTATTAAATACTATCAGAAAGTGTTGTCACTAGACGAAAACAATGATCAGGCATGGTACGGAATAGCAGCAGCACAATACGCTCTGGAAGATCGAGAAGCATCAAAACAGAGCTGCAATAAAGCGCTGGAGATAAATCCCGACAACCAGATGGCCCGTCAAATGCTGAAGTATTTCAAATAAGGTTCCGTAAAAGCAATTGAAATAGAACTGCGGCACTTTTTCTATAGCTCATTTCGTAGCACCTCTAGCGGAGGCTTGTTAAGCACTTCTCTACTATTCAGCAATCCGATCAGCACCGTCAATCCGACAACCAATACAAATACCCAAAAGATTGGCCACCAGTTGAGCTGGTATTTGAGATTGAGCTGAAAAGTCGCTAGAAGATAGCTCCCAATTACAGAGATTAAAATGCCAGTTGCGGCCGAAAGGGCCCCAATCATCAAATACTCAACAGCATTGATTTTGAGAATTTGACTTCGCGAAGCTCCGATCGTACGCAGCAACACGCTCTCTCTAATTCGTTGAAACTTACTCAACATCAGAGAGCTGAGCAACACAATCAGTCCCGTCAAAATGCTAAAGCCAGCCATAAATTGGATGATATAGGAAACCTTTGAAACAATGGTATTGGCAGCTTTCAATATGGAACCCAGATCAACCACAGAAACATTGGGAAATGCTTTGACTACACTCGATCGGTAAGCTGCCATCGTTTCCGTATCAGGGGTTTTGGTGACCAATACTTGAAACTGCGGAGCCTCCTCTAACACTCCCGTAGGAAAGACAATGAAAAATCGAGCCTGCATATTTCGAAAATCAATTCTTCGTATGCTACTTACATAAGTAGCAATTCGAGTGCCCTGCACATTATAAACAACCTCATCGCCTATATCGACGTCCAGACCATCGGCATAACGCTCGTCCAGGGAGACGAAGATGCTGTCATCCCCTTCATGGTATTCCCCGACAAAGTTTCCACGCAGCAACTCTTCGAATTGATCAATGCTGTCTCGGTAGGTTACACGTGCCTCTCGATTTATCACCCAGTCTTCTACATTACTAGTGCTGTCTGCCATCCACTGCGATTTGCTTCTGCCTTTCCATTCGCTCAGTTCAACCGTCACGATCGGCACCTGCTGAATCAATGGCAGACCCATTTGCGTTGTCATTTTTGCCAGATCCTCTTGCTGCTCGCTTTCAATGCCGTACAGAATCATATTAGGTTGGTTCCCGGCATCCATCTGCGCAACATTTTCAAGCAACAAACCCTGTATGATGAAGAGTGTTGTTAAAACAGCTGTCCCAAGCCCAATAGAAACCAGCAATGTTTGAGTCTGATTATTGGGACGATAGAGGTTTGCCAAACCCTGACGCATTACAAAGCTCCATCCGGTAGGGAAGAAGCGTCTCACCATCCACATGATCAGCTTTGAAACCAGGAACAACAATGCAAAGGAAGCCAGCAGACCCAGGGTGAATATACCCGCTTCAATGGGTCCTGAAGTGAGTTTCCAAAGAAAAAAGAAAATGCTAAGTACAATCGCCACATAGCTTAGATACTGCAGCAGGTCTCGCCGATTTACATCCTCTTCGTAGGAGGCACGTAGGGTTCGCAGCGGACTGATGTTTCGAACTGCCAGCAATGGAACAAGAGCAAACAAAGCAGTAACTATCGTGCCGATCAACAGACCTTCCGCGATTGCCTGCCAGGAGATGCTACTGGTCACCTGCACCGGAAGAAAATCGCTCAGTATCATCGGAAGAATGAATTGGATCAGGGATCCAAGCCCAGCGCCAATCAGGACGCTCACAAAACCAAGGGCCAATATCTGCAGGAAGTAGATCGTGAAAGCCTCGCTTCCCTTCATACCCAAACATCGGAATACGGCAATGGACGAAATCTTGTTCTTAATATAAATCAGTACAGAGCTGGCGACGCCAATACAACCTAGCAACAAAGAAACCAATGCAACCAGATTCAAGAAATAATTTAAGAATTGGAAAGCCCTGGCCAAAGACTGTTTCCTTCTTTCAACCGTTTCCAAACGATAGTCCGCCTTGCGAAACTCCTTGAAACGCTTTTTGGTCCAGGCATCTATATTATAGGTCTCTGGGACTTTATAGTAGTAGGCATAATCCACTAAACTACCGGGTTGTATCAGGCCAGTGCCCTCAAGGGCATTCAAAGGCATATAGATCGGAGGAGCAAATGCAGCTCCGACTGCCGCTGTACCAAATGAATTCAGCAGGATTCCCCCTATGGGAAAAGTGCTGTTGCCCAGTTTGATACTATCACCAATTTCCAAATCATATTGAATCATGATGCCCTTATCTACAAGGACAGTATTCTTTTTCTGGAAGTCCTGTGCTGCCTCAACTGGCTCAGTCAGTAATTTCCCATAGAAAGGAAATTTGCCTTGCAGCGCTTTAACTCTCGAAAATTGTGTTTCCTCCGTTTCTGGAATCAGAGCCATGGAGAGAAGCTCAACAGCCTGGGCTTTGGAACCGGGTAGAGAATCCGCCATAGCGAGGGCAAACTCGCTCAATGGGGCATTACCTGTAATTGCCAGATCTGCGCCGAGTAGGGTAGCGGCCTCTCTGTCTACATCTTTAAGCAAATTGTAGTTAAAGGAGTTGATGGCAACCAGTGCAGCAATTCCCAGTATTATCGAAGACATGAACAGAAATAGCTTTCCCCGGTTTCTTCGACTGTCTCGTCTGGCGGTTTGCAGAAGAAAGCTAAACTTGCTCATCCACTATTTTTTGTTGGCTGTAAGTGCCGGGATCGTCAGCGACTACCTGTCCTCCCTTCAGTTGAATGATGCGCTGAGTTTTTTGTGCCAGTTCAAGGTCATGCGTCACGATCACGAGTGTTGTCCCTTGTTCACGATTGAGCTCAAACATCAAGTCCTCAATGGTTTGGCTGGTTTCATCGTCCAAATTACCAGTCGGCTCATCAGCAAAGAGAATCTTGGGCGCATTGCTGAAAGCTCTGGCGAGTGAAACCCTTTGCTGCTCACCACCTGAAAGCTGATTTGGATAATGATGGTGTCGGTCTGCAAGACCGACCCGTTGCAGAAGATCAAGTGCTGTCTGCTTTGCTCCGGATTTGCCATGCAATTCCATTGGAATCATTATGTTCTCAAGAGCGCTTAGCGTAGGAATGAGCTGAAAATTCTGAAAAATAAAACCGACATATTGATTTCTCAGTTCTGCTCGCTGATCTTCACTCAGATCATTGAGCAACTTGCCGCAAAGGCTCACTGTTCCTGAACTTGCCTTATCCAATCCTGCACAAAGTCCTAACAAAGTAGTCTTGCCGCTTCCAGATGAGCCCACTATAGAAACGATATCACCTTCCTCGATCGACAAATCCTTGCAGAACCGTAAGACTTCTCTCGCTGCTTCGATAAGTCTTGGTTAGGTTCTCTACTGTCAAAATACTCATATTCCTCCCGGTTTTATCATGGCCGGTTCTGCCATATTGCTCGCCATTATCAAAGTCAAACAACAAAGCTACGCTTTAGTTGACTTAACTGTCTATAACAGAGCTGTTGCGGTAAGTTTTAACAAGATTTAAGGTATGAAACTTGATAGTTGACCAATCAAATGCTCTATTTTTGGATCCTATTGTAAGATTTGCGACTGAAATTCGATATTAGTGGCATTTTTTGATCGGTCCAAGGATAGTCGCTTCAGTTAATGATCTAATGCTAGAATTGTATGTTAAATTAGCGAAAGCACTACTTCGAGAATAGTCGGTTTAGGCCACTGATGTGGGAATCAGTGTCCAGGCTATAGCAGTAAGATGATTTTGGGGGCCGAGGGTGATTTTTTTTTTAAAAAAAGGTCAAGTCACCTGTTTACCTTATCCCAATCTTAACTATTAAGAGATGAAAGAGTTGCGGAGACATGATGATGAGGTCTGGATTGAACGCCTGCGTTCGCAGCCAGATAGCACGCTTAAAGAGCTGTACAAGATGTTTAAAGGAGAGTTTCAACAATGGTCTGGCGACAAATTTGGCTTGAATGTCGAAGAGTCATTGGATGTTTTTCAGGAAACAATGTTGGCGCTCTACCAAAACGTCAAAACTGAAAAGCTGTCAGAGCTAAGGAGTACCATCAAAACTTACATTTTCGCCATAGGTAGGAATCAAGCAATTAATTACCTGAGAAAGTACGGCAGAGATGTTCAGTTGGATGAAGAAGCTTATCAGAACAAGTCGGATCATGAGGTAGCACTAAGTTACCTGAATCGTAGCGAAGGTCTGGAGAACGAAAGAGTTGATAAGATTAAAACCTTGCTCAGCAAACTAAGAGACCCTTGCAAGACCATCATTATGGCATTCTACTTTCATAGACTAAACATGGAGCAGATCGCCGAGCAACTTAACTACAGCGGTGCAAACGTTGCCAAAGCACAGAAGTACCGATGTATGTCCAAATTTCTAGGGTATATAACTAAGAAGCAATGAAGCCGGAATTAATTGAGAAAGTCGAAAAACTGTTAGGCCTTAGCCCAGCTACGGATCTAGAGCTATCCTACCTAAAGAAGGATCCGGAAGTAACCGCCCAGGCTGCGGTGATGAAGGACTTCATGACCGCTGTGAACGAATTCGGGAATTCAGAACTGAAGAAACAAATGCAGGAGTGGGACGAGGAAAATGAAGATTCGCAGCAGGAAGGCCATAGAGCTCCTATGGGCGACGACGACCCCGCCAGTATTCCTCATGCTGTTTTGGAACAATATTTTGCACCAAACCCTAGTTACGAAGTGAATATAGGTGCTGCTATGAGAGGATCAAGCCCAGTGCTGGAAGTGCCGCCAAATGAGTTTGACTGGGACGAACCGACACGACTTTTCAAATTTAATGCTGCCTTAAAAGAAGGGACCAGATACAGAATAGAAAACAATCGATCTGATGTACTGCAAGAGGGTAGCATGGATGCCCAAAAAGAAGTAAGTATTGATTTTCCTGTTAGCAAAATGCTGCCTGGAAGATATTACCTGAAAATTTACGATAGCAAAGACACCAGGTTTGTCGCTTTCTTTGTCAGAAGAGACTTGCTAAACAAAAAATAGCCAACTGCCCGCTCGCTTCAAAAATGCCAGGGCATGACAGTTCAAGTTTGGAATTGTCATGCCCTGGCCACATAGCGAAGTTTAAGATTTCTTGCCTACTTCTTTAGTATCTTCATTCCAATATCCAAAAGATCGTCCATGGCGCTACCGTCCCCATCGCGATCAAGCAGCTTACCAAAGAGGCCACCTCCACCACCGCGACGTGGCTGTTGGCGTTGCTGAGTCGGCTGGTTTTGCTGACGCTGTCCACCCCCAAGCAGTATTTCTGCAAGTCCACCTAGATCCAAACCATTGGATTGTCGCTTCTGTCCTACGATGCCCATCACAATCGGTGCTATCAATTGCATCAAAACCCCGGACTTGAAAATGTGCAGGCCAGTATGCTGACTGATCACCTGAGCAGCTTCCAATTGCTGCTTCCCTAATAGGTGCGTCACGATACCTTCACCATTCATCGTTTTATTATTGTTCACCTGCTTCTTTCCGGCCAACACTTCAACCAGGTTACCCAGTATCCCGCCATCGTGATCTCGCTCAAGGGCTCCCATCAGACCACCCCCGCTCTGCTGATCACCAGCCTGATTGGATATGGCATCCATCAGGAGCTCACCAATCACCAAAGAAGCAGACTTCACCTGATTAGGATCCTGCGCACCAACCTGTCGAGTTAGTTGGATCACCACATCATCCGTAAGATGCCTGTTAAATTCGTTCATTAAGTTCGACATAAGAGAATTCTTTTTAGTGGAAAATTGCCCATCATCGGGCCGCCCCAAGTTATCATTTCTCATGGATTTTTGAGGCCAAAAGTTTCTCTAAAGGCACTTTTGTAGCTATTTCTATATTAGACAAGGATTTATAGATAATGTTTTGGAGCGAAACCTTGGTCTTTCGCGTTGGCTCCAGTCCCGCTTTCCGTTGCAATGCGGGTACGCTTCGCAGCTTCCTGCATCCCCTTGTAGGGTCTCCTTTGGGAGCCCCTACAAGGGGCGCAGTCAGTCTGCTCAGCGCACCCACATTTTCACTTCAATCGGGGCTATTTTGATCGGCCTCTCGTCCGCGCCAACAAGCTCTGGGGCCGAGTACCCCAATTTCGGCTCGCAATGCGTATCTTAGAAAATCAAGCATAAATCCATTCAATATGTTAAACCGAATAAGTACCGCACTCCTTGCTTTCTTCATTCCCGCTTTGATTGCCGCACAATGTGATCTGCTCTGCACTTTCGAACACCTCAACTCAACGCTCGGAGTGAAAGATATCGAGCAGATCGCTGATGAGCGACTTGATCTTCTGGGCTTTGCGCCAGGTCTTTATATTCTGGAACTAAGAGTTGCAGAAAGGAGTGTAATCAAGCGACTGTTAGTCGAGTAATCTAACTTAATAGTTGCAAGTGCCAGGCTGTTACTAAACTACGATTTTGAACACATATACCCCTTCCACTATGACATCATCCTACATCAGGGCAAAGAGGCGCTAAGGCGTTTTATAGAGATGTAATAGCCCTTGTCAGACGGTAGTCTGCCATTTTAAAAGGAAAGAAATGTTGCAACGAGCAAGGCAGTGGCAAAATAGCCGGGGCCGCAGCGGTACAGGCTGCCTGTATGCGCCAGTGACTGCCAGCGCATGCTAGCTCGACGATAGGAGAGATGGCAGGCGCTGAGCAGGAACAAGCAGATAGGTAGCCTGTATTAGCGGAGGACGCGACAGGAGTTTCCACGACCGGATTCGCTTCGCTCCTAAAAAAAATTAAATAGCAATTGCCTTTATTGTTTACATGGTCTGTTATGCCGCTGTATGCCTCGGAAGAAGAGGTAAAATTTGCTATTATTGTACACAGATCTTTACCGCCACTTTAATTGTCCCTATGAAAGTCGCATCGGATGAATTGTATCGGCTCATACAGTCTATGAGTCCAGGAGAGAAACGATATTTCTCTTCGAATTTTTTGACTACGGACAATCAACAGACGAAGCTGTTTCATTTTCTTAACCAACTTGAAGAGTATAGCGACGTGGCAGTGAAGCAGCGTTTCGAAGGTCAGATGATTGCCAAGAATCTAAAGGTATATAAGAATCAACTGAAGGAGCGGTTGCTTGCCAGTCTTGCTTTTCAATCTGCTAAGACCAATCCTGTGACTGCGATGCATTTGGAGATGATGAAACTGCGGGTTCTGCAGGACAAGCATTTGCTCACTTCTGCTTTGCGAAAGGCACGTAAAGGCTTAGCGCAAACCAGGCAGTTTGGACTGCATGCGCTGCAGCTGGACTTTCTTGATTTAGAGCATAAGATCATTCATCAGAGCGGTGGGCTTGAAATTGATTTGGAATCAAAAGAAAGTCTAAATGCTTTTGAGGCTGCGCTGGAGTTGAACCGATTCATTAACGATGATATTCTGCTTAGGGACAGCGAATCAATAAATGTCCATTTTGACTTGCTGGAAATGATTTATCCATCGTTATTTTTCTCCACCAGCCAACAAGGATGCTGTCAAAAAATGCCTCGTCTAAATCATTTCCAGCGACGTCAAAATCGGACAGTTATTGATTCCCTATCCCTTAAGCGATTGAGCGTCGAGCTACTGAAGTATTATAGAGACTTGCAAATCTCAGGGCCAGAGGTCGCGCAGCTCCCTGATTTGCATGATCTCGATCGACAATATGTTAATGCGGATCCGATTCTGCAGTTTGTGCTCGATTTCAGAGTTAGCAGTTGTCGCTTTCTGCAATTTTGTGCTGCTCGCGACTGGGATGCGGCCTTTGAGCATTCTGAAAAAATGCTACATTTAACAAGGCATTTTCCAGATCATCAATTGTCTACCTACAACTACATGAGTGTTGTGGCCAATTATATTTCTTTGGCGATTCGGATTGGTAAGGAAGACAAGCTGGGAGAACTGGTGGCAGAAGCGGAGCAGCATTGTAGAAAACATCCACAGTTTGCTGCCTCTATGTTGAGCATTTATACCCATCAATTGAGCCATTACACTGCTAAGCGCATGTTTGAGACAGTACGGTTTCACAGCGCAGGTACGATTCAATTCATGGAGAAGTTTAAACGGGATTCCAGCATTTTGGCAGCACATATATACTGCTACATTGCCACTGCAGAGCTTGCCCTTGGCAATCATTCGAGAGCTGGCGAAATTTGTCAATTGATCGTAAAGCGAAAAACAGCTACACCAAAGCACTGCGAGCTATTTGCAGCCATGGCCATCACAACTATGCATTTGGAATCGGGAAGTCATCGAAAGTTACAACGGCATATACGCTCGGTTGAAAAGCGTTTGAACGAGGACAATTCCCCTTTTTTGCAATCGTTCCACGATACGATCTTAAAGATGAGTAAGGCTATACCGGCCCAACAAAAAATGTTGGTACAAGAACTTGTGGAGGAATCAAATACCCTTGAGGCGGACGACGCCTTACAGGTGTTTCAGACCTACCATCTGGGGGAATGCTTGATGCGCTATGTTGCCGAGTGAAAGAAGGTCCCACACGCCTCCGATCTAAAATCGCTGTTTGATCACCGTATATTCATGCTCTTCAAGTCTAGTTGAACTGCTGCCAAATGCATGGGATAGAGCATGCTTCTCTGTCAATCAAGATAGGAATAAGGAGCGACACTGACAACAACGCGCTAGCGGGCTACTCGCTATCCGTTCCAATGCAGGCACCCTTCGCTGCTGCCTGTATCCGTCGCTGTGGTCTCAGCTTAGGGCTGAGCCCCCATCGTCGGCACAGGCAGGCGCTCAGTGCACCTACATTTCCTCTGCTATCGAGGCTATTTTGAAACTTCAGTGACCCGCAAAAGAATAAAGGAGATTGTGCTTATTGCTCCGTCAACAGACAATGCTTGCAATCGTCGAGACGCACCGCGTAAGTCTTATTGCGGCCATGTGCAATGGCCAAAATCGTCGATCGTAGAGTGATAGCCCCTTCGTTGTTCCCCGTCCATTGGCTTATTACCTCTTATCTCCGCTACTACGATAGTTGCCAGGGTCGAAGGGCAAGTAACTGGTCATCATACTTGCTGGCGCACAGTACAAAATCAAAGGCATCCAGCTTTAGACAACAGTCAAAATCATATTGTGGAAATTGTGGTTGTTCGGGATCAAAGAATTTTCCTCCGGCCGACACTCGCAGCTCCTCTTTAAGCTTGTTAAAATCTACTGCTTTGCCCTTTAGCCTGGAGTGAAGGTAATGTGCCAGAGCAGTGTCTTCGGCAGCTTCTTCAATTCCAGCCCTGCCCATTGCAACTAACGAAAGACGTTCCGGATTGATCTGCTCAATATAACTGACGATAGCATTGGCATTGACAAAACTGCCCGCTATGAGGCTGTCCGCATCAATCGCATTTGCAAAGCCCTGAGTGCCTGCGCTTGTGGTTTGAATGATATTCTTGTTAGCAAAATCGATTCCCTGGATTTGGCTGGGAGAATTGCCATGATCAAAATTCGGCAAGATGATTCCATGTCTTTCACCCATCAATACATAATCTGGATGCAGCTCTTTGAGTTTGTAAGCGATTTCCTTTTTCCCAACTGGAATAACCATTTTGGCCCCTTGCGAAACGGCATAGCAAGCTGTTGAAAAGGCCCGAAATACATCGATGATCACTGCCAGTCCTCTTGCCTCTTTTGCCCCCTCAATCCCCTGCAATATTTCGATCTGCATGTTGCATTCAATTTCGCTCTACAGAAGAGCTACATTCAAGTAATTTGATTTAAATCATGCTAAGCCAAATCAGGTGGGCCTGCTTTGAGATCCTTCTTAATAAGGTTGAATCGATAAGTTCCATTGTGTTGGCCTTTTGAAACCTCGTAGCCAAACTTTCGAAACAGGCCTTTCACTGGTCTGTTGCTAGTATGCGAATGCGCAATTACATATGCAACATTCCTTTTCTTCCACCACTTTTCAGCTTCTTCAAGCAATTGACTTGCTACTCCGGTTCTGCGGTACTTCGGCTCAACATAACGCGAGAAGCACAGGCCATAACTAACCCCATTTGTGTCCTTTTTGATGGCCACGATTGAATGTCCCAACACCTTGCCCTTTTCATTTTCCGCAACCAGGATTTTGTGGTTCCGCTTCTTTGCCTCTACAGCGATTTGCCGGCTCAAGTCCTTCGGAGAAAATTGTGCAAATCGCTTCTTGACTGCCCTCCGGTTATTATCGAATTCTGGAATAGTCTCCAACACTGTTTTGATACAGCGCTTCGCTACAAGATCAAGAATCTTGTCTTCACCAGCCTTCAAGTTTCGTATTGAGATCATGTTAGTGGATTTCTGTTGTTAGTTCAAATCTACGCTCAAAGTTTGACCAATTCAAAAACCTCTAGCACTTTTCCGTTTGCATCTCGAACCTGCATGATGTAATGTCCTGGATTCCAGAGAGACTCAGCATGCAAATACCCAGAACTGTTTAGCTCGAAACGTTCAAGTTCTTGGCCAGCAGTGTTGAAGACGACACACTGCATTTTCTGCGCTTCACCATTCGATTGCAAGAAGAAACGGTCGCTTGTGGGATTTGGGAAAATGGACAATGACTGCCTGGCTGAGGCTGCTATGCTGGTGGGGATTTCTGGGTTATTGCGAATCTTGATCAAGACCTGAACAGTCGTAGCATTTGCTGCAGCGTCTTCTGCCGTGATAAACAAGAGGTAATCTCCATCGGGAAACTGGGTGGTGTCGAAAGTCGCTTCTAGATCATCCTCCGTTATTCCATCAACACCATCGGTAGCAGACACGTTCTGGAAGTAGTTACGTACAGAATAGTTGGCTTCTGAAAAGTAAGGGAAATTCATCGAATAGATAATATCCCTGACTTGATTTGTGTACGGCGTCTCCGTGAGATAAGTGTCAATGGGGAAGTTGTAACTGGTACCCGGCATTTGGTATATGATCGTTTCAGGCGCTTCTACAGCCGCAATCTTGTACTCCAATTTCTTGATGTCCAAACGCCAGTCTGTATTACTGTAGTCATAGGCGGAGCATACTAAGCGCAAGGAACCATAAAGACTATCAGGCTGGATAAAGTACGCATCCTCAATCGAATAGAAGTCAGCCCAATGTCCGTTATTCAGCAGTTCAAAAGCGGGTGAGCTGTCATCCTCAAAGTTTGTAACATCCGAGAGTACATCACCAGTTGTCCACCATTGTCCATCCCAGTATTGGCCACTTGCTTTGATTCTGGCGAAATGGCAATGGTGAAAATCACTGGTTGGCCAGGCTACCAATTCACCCAAATAGGCTCCTTTTTCCACATAATCCCCCTCCACGTAGGGGATGCTTGTTTCCACCAAATGAGCATACAGGTAGCCCTCTTGCTCTTCAGCAATGTCCTCGATTCCGATAGCGATCCGCCAATGTAAATCCGCACTAATTGTCAAAATGCTTTTTACATATCCTGACTGTACTGCATAGACAGGGGCGCCAATTGGCCCCATAAAGTCGACACCTGGATGCAGGTAGGGCTCACCTCCATAGTTTTGTATGGCACCGTAGCTATTGCCAATCGGCAGCGGCGCGCTTTCAGAGTTGATATCAAGAGGGCTCAGAATAGGATTTCCATCCCGCATTTGGGGATCGCTTTTGACAGTTCTCGACTGCAATTCGAGCTGCCTTTCCTGGATAAGTAGGGGGCGCCTGGTCTCATCCAGCTTTTTGTGCAAAAATTGAAAGCCTTTACTGGATTCCAGTTTCTCCGTCCAATGCATCACCCCGCTAGCAAGGGTTAAGTCGAACAGTGCGCCTTCGAGTGGCACTTCTACAACGTTCGGTTCACTAAGATTGAACAAAACAATCTGGTCTTTGTAACCGACGATCAATTCCTGCTCGGTAGCCTCTAAAATACCAGGGCGCTCCGGGCAGTTGATTGGGTTGTTGTGATTGGCAAAGACAATTTGATTTTCATTCCAGTAGCACAATGATCCAGTTTCCAAAAACGTAAACAGTCTGCTGGAAGCAAAGCGATCTTTGACATTTCCATTCATATCGATATGAACCAGCTCTTTCCCATCATGGAAAGCAAATGATTTCTCGTCATTGGCGATTTGCATGCTGGTAATCTTGGGATATCGTTGCACATTGATCAGCGAGCCCCGCGAATCATATATTCTAAGATCACAAGACCCGTCGTGCCCAACCGCATCTACTGTCAGGTTAGTATCTTTTAGTTTCCAAAAACCATTTCCAATCATCTTTGTTTTGTGGCTAGAAAGCAATTCATGATCATTGAGGCGTTGAAAACTCTGTGTTTCTGCATCAGGTTCAAAGATCAGGTGCCCGTACTCATTCATTGATTGTGCCACAGCCAACTGCGTGAAGAGGCTGAAAAGCAAGCAGTAAGAAAGGAGAAATTTTTTCATTGTATCCTGAATTCATTTGCTAGACCAGCTAATTTAAACAAAATTGTATAGCTCTGCATCTAATAGTGTGGTCAAGTACAAAAACGAAACTGAAATTATGAAATCAATAATGTTGCTGATGTTGGCTTTTCTGCTGGCAGCTCCTTCGCCAGAAACGGAGGATGCAAAGGAGATTATAAGAAAAGCCGATCAGGTGATGAGGGGAACGACAGCTCAGGCAAGCATGAACATGCAAATCATCCGACCGGATTACACCAGAGAAATGTCCATGAAGAGCTGGTCTTTGGAGGACGACTTTGCACTTGTTGTGATTACGGCACCAGCCAGAGACCGTGGTACCGCCTTTCTAAAAAGGGAGAAGGAAATTTGGAACTGGCAGCCATCTATCGATCGTGTGGTGAAAATGCCTCCATCAATGATGATGCAATCCTGGATGGGTAGCGATTTTACAAATGATGATTTGGTGCAACAAAGCTCCATAGTCGATGATTTTAGTCATCGAATTATCGAGGAGCAGCTCATTCAGGAAAGAGAATGCTACGTGATTGAGCTGATTCCCAAAGAAGATGCTGCAGTTGTGTGGGGCAAGATCATTCATTGGGTTGATAAGGAGGCATCACTGATTCTGAAAAGCGAATTTTTCGATGAAGATGATTACCTGATCAACACCATGAATTGCAAGGAAATCCGGGAATTAGACGACAGGACCATAGCTAGTGTCCTGGAGATTATTCCCGCCGAAGCTGAGGGAGAAAGAACAATCATTGAATACAGTGACATTGCTTTTGATGTGGATCTGGATGAAGGATTTTTTTCTATCCAGAATTTGAAACGAATCCGATATTAGAATCCTATGGGAGCCATTTCTTCACTCTTGGTGCTTTCCTGGCGTAATATCTGGAGAAACAAACGTCGGACAGCCATCACGATTGCCTCTATTGCCTTCGCGGTATTCTTTGCCACCATATTGGGGTCTATACAAAAAGGCGCCTGGGATAACACGGTGGATAATGTAGTGAAGTTTTTTCATGGATATCTTCAAGTGCATAAAGAGGGGTATTCGGAAGATCGTACCATCAACAAGGCATTTCCCTTAACTGAAGAATTGCTTCAAGCGGGATCGATGGACGGGATAGATGGAACTGCCCCGAGATTAGAGTCATTTGCACTTGCCTCCTACAAACAATACACAAAAGGAGCATTGGTCATTGGTACTGATCCCACCAATGAGGATAAAATGACAGACTTGAAGAACAGGCTTGTTGAGGGACAATACTTTGACAAGTCCAGGGACGAGGCTATGATCGGTGAGGGCCTGGCTAAGTACCTCAATATGGGTGTCGGAGATACGCTGGTACTAATAGGACAAGGTTATCATGGTGCCAACGCCGCAGGAAAGTATCCGATAGTTGGTCTGCTAAAATTTGGATCTCCTGAGTTGAATAAACGGATGGTGTACCTGCCGCTTTCCACTGCCCAGTATTTATATTCCGCTGATGGTTTGGTGACCTCTCTTGCCTTAATTCCGAGCTCCCGGGAGGTAGCAGAAAGGTTAGAACCAGGTTTGAAAAGCAAGCTGTCGGAAATAGGATATGAGGTAGAAGGCTGGCAAGATATGATCCCGGAATTGGTACAGGTCCGTGAGCTGGATACCATCGGTGCCATCGTCATCACCATGATTCTGTACGCAATCATTGCATTTGGTATTTTTGGTACTATATTGATGATGACCGCGGAACGTAGATATGAGTTTGGCGTATTGGTCTCAATCGGCATGAGACGCTGGAAACTCGCATTGATGGTGTGGATGGAGATTATCTTCTTGGCCCTTATTGGGGTATTAATAGGTTTTTTGCTCAGCTACCCAGTTGTACTTTATCTACATCACTATCCAATTACTTTCACGGGCGAAGCTGCCGCTGCTTTTGAGAAATTCGGAACAGAGCCGATCATGCCAGCCTCTCTTTCCCTTTCGGTGTTTGTTCGTCAGGTTTTGGTAGTCTTCTTGGTAACTGCTGTGTTAGCATGCTACCCGATCATCAATATTAATAGGCTCAAAGTTGTGGAAGCAATGCGATCCTAAGAACTTAAGCAGAAATTATGCTTGCTAGAGTAGCATGGAGGAATATTTGGAGGAACAAGTCCAGAAGCATGGTAGTCATCACTGCAATGGCTCTGGGGATTTGGTCGCTTTTGTTTATTCTTGGATTTTCCCATGGCATTGCAGGTTCCTACATGCGCAACACCATAGACACACAAACCTCGCATGTACAGGTTCATCATCCTGACTGGAAGGAAGACAATGAGGTAAAGTATAGCATCGCACTGCCTGCAGATGTGCAGAGCGAAATGGAGAAACTGCAACTGCAAACCTGTTCCCGTATCATTGCAAACGGGATGATTGCAAGCTCCAGGCAGGCCAGAGCAATTCAGGTACGTGGTATAGATCCGAAAGATGAAGCACTGGTTACCGGTCTGCAAAACTTTATGGTAGAAGGCTCCTATTTTGAAAAGAAGACCAGAAATCCCATACTGATCAGCACCCGAATGGCCGAGCTGCTAAAACTCAAAATTCGCTCGAAACCGGTCATTACACTGACCACTATGGACGGTGAAATCACGGCAAATGCTTTCAAGGTTGTGGGAATATTCGATTACAAAAACACGATGTTAAATGAGGCGCTTGTTTTTGTCCTGAACAAAGATCTCGATCCTATACTTGGAATGAATGGAAAGGTGCATGAGATGGCAGCTAAAGGTGAAGATAGTGCGCTAGCAAAACAGTATCGTGATGCGCTTAAGTCAGGTTTGCCGGGATTACTTGTCGAAAGTTTTGAAGAAGTGGCTCCAGAGTTGGCAATGTTTAGAACACAGATGATGCAGAATACAGCCATTCTTACTTCAATTGTTATGCTTGCCTTGATTTTCGGCATCATTAATACCATGCTAATGGCAGTCTTGGAACGTCAAAGAGAATTAGGCGTTTTGATGGCCGTGGGAATGAAGAAGGGAAATGTATTCCTGATGGTGATGCTGGAAACCGTATTTCTTGCGCTCATTGCCTTACCAATCGGTTTGCTAATTGCATTTGCTACGGTTAGCTGGCTAGGTAAGGTTGGAGTCGATCTTAGCAGATACTCGGATGGACTAAAGAACTTTGGTATGAGCGCAGTGATTCATCCGGAATTGGGTCTGCACATGTACATCTATATCGGTTTGGCAGTAGTAGTCACTGCATTAATTGGAGCTATTTACCCCTCTCTAAAGGCCATTCGATTGCGTCCCGTTGAGGCAATCAGGAAGGTCTAAAATTGACCAAAAAAATTAGGAGAAATGAGTGTAGTGATTGAAACCAAGGCCCTGGAAAAGATCTACAGCGAAAGTAAATTTCCGGTTCATGCCCTGCGAGGGGTAGATCTGCAAGTGCATAAAGGTGAGTTTACGGCAATTGTAGGGCCATCAGGCTCCGGCAAAACAACGCTGCTCAACATCATCGGTGGATTGGATCGACCGACTAAAGGTCGAATCTCAGTTGGAGGGGTGGATATAGCTCATCTCAGCGACAATGAACTCATCGAATTTCGACAGAAGAATATTGGCTTTGTGTTCCAATCCTACAATTTGATTCCAGTGCTTACTGCAAAGGAAAACGTCGAGTTTATCATGTTGTTGCAAAACAGGTCAAAAGAAGAGCGGATCAGGCGAACGGAATCCCTTTTGAATAGAGTGGGACTCGGTGATAGGATGGATAATAGACCAGGAGAGATGTCTGGCGGTCAACAACAAAGGGTGGCAGTGGCCAGAGCCCTCGCAAGTTCTCCTCAATTTATCCTGGCCGATGAACCTACTGCGAACCTGGACTCGAAAACCGCAGGAAGCTTGTTGGATATGATGTTGGAAATGAACAGGGAAGAAGGAACCACCTTTGTTTTTTCGACACATGATAGTCGAGTGATTCGAAGGGCAAGACGCGTAATCACACTTGTAGACGGGCTTATTGACTCTGACGAAATTCGGGAACAATGATGAAGGTCTTATTCTTCTTTGTCGCACTTTTGTTAGCTTCTGCTTCGTATGCACAGGAGCCTTCCAAGTTTCTTGTCGGCGGTTATATCAAGTATATGCAAACGCTCGGCATTCAATCCTGGGACAATATAGAAGTCGATAACTTGTTGCATCATCGATTGAACCTTAGCTACTTTCCCTCAGATAATGTCACCCTTAAGGCTGCATTGAGAAACCGGCTGATTTACGGAGACAGTCCAAAGCGTTATCACTCGCTAGGTTTGAGCTATGCCAGTCTGATCGATGAACCGGCAGATGATTTCTTTCCTCTGTCCAGAGTTTTGGTAGAAAGAGAGCCTTTTCTTCTCCATACTGTTATAGATCGATTGAATGTCGATTTTGCCTGGAAAGATTGGCAGATAACTGTGGGAAGGCAACGGATTAATTGGGGAGTAAATCTCGCCTGGAACCCCAATGATCTTTTTAATGCCTATAGCTTTTTCGATTTTGATTACGAGGAAAGACCTGGGAGTGATGCTGTTCGAGTGCAATACTTTCCTTCGTATACAAGCAGCCTGGAGTTTGCAGTGAAAGCGGCTGATTCGGTTGATGAGGCAGTGGCAGCCTTGCTCTGGAGGACAAACAAATGGTCTTACGATTTTCAGCTGCTTTCGGGCTATTTCAAGCAGGATTTTGTGTTAGGTGGAGCCTGGGCAGGCCAGCTGAAAAATGCAGGCTTCAAAGGCGAATGGAGCCTGTTTACACCGCTGAATTCTGATAGCACACGTCAAACCAAATGTACCGCTGCTCTCAGTGTGGATCACATGTTCCAAAACAGTTTATTCCTATCAGGCTCTGTGCTGTACAACAGCGATGCGGGAGATGCATCCCTTTTTAGTCTCTTTGTTACTGAGATCAGCGCGCGTAATGTGTTTCCCTTCGAATATTCCATGTTGGTGCTGGCTCAGTATCCTGTTCGAGACAGACTTAATGTTTCATTTTCCAGCATCTATAGTCCTGGAAATCTCGACCTTTTGTTTATAAACCCTGGCCTCAGCTTCTCGATTAGAGACAATTGGGACCTCGATTTCATTGCACAACTCGCCTGGGCCAGAGTAATCACCTATGATGATTTGGCCAAGAATTTTTATCTACGGCTTAAATGGAGCTATTAGTCCAGGAGCTTAAGATAACTCAGAATTGATGCTAAAGGTAGAAGCTTTCCCGTCAAACCTTTTGGCGATAATTATTTGAGTTCTTTTTCGATGCGTCGAAGCAATCGCTTAGTATCGGTTGGTTCCATGTCCTGAGCTTCCGCAAGCGAGATGGCTGTCTTTGCCCATTTCTTTGCTTTTTTCAAACGACCCATTTTATAGAGCAAAGCTGCATAGGTATCTGTGTTGTAGTAGTTCTTGTCTAGTTTGATGGATCTTTTCGCCCACTGTGCGGCTTGTGCAATATGGCCTTTGTCCTCAACTTGCTCATAAAAGGTCCATGCCGTGGCGTTCAGTTCCTGCCAATCGTCAATGTGCTTGCCTTTGCCGTAATGGGTGCTGGCAAGGTCAGCATATTTGTCCCATTGCTGGCTTCGCTGGTAGTACTGTAAGTTGAGCATAGGATTGATTTCCTCCGCGTATTCGGGCATATTCTTTTTCACGAAGTCCAATATGTCTTGCACTCTGTTGTCGTCTTTAGCATGTGAAGCGGAGATGATGTCTCGCAGCAAAACTTCCTGCAAAGAGCCGTGTACTTCTTCTTTACCATAGCGTTCGATATACTTATCCTGGTCCTTTACAAAACGGTCAAAGGAGGGGCTGCCGAAGCCGGTGGATAAGGTCTGCATGACAAAATCCATCGCATCGGGTTTTGCCCAATCCGACTCAGATAAGCTGCTTACATAGGATGCAGTGGCAGACTCCATGAGATCAAAGAGATTTGCTCCGTAAGCCGACAAAGCAAGATTACGAGACACTTTGCTGTCCTCAGGATCTTTCTCATATCGCTCAAGCAGAGTGAAAACCTGTCTGTCGGGATTCATGGCGTTTTTGCCGTCTTCGATGAAATCCTCTCCAGGTTTGTAGCCAGCGCCTTGATGAACTGCATTGCCGTCGCTGCCGATGTAAAGATAGGTCGGATAAAACTGTACAGAATATTTCTCAGCCAATCCGGGTCCTTCACCTTTCTCCATGTCCATCTTCACATTGATGAAGTTGTCATTATAGAAGTTTCCAACATCTTCTAGTGGGAAGATTTCAGCTGCCATCATTTTGCAGGGGCCACACCAGGAGGCGTAGGCATCAAGAAAGATAAGTTTATTGGAATTTTTAGCTTCGGCAAGGGCTTCATCAAAGCTGCCTTCAAAGAATTGGATCCCTTCCTGAGCATTGACCATGTTTCCAGGAAAGAGATATAGCAGCGACAAAAGGGCTGATAGGGAAAGAAGCTTGAGACTGTTCATTGGCCTTATCGGTTTCTGGTTTGTAATTGAGCACAAGGTAATTATAACCTTGCTAATGCTATTAACAAACGGAAGGCCTGTTGGTGCTTTATCACGCCGACATCCAGGGCATTTTACAATACAATACCCATGATTAAGTACAGCCAATTGAGCATCCCATAAAGGGACAACATCATCACCATCAAAATTGTATAGAGCTTAAGAATTTTTAATAGTCTGGCTTCCATAGCATGGGGTTAGAGGGTTGTAAAATTTATTTCATTCGCTGGTTATCGATTAGTGTTTGCTGTGTTTCGCTTTGCTAATTGGTGCTTTAGACGCTAAAAAGAGATCAAAGATTATTCCATTGAACGGCAATAATCTATAAATATGACGCCTATACAATGTTAAACGCTGCCTGACGCCAAAATGATTCCATTTTTGGCTTTTTTTCGCGACATAGTAGAGCTAATGTAGTGCGATGTTAAAAGGCCTACGATCGCAACGTCAATTTAAAGGACTATTTGTGGCCTGAAATTCGGAAAGTTTGAAGGAAATTAGGGCTCCTGGGATGGGCTAAAGGGCAACTTCCACAGTGAGCAACCCCTGTCTGAGAGCACTAGCTCTGCCTTGTGCGTTTGCATAAGTAGCTGATCAATTCTGTGCTTGTCTCTTCTAGGCATGTTGGTGTATAGAATCCAGAAAGGCTCCTCTCGCTCCGCTAAGTATGGTTCAAAGTTAGCGCGCTGGTCTTCCCAATTTGCCTTAATTACTGGCGCAAATTTGTATTGGGTAGAATCATCGTGATAATGATTGTAAAAGCTGTAGACTGGAACGGCTCCATGATGCAGAATTACTTTTTCTCGCTCTGTCTTATGGTCGTGCAGGTATTTTAGAGCTGCTCTGGCTTCCTCACGCTTCAGAGGGGTGGTTAAGTACTGTAGATCGAGATTTAGGGCAGCGGTAATCAGCATCCAGACTATGAGTAGATAGGTCGACCACTTTTTTCCCCTTTCCCAAAGCATCTGGCATCCTAAGAGCGCTATGATCCACAGGAAAGGCAGAAAGAAGAAAGTAAGTCGTGGCATTAAGGAGTATTGTTTTAGTCCTGCAGCCAAAAGGCAGAGTATGACTGGACTTGCCAGTAGTAAGAATCTCGATCCGGACCATAGCAACTTCCATAATCCCGTTGCCATGAACAGCGCTAAGCCAACAATTGGGATAGCTTTAAATCCTACCAGTGATCCAAGTATACCTTGAAGACGCTTTGCCCATTGCTTAAGCTCCCACAAGTTGGTAGGTGGAAGGTCGAGGAAGTAACCTTGGTGGGTATTTGCGAGGTAATCGGTGCCGATGTCTTTGTTGAGGATGAGCAGGTAGTAAGCTAAAAAGCTCAGTAGCCAACATAGAATTGCGCCCGAAATTTGCAAATGACTTTTCAAAATGCGTTTTGTACCGAAGGAAGCAAGGTAATAGAACCCAACCCCGGCAAGTACAAACACAGACGGCATCGATATCCAGGGTGCGATTACTCCTATAAACAACCATACCAGACCGTGTTTGCTATCAAATTCCTTCGGTTTTATCTTCAGTGCAAGCAACAAGAGCAGCTGAGAAATTAGCAGGTCTGTGGTATATTGTTTTAGCTCTGAAGCATAAAGAAAAAAGAACTCAGTAAATCCCATGAGCGTAAGTGGGAACCAAGCCCAATGCGATAGCTTGAGCTCTAGGGTGATGCGGTAGAAGACAAGTAGTCCAAGGATAGATGCTATCAAGGGCCAAAGTCTCAGGGCATATTCATTCATCCCTAGTAGGTAGACAATAAAATCCTGCAAACATAGAAAGAGGGGAGGGGCGTATTGTTCGTAATCAAGAGGCTTGAAAAAATCAATTGGCCCTCTTTCCGCAAGATTCCTTGCAATGTTGCACTCATCGATAAACAAGGTTCTGTTTTGCAAGTAGATGACTAGCCTGTACAGAGATGCCAAGACAATTATCAGCAGTGCCAGTGGTCTGGCAATCAGATGTAGCCAATTGTGAAGTGCTTTTGAGGTTCTCAAGTGACAAATCTAAGGCTCCATGCCGGAATGAGCAACTGAAGTTGTGATTCAAGCATTATGAAAAGCTTCTGAGTAGGCAGCGGTGAGCGGCTTGCTCCATGGAATTGCTGTAAGAAATTTTGGATTAGCCTGACAATTGGCTTGGTTCTACGGAGCAAATTGCTGCAGAATAGCCCTGATGGAAGAGGAAATAGAGGCACTGTGCAGGAACTGAGCGCCCGGCAGTAGGGGCTGTGAGTTTCGAGCAGACCCTAATGCCGGTGCAGCGAAGCTCCTGCACAGTGCCTCTATTGGAACGGACAGCAGGTACTTCGCTGCCACGCCGAAGTATGCTGCGCTCCTAAATTTCAAAAAACTTTTGATTTTATCGGGAGGCCGGAAATTTTGTGGACACTGCCGATAGGTCAGCAGCGAGAAATTCGTCTACTTTTTTCTTTAAGTCGATGCCCTCAAGATTTGCGAGATCTTGTGCTTCCTGGAAAGTTGGGCGAAGTCGGATATGGTATCGTTCCTGGTAGGAAGGCAGCAGTGCCGCGATGCGCTCGCGAATATGCCTCTTTTGTGGGGCAAGAAAGGCGACCAACAGTGCTGCATGACGGTCATAAAAGAATTCGTCTTCCAATTCTTCCCGAACCTGTAGCTCTCGGGAATTCATTCTGGTGCTGCCTTCTTCGCATTCGAGCAGGTCAAATTCATATTTCGATCCCGTCCACTGGTATTTGATCCCAATTTTTACAAAATCAGGTTCGCCAGGGCTGTCAAAAAGGCTTTCGACGTGATGAATGCGGGAGCGCACGAAGTGAAGCGCATAGATACTTCCGATTATCCGACTCTCCTCCTCGGATCGCAGATTTCTGAGGAGAAAGAGGGATACTTGTTCCTCTCCAGCAATGCGACAACAGTCGGTGATAACTCGTTCCAGGCGGTGCCAATATTGCGGTTGAATAGCAGCCTCAAGGATTGCATGAAGCAATCGATAGGGCACCCCTTCCAGTACGCGTAGTAAGGACATAAGGAAGCCTGTGCCATCTTCGGTCTGAAGAAGCTGCATCCAATCATTGCACTGTGCTTCCGGAATATGCTTGTGAAGCTTGTTTCTTATTTCCACAAGAATATCCGAAACTGCAGCTGCACTGCTTGTTGGTATTTCCTGACTTGCTCTCGGTATATTGTGTTTTAAGTACTCCAAAAAGCAAAGCTCCGCGAAGCTGCTGCTTAGATTAGAATTTTGTCCCATAGTGATACGCTGAATTTCAGTAAATTATTGACAGTTCCTTGTTCTAAGAGGGCCTGCCTGATTCAACGTAGTGTGTTTCCGTGTAATGTCTTATGGTGTTGCGACAGGACTGGTTTTATCACTGTCGCAGATAAGTGTGAAAGCTAGCTATGGAGTGTAGACATAGCTAACAATCAGTGTGCTTTTGTAGCCGCAATACTACAAATACCCTACCGAAATTTAAAAGAATGAAAAATGGTCTGTCGGGTATTTGCCTTAACTACACAATGTTATTTTAGTTTCGTGTAGTTATATCTGTTCCTGTCGTTATTTGATGCTCAAGGACTTAGCTGCTGCTAAGTATTTCAGCCCTTGCTTTTTCCTGGTCATGCATCTCTTTTCCTTTACGCCAGCAGTCAATAATAAGCTCTACGACCTGGTCTTTTTTATTGTCTTTTACAAAGCTGTAGACTCCTCCTTTTCTTCGCCCAACAAAAGATTTCACTTTTTTTGCATCCTTTTCAAATCCCAATTCCAGAAGCTTTGTGGCTACTTTATGATACACATTTCCGATTTCCTGGATGTCTTTTCCATAAATTAGGTTCATTCGGAGTGCGATAAGTTTGCTTAGAATAATTCCGTAGTCTCTTGATCCCACTTTTCTACGGTTCCCGGGATAGTTCTTGCGTTTTCTTGGTGCTTGACTAATCATTTGTGTATTGTTCTTTTGATAGTGTACAAAATATGTAGTTATGGTACTTTGCTGCGGTGTAAAGCGCACAGCTCTCCCCGGCCGCGCAAATCAATGGCTTACGCAGACGCCTCTCCCTTTGCTGATTTACTCAGCAACTTCGGTAAGAGTCAACAAGAAAGATGTACAGTGCTACCTGCTGTTAGCGACAGGCGAAATGCCAAAATGTGAGGCGTGTAAAACTCACATCTTGCTGAAGAAAATAGCTCGAGATCCATATAGCTTTCTGCTATTGATGGCCCGCCCTATTTGTTTCAATTCCAAAATAGTGAATTTGTAACTATTTCCAAGGTCTTATGAAAAGCGATTTTTAGTCCTGTTTTCACATAGGAAGTGCGATTATTTGTAATGCTCTGTCGAATAGGTTGGTGTGCTTTGTTAACAGCCCAATAAATATTAAAAATAAAAATTCGACAATTTGTTTTGTTACTGTGCAATTTGCATCAAGGGCGAATAGATACAGCCTAGTCACTTTTAAGTGATGGGCGACTGTTTTTGCTATCTTGTATCGATTGCGTTAATTTTTTTTTGGTAAAAGAACTGATCTAAATGAAAATTTTGTGCCTCTCTATCGGTAAATCCCATCCGGAGTTTGTTTCCAGTGCTGTTGACAATTATCATCAGCGCATGCGCAAGTATGTAGATTGTCAATGGCGATTGTTGGCTACTGTTAAAAACGCTTCAAAGCTGCCTCCACAAGAACTGAAAAAGAAGGAAGCTGATGCTTTCCTCAAGGTTATCGACAGCAGAGACCACGTTATTCTGCTGGACGAGAAAGGTAAGAGCTATCACTCTCGGCAGTTTGCTGATCAGCTTCAAAAGTTTGCAAATTTGAGTATAAAGCGACTGGTTTTTGTTATCGGAGGTGCTTATGGCTTTGGGGATCAATGTTATGAAAGAGCGGACCAAAAGATTCGACTTTCTGACATGACTTTCTCTCACCAAATCATCCGGATTCTGTTTATGGAGCAGCTTTATCGTGCCTATACTATAATACATGGCGATCCTTATCACAATGATTAGCTGTCTGAGGCAAAAGTTATTGCAGAAATTGAACTAATATCCGTAGCTTTAGATTACTTGTAGAGACTGCGACTATACCGTCGTAGCGACAAGAAACCAATGTTATATGGATTTACTTATTGTCTTAGGTGTAGTGCTGCTAGGAATCTTACTATTGGTCGGAGAATTTTTGATTTTGCCTGGGGCAACAGTCTTGGCTATTGCAGGCTCGGTGGTGACAATGGTTGGCATCTATCTTGGTTACTCGAGACTGGGTACAGAAGCTGGACATATGGTGCTGGTCGGCGCTCTTCTGATGATGGTGATCACTTTTTTTCTTGGCTTGAAGAGTCTTCGTTCGAAAAAAGTCTCACTGGCATACGAACTGGAGGGACATGTAAATGAAGTGGACACCACACATGATGACGGATTTTTTGTAGGAGCAATCGGCGAGGCCTATGGCGATATACGACCAGTAGGTAAGGCTCGTATCGGCGATAAGATATATGAAGTATATTCTATGGATGGTTATCTGGAAAATGGTGCCTCCATTGTGGTAGACAGTATCGAAGGAAGTAAGATTTTTGTAAAAGCAACATAACCCCAGTTTCAAAAGACCAACATATGCAACAACTTATTTTTGTAATCGTACTCTGCGTAATTGCAATCGGGGTATTTCTGTATTACGTTCCCCTCGGGCTCTGGCTCTCTGCAATGGTGTCGGGAGTACGAATTTCCCTCCTACAGCTGATCTTGATGCGCGTGAGAAAAGTGCCGCCGCAGGTGATTGTCAATGCGCTGATCAACGCCAACAAAGCAGGTATCCATCTGGAACGGGATCAGTTGGAAGCCCACTTCCTGGCTGGAGGAAAAGTTCATACGGTGGTAAATGCTCTCATCTCTGCGGAGAAGGCCAATATAGATTTGGATTTCAAAGCTGCAACCGCCATCGATTTGGCGGGACGAGACGTATTTGAGGCAGTGCAGGTATCTGTAAATCCCCGTGTGATCAACACTCCGGCGGTAGCTGCTATGGCAAAAGATGGTATTCAGCTAATCGCCAAAGCGAGAGTGACCGTTCGGGCAAACATCACCCGTTTGGTGGGTGGTGCCGGGGAAGAAACTATTCTCGCCAGGGTAGGTGAGGGGATCGTTTCCTCAATTGGTTCTGCCGATAGCCACAAAGCCGTTCTGGAGAATCCGGACAACATCTCTAAACTCGTGTTGATGAAAGGTCTGGATGCAGGTACAGCCTTCGAGATTTTGTCTATTGATATTGCCGATATTGATGTTGGGAAAAATATCGGTGCTGAATTGCAGATAGATCAAGCCGAGGCAGATAAGAACATTGCTCAGGCAAAAGCAGAGGAGCGACGCGCAATGGCGATCGCCAATGAGCAAGAAATGAGGGCAAAGGCAGAAGAGGCACGTGCACAAGTAATTGCTGCTGAAGCGGAGATTCCCAAGGCTATATCCGAGGCTTTCCGTTCTGGCAATATGGGCATTATGGATTACTACCGGTACAAGAATCTGAAAGCTGATACGGAAATGCGGGATAGCATATCAAAATCGCAGTTGGATGATATTGACAATACTCCGGATACTTAGGGTTGGATTACGGATTACGGAATTGGACTTGTGGATCTATTGGGACAATCATTTTCCGAATTCATTTTCAGACAGTTGCGCAGGTGATATGTTGAGACGCAAAACTTTTTCAGAGTCGACAAATTATTTCCGCCACTTGCACCTAGAATATACAAATGAAAAGCGTATCTTTGCGCTCCGACTGGCCTTGTAGCTCAACTGGATAGAGCACCTCACTACGGATGAGGAGGTTTGGGG
>JAHDEE010000197.1:0-3080 GCA_020629005.1 Chitinophagales bacterium
ATTTTGCCATGTCAAATTTGGTTTGAAAAGGTCAACCAAATTCAGTGCAAGACAATCCGTAATCCGTAATCCGTAATCTAAAAACTAAAAACTAAAAACTAATAACCAATAACTAAATCCCAAAGCACGAGCAAGCCCTTTCAACGGGTGTGTTTGCTTCGCTCCACATCATTATTATCGACCAAATTTGATGGCTGGGTGACAAATTGATCGGCGGGATGGTGGGGATGACCTTCCTCGTAAATTTCTGCCCTTAATACTTTAAATTTGGACAGCTAAACTGTCTAAAATGAGAAGCCTTACTTTTCTTGCACTCTTGATTTGCACACTGCTTGCTCCGCAAAGTAATCATGCCAATTCCTTTTTTCCGGATTCTTTGGATGCCGAAATCGATTCGAATCTTTACTCGCTAAGGCATGATATCCGCATATTCTCGCTGGCGGATGTATTGGGTCGCACCATCATTCCTGCCGAATATGAGGAGGGTTATACGGGACCGATGCCGCTGGCTCCAGGAGAGAAAACGGTGACGATTACGCCTAGTCGGGTGGCTTTTTCGGGTATGGAGGATTTTGAAGGCATGGAGAGTTTTAATGTGCTTTCGAAGACACGGGCTAAACATGGTTTTAATTTTGACCTGATGAGTAAGGCGGGCAAGACGGCTACACTCAAAGTGGTGCTGGACCCGGGAAAATACCTGATGCTGCTCTACTTTAATTCTAAAGAGTTTGGGGAACATACTTATTTCCTGGCCAGCAAGTCGAAGGAACGACTGAAAATGGAAGGGGAAAACTTCACTTATGTTGACTTCAAAAAGATCGAAAGCTTCGCTGACTTGGATAGCGTGTCCCTAAAGCCTTATGCCAGCTATGATGTTGGCAAAGATAGATTTGTGATTAGTCATTTAAGCCCGGAAGACTCGATTCATTTCAGTTTTTCGGAGGGGCTGCTTACTACGCACGAGGGAGAAAGAGCAATCAAAAAGGTGAAAGATGGTGAACCTGGCAAGCTTCGAATGCCCGAAATTGCGGACATCTACGAACTCAGTTTCCGAACCGGAGCCGATGTGCTACGACTACATATTAACAAACGCAGAGAGGTGGCGGCAATCGAGTATAAGTGGGTGGCTTATTTGTTGATTCCTTAGCTGTTTTCCAACGGCTGCCCCTGGCTTGGATTCGTTTTCCTATCAAAATACTGCCAAATAGTGTTTGCAAGAAAAGTGAGACTTGCTGCGCCAAAAAGAGAAAAGGTGTGGTCGCTCGAGCGACCACACCTCCTTTGTATAAAATATACTTCACTTTCTATTCAAGGATCAGCAATTGTAGGTTTTCGAAGGTGCCTTCCGAGTCAGAGACTCTGAGACTGTAGACACCTTGCGCTAGTCCGAGTTTTTCACGATCAATCTTCAAGGTATGTGCCTTGCTAAATTCTGTGATATTTACACTTTGACTAAAGACCACTCTCCCGTCAATTGCATAGAGCGACAGATCCAATACACCTAATCTGTCAGACACGATTTCAACTGTTGTGCTGTTAGTCATTGGATTTGGGAAGGCAGTAAGACTAAACTCGGCTGCTATTGCAGCATCTTTCAATCTTCCACTTCTTCTGTCCAATGGAACCCAATAGTATCCTGATGTGCTTTGACCATCTTGACATGTAACGGTGACTTCATAATGACCCGATTCCAGTGCGACTTGATTCTGACATGCTACGCAGTAGTCTGTGCCAGGAACACCTGGACCTGACCATTCAAAAGCATATGGACCGCCATTGCAGCCTGCCATCGTAAGCGAAATGGTGCCAGTACCTCCGCCTGCGTATGAATCGGCAGTAATTGCTACAGCGTCTATGTCCAGAATAGTACCGGGAGTATCAGGATTGGTCGTACCTGTACCTGCACCATTCCCATCATCGTTAGAGAAGATTACTGAAGTCTCGACTTCGCAGCCGTTTGAATCTGTCACTGTAAAGCTCCATTCAGCATCATCCGCATAGATCACACTCAGCTGTTCATCATATGTAGGATCATTAAGTTCATCGACGCCATACCTAACATATCCGGTCCTGTCAAAATCATAGTTGTATGGTGGTGTACCTCCGCCTATGCTAAATTGATGGGAATTATAGTACACTGGCAAAATGTTGCCAGAGTATCCTTCTGTATCGTTGGCAGAACCTCCAATGGCCACGAATGCAGGGGGATCCAAAACAGTGTAGTTGCTTGTGCAGATTGCACCTGATGCATCCTGGATCTTTACTGTGTAGTCTCCCGCTGCCAGACCCGTGAATACATCGTTGTTATCCCCTAAACTGATCGGCGCTGATGAGATAGTTGTGCCAGCTGAACTAAGCGTGGCTGTATAGGGCGCTGCTCCACCGACAAGTGTTATCGAAACGCTGGCATCTGAATCTCCTGTGCAGGCTGGGCCACTTCCCTCGAGGCTGCAAGCCATTGCAGCAGGAGGAGGACACTCCCCAGGAGCTGTTACGACTGCGGAAGAAGATTGACTCTGTACTGCAGAATCCGTCAAACAACTACAAATCGTAACAATAGATTGAGATGATGTTTGGTTGTAGGCAGGCAATGAGGACGAAAAAGCTCCACCATCGACCGAATAGAGGGTCTGTGATCCTGTCGGGCAAGCAGTTGTTGGTGCGGCTAAGATTCCACCGCCACCAGAACCAGTGCCAGCTCCAAATGTGAAGCAATTACTTTCACTTACGATAGTAATAGGAGAAGCTATCACAGTGCTGAGATCTGGACAGCCAGGACAAGCCCCAGGTGTTGTTAGGATCGCAGTACTGGCCGAGCTGGTAACAGCTGAATCGCTATCACAGGTACACCTGGTGACAATTGAAAGGGCATTCAACTGATCATAAGAGGGTGCTGTCGGTCCGAAAGTACCTCCGTCCACGGAGTATTCCAGAGAGCTACCAGCAGGACAATTTGAGGTTGCAGGTATCAGTACTCCACCACCGTCTTCGCCTGCTTGACCTCCAAAGGTAGTGCAAGCACTTTCCGAGTCAATAATGATTCTCGCAGGGTCTACCGTAGACAAATCCGGGCAACCGGG
>JAHDEE010000197.1:3180-11673 GCA_020629005.1 Chitinophagales bacterium
CCCCAAAGGTGCTACAAGTACTCTCGGATGTTATGCTTATTGATGCTGCAACCACTGTAGACAAATCTGGGCATGGCGGACATGCGCCCGGGACCGTAACTACGGCCGTGCTGGGTGTGCTGCTCACTGCAGTATCTACATCACAAGTACATCGAGTAGTGATAGAAAGAGCGGTCGTTTGGTTATAGGTCGGTAATGTAGCACTAAACGTACCACCATCAACTGAGTATTCAAGTGTTGATCCTGCCGGACAATTGGTGGCAGGAGCTGCAAGAACCCCTCCTCCGTCTTCACCGGTGGTCCCGCCAAAGGTGCTACAAGTGCTTTCACTGCTCACAACTACTGAGGCGGCAACAACAGCGCTAAGATCTGGGCAAGGTGGAGCCACATAGAACACTTGCATGCAAGGATTAGAAATTGAGTTGCATGCAGTGCCATCGTAGGTAAAGCAGAATTCATAGGTAGTGTTTGGCATTACGTTATAAACATTCAATGCACCTCCACCTGCTGTGAAGGATTCTGCTGTAAGCAGTGAGCAAGCCTCATATGCTTCAAGTCCCAGGAAGGTAGCGCAGGAGTTTGGATCGTCGGTTCGACAACCATTGAAGCTTACATAATCCTCAGTCAGCACTGCTGGAGTAGTGAAGGTGGAGCAGAAACGCTCTAGTACTCCAGGAGTATCTCTGGTCTCACTCGGGGTACATGCAACAGAACATGGGTCAATCGCTCCCTGGGCGGTTTCATCTGCATAGATGGTTGGCTCAACATTGCAAGTGGCATTTGCACAGCCATCACAGGGAACGACAGAGACTACATCGCAATCCGTGGTTCCAGTACTGGAACCCAACAACTCAAGGGTATATGGAACACCTGACAAACTGTGATCATTGACAAGCAAGACAAAGTAATCTCCAGCCGTACCAGAAATATTGGCTTCTTCTGGAGCTGTACCTGACGCATAGCTACAATCTGCAGGGCTGCCGAGGTCAGCGCCACAGGTGGTTGGAGAGGCAAATGGCCCCCAAATAGCGTAGTCGTAGTCGGTTGCTGTTTCAGGAGTAATAGCAATGTTTAGGGTTCCAGTAGTACCTACCTGAATCCACCACCAACTAGGATTCTGCTCCCCAGAAAGCAAACAGCCAAAGTCAGTACCAGTTTCAATATTTCCATCACCTGAGCCTGGAAGAGCGACAAAACTACTTCCCGCCTCGGCACAAATAGGCGAAGAGGAAGTACAATCTGGACCGGTAGTCAATGGCGGAGGAGGGCAGGTGCCATCATCTGTGTAATCGTATTCGATAGTAAAGGTGATGTCAGGAAAGTCTGAAGCACCTTCCGAACAGCAATCCTGCGAAGTTGCTGAGATCGTACCATCATTAGTGACATCAATCGGAAAAGTTAATGAACTCGGACAACCCGCCGTTAAGTTCGTTGTGCCATCAATGTTTACGACAAACCAATCATTGCACCTAGTACTGCTCAAGGAAATATTTGTGACATTAATGGAGTTTATGGTACCACAACCGCAACCAGTCGAAAGGTCGACGACAAAAGCAGCTCCAGGATTTCCACTACCATCTGAGGCGATTTCTCCCGTGAAGGTACTTGTACAGGTTAGCCCATACCCCTGAGAAAGCCCAAAGCTAATTAGGGCTATCAATAGAATAATCTTCTTCATTGGTTTAGTTTCTAGGATTTAGGTGAGTAAGAGCGATTTGTTGGATAGTGTTTTGAATGGAGGGAATCTTTCTTTCCTCCACTCCACCTTCATTGAGATCACGCAACTTTAGGATTTCCCTCTGCAGTGAATACATTCGATTGAGATCTTCGAGAAATTTCTGGTAGCCTTCAGGATTCTCCATTTTGAGATGATCGATCTCCTCACCATAGGTCTGATGTATTACATCGACCGCACGGTCCTGGTAGCGGTTGGAAGAGCTTTTGTCTGTTTGAGCATTGGCCTCAAAACATAACATCATCCCAACCAAAGCTGTGATCAGCGTTAGCATTTTCATTGTTCAGTTATATGATTTGGTTATCAAAATAAGTTTCGGCCACCTGTCAAAGCAGCCAAGTTATTCAAAAGAAAGAATGAATATACAATTACAGATCAAGATATATTGTGTTGTCATGGCAGTATGGCGTATGATCCAATACTTACGTATTCCCAACGAAATGATATTATAACCGAAAATAAAGCATACTTAATGAATAGCCACAACTGTATATTGACAATAACCAATGAATCCCGAAACAACCAAGTTGTCGCACTTTGGGCAAAAATGCCAACATTTAACTCACGCTATTTATCGTAACAATGAAAGTTTGCGCTAAGCGTTTCAGCACGCTTTAGGTCAGGCCTTGGATTTGGCGTGAAAGTATGATGAAGCAGCACAAAGAACATTATACCTAACCACTATAAATAATCCGCCAACTCCCTACGCAGAGCAGCCAGAGCCTTACCCATCTGGAATTCCACAGTCTTGACAGAAACTTCCAGCGCCTCCGCTATCTCCCGATATTTTAGCCCCTCTTCCCTACTCATTCGAAAAATTTCCTGCGTCCGATCTGGCAGGATGCTGAGTGAGTATTGGATTTTTTGTTGTAGCTCTCTCGCGAGCAATGGTTGGTCTGCATCGATGGTGTTTTCTGTTTTGGATTTGCGGTACTCTTCATGCTTATGCCTTACAGCCTCATGGCGCTTGAGATTTAGGCTGCGATTTCGCACTGTGCGATACAGATAGGCCTTAGGGCTGCTGGAAATATTAATTTCCTTTCGTCGGCACCACAAATCAGCAAACACCTGCTGGACAATTTCCCTCTGCTCTTCGTAATCGTGATGATACTTAGAGGCAAATCGAATGAGCTGCTCATAATTTTGCATGAACAGTTCTTCAAAGGCACTTTCACTGCCTGATTGGATCTGTGGCCAGAGTGACTCCATTTGGTGCAAGGTACGGAAGAATGTACAATTGGGAATATTGAGGGTGGTGAACTGTTGGCAAATAGCCGGGGGCGCCAGAGTGAGTAAAAACTATTTCGCTTGCCAGAAAGGACTTTGCTCATATTAATACAGTGGCTAATGTCGGTCCTTGGTCGGAGTCCAAAGGCCAGCAAAGTCCTTTTTTCAGGCAAGCGAAGTGGTTTTTACTCACTCTGGCTCAGCGACCGTTGAAGACTCCCATCTCTACTTTGGCACTCAGATCCACACAAAGAATTGAGCACTCCCTCTGATCCATTCCCACTACCTACTCCTTCTCTTTACTCTTTACTCTTTACTCTTTACTCTTTACTCTTTACTCTTTGCACCTTTCTCTTTGCTCCTCAATTTCACCTTTCCCCCAAAAAAAATCCCAAGATCCTTTAGGGTCTCCCCCACCCAAGTTGTCTTAGTAGCAAATAAGCACAAAATGCATTCACAGGAAATAGCCGAAAAGGTGGCCAAATACTTCACAGGAGAACTTAGCAGCGCTGAAGAGACAGCCTTCAAAGCCTGGAAAGACAGCGACGAAGGCCAACGCGAATTCAAGAAATATGCAGCCATCTGGCAGCAGTCCGGTAAGAGATCAAAAAGCATCTCCGAGGAAGAAAAGCAGGAGGCCTTTCGGCAAACCCTGGAAATAATCAAGCAGAGAGAAAGTCAACAAACGCCTGTAAGAAACATCAACAGCTCCAGGTCCTGGTTGCGAGTAGCCGCTTCGATCATGCTCTTTAGTCTGCTAGGTCTCGGAGCATACTTCACACTAAATCAGTCTACTAAGCTAGCAGTGATCAAGAACGACAGTAAGCGGATAAAGACTGTAACATTGCCTGATGGTAGCCTGGTACACTTGCAACAGTTTGCCTCAGTCTCTTACAAGAAAGATTTTAGCGGCACGGAACGTGCAGTTGATTTTGAGGGCCAGGGCTACTTCGAAATCAGCCCAGACGCCAACAAACGTTTCGTAGTTAATATGGACAATAGCCGAGTGACAGTCTTAGGCACCAAATTCAACATTAGTACGGAAGAGGAAATTACAAAAGTGGATGTGACAGAAGGAAAGGTAAAATTCGAGGAACTTGCCGAAGGGCAGCCACAGATGGACCATTTGATCCTCAATGCCAACGATTCCGGCATCTTGAAGAAGGGAAAACTCAGCCAGCAGTCCTTCCAGCATCCAAACTTTTTGGCCTGGAAAACGGGCAAGCTACGCTTCGAAAATACACCCATAAAAGAGGTCGTGCAACAGCTCTCTTCTAATTTCAAAAGCAGTTTCAGATTTAAAAGCAACAACATAATCGATTGTGCTTTTACAGCTGAGTTTAAAGATAAACCGATCGAACAAATTGTAAAAACCATCGAACGCAGCTTCGGATGGACTATTAAGAAAGACCCAAAAGGAACCTATATCATAGAAGGACAATCCTGTTCCTAAAAAGCCTTTAATCCCTAATACTAAAACCCAATTAAAATGAAAACTATTATTTCATTACTGAGCATGCTATGCCTCATCGCGAACGTAAGTCTCGCACAAGCTGGCGAGAGGCTCAGCATAAAGCCCGGCGACAATAGCCTGCCGGAACTGATCAGTGAAATTGAATCGAACTCGGATTTGAATTTCGCCTACAGCCTGGAGCTGATCAACAAATACTACAATAGTTGCTACTGCGATATCAGTAATCTGCCAGTAAACGAGGCACTGGATCAGCTGTTTGAAAATTCCAAAATCGGCTACGAAATCTCTAACCAGCAGATCACCTTGTTTCATGACAAGAAGAAAAGCGTTCCGAGTTTCAACCTGCACGGATATATCTCTGACGCCACCACGGGTGAAAAACTGATCGGTGCAAACGTGGTCAACCTCAACAATACCCAGGGCACCACCAGCAATGAGTATGGCTACTTCAGTTTCAGCCAGGATGCGCAGAAAATGAAAGTCGCCGTTAGCTACATTGGTTACAAGCCTTACCAACAAGAGATTCGTCTCAATGCAGATCAGCAGTTGTCCATCCGTCTCGAACCTGCACTCGAACTGGAAGAAATTGTAGTCACTGCCAGAGAAAGCATGAGCAGCGATCGTGTGACACAAATGAGCCTGATCGAGCTGGATATGCGTGAGATCAAAGCGATTCCAAACCTGGCAGGCGAGGTGGATGTGCTTCGGGCATTCCAATTGATGCCGGGCGTTGCCACAGCCACGGAAGGTAATACAGGAATGTACGTACGCGGTGGTGGCCCGGATCAAAACCTCTTTTTGCTGGACGATGTTCCGCTCTACCATCCGAGCCACTTGCTTGGTTTCCTCTCCGTTTTTAATGAAGACGCAATCAACAAGGCAACACTCATAAAGGGCGGATTCCCAGCACGCTATGGCGGCAGACTTTCCTCTATCATTGATGTACGCACTAAAGATGGAAACCAGGAAGGCCTTAAAGGAAACATCAATCTGGGGCTCATCTCCAGCAAGTTTTCGCTGGACGGCCCGCTGGGCAGCCCCAAAACTTCCTTTATACTAAGTGCTCGCACGACCTACCTTGGTCCAGTTGTGAACGCACTGTACAAGCAGGCAGAAGACTCTGACGTGGATGTGGAAGGCACGGAACAAACTATCAAAAACAAATTCAAATACAACTTCTTTGATGTAAACGCTAAGCTCACTCACGAGTTGAACCAGAACAATAAGCTCTTCGCATCCTTTCACACGGGCATGGACAGATTCCGCACTGGAAGAGAAGAAATCGGCACCTACAACAGCCTGATGCAGGAGGAATATGAGTTGGAGAGTAATGAAAATTCCCAACTACGCTGGGGCAATAACATCGCTTCCCTGCGCTGGAATAGAATCTATGATTCCGGACTATTTTCAAAAGTCAACCTGATCTACGGCAGGTATCATTTCCTCACAGGAGCTTCCAGTGAGGAGAAGTACCGATCCGAAAGCACCGAATGGAATGCTGGTTTCGAAAACTCGTTCGAATCCGGTATCAGAGATATAGGACTCAAAATCGATTTCCAGAAGTCGGTACGAGGCAACCACGATCTAAGATTTGGAGCAGGAAGCATCCACCACAAATTCAATGTAGGAGCACTGGATCTTTCGGAAAGCTCCTCTTTGAATACAGAGAACACGGAGACACTGATCGATACGCTTTACGGTGCGTCAAAAATTAAGGCCCTGGAATCTTATCTCTACGTGGAAGACCATGTGTCTATCACTGAATTGCTGAGTTTCAATGCAGGCCTGCACCTTAGCGCTTTCAACGTACAAGGCGAAATGTACAGCTCGCTGCAACCTCGCTTGCTGGCTCGTTGGCAGTTTGCTCCAGGCATGGCGGTCAAGGCATCTTACACGCATATGCAACAATACCTGCACCTGCTCACACGTAGCGGAGTCGGTCTGCCCAACGATCTTTGGGTCCCTCCTACCAAAAATATCAAGCCGCAAAAGTCGACTCAACTTGCGCTCGGATACGTCTGGAATGCCTCCAAAATGTTTGAGCTCTCCGTAGAGACCTATTACAAGAAAATGAACAACCTGCTCTCCTATGCCGAAGGGGTAGACTACCTCAACCTGGATGATACCTGGGAGGAAAAAGTCGTGCAGGGAAAAGGCAAAAGCTACGGTATGGAAGTACTGCTAAAGAAGAAGAGAAACAAATTCACAGGTTGGATCGGCTATACCCTATCCAAGTCAACCCGACAGTTTGATGAGATCAACTTTGGCCGCCAGTTTCTCTATAAGTACGACCGCCGCCACGACCTTAGTCTGGTGGCCAGCTACCAACTCAACGATCGGGTGACGCTCAATGCCAACTGGGTATACGCCACAGGCAACAAGGTCTCCTTTGCACTGAACAAGTACAACTTCAATATCTCAGGAGAAACAATCGCACACGTAAGCCACGTTTCGGAAAGGAATAATGTCACATTACCGGCCACGCATCGTCTCGACATCAGCGTGAATTTCGCCAAGGAACTGGAGCGAGGAAAAAGAGTCTGGACCTTCGGCCTGTACAATGCCTACAATCGCAGCAATCCGGTATACCTGGACCTTTACTCCGGCTACGCAGCTAGTTACAGCGATCAGGTAGGTAGCGTAATTGAAATCGGAGAGCAACCTACCGAAATCAAAAAGCAAGGACTCATTCCGATCATCCCATCCATCAATTATTCACGCACCTTCTGATCTTAGCCCCTTACGCCAGGAAAATCACTAATCCTAAAAAACAAAATACCAATGTATAAATTAATAATATTTCTCACCCTCTGCCTTTGTTTTCTGTCTTGCGAACAAGATGATGTCATAGAACTCGATTATCCTGAGCCAAAAATGGTCATCACCTCCGCACTCAGCAATGGCAAGCCAGCCTATATTTCTGTCTACAACAGTCTCAATGTGGAGCAGGCCCCAGTCGACCAGAAATTTCTGACTGATGCAGAAGTCATACTCTCAGACAACACCGGCTATACAGAAATCCTTCGTCTGTATGAACTCACTGAAGAGGAGCAAATGTATGCCGATCAGTTCACGAGGCAGACTCCCTATTACTTCACTTCCGACGTCCTGATAGAAGAAGACAAGACCTACGAAATCGAAGTAAGAGAGCCTAATTATGAAACCTGCTACAGCTCACAAACTGTGCCTGCAGAGACCCCGGTTATCAAGGCCTATGTCGACACGGCTTCTTATCGTCTTAATTCCAACACCCTGTACACAGCAGACATTGACATATATATTGAATTTGACGACCCTCCTGGCCCAAACTACTACGAGATATTTTTTGCCACTGAGGAAATTCTTGTAGGCACTGATCCCGAAAACCCGCTGGATACCATTCAACTGAACATTCCGATTCCTGTCAAATGCGATGACATTTCCCGGTTGGAGGATTATTACACCGCCCGTCCCTCCATCATTCTTACCGACGAGTTTTTTGATGGGCAGCGCAAAACGGTCAAATTCACCACCTACTACGATGCGCTGCAGGAAGACCTGGAAGATGTGATGGACTACATCAGCTCTGGAACTTACCTTCACTTCCGGCACCTTAGCAAAGACTACTACGAATTCGGCCGCTCCCTCGACATTGATCTTGGATTCAATCCTTATCCCTATCTCAACGACTATGAGGCAGAGAATCCGGTCGAAATAATCGAAGATGCAATATCCGAGCCACGCATCACAGCAAATAATATTGAAAACGGATATGGTGTATTCGGCGCTTTCCACGAAAATAAGGTTCGCCTCGATTGGCAATAAACCGCTTCGAATACTGATTAATATCTGAAGCGTAGCAATCCCGGTCGTGGAAAGGGATTGCCTGCTATCCGCTGCAATGAAGGCACTCCGGCCCTGCTTCGCTGCACCTGCATGTCTGTCTGCTTTTTGGCAGCCAGCCCTGCAGGGCGACTCAGCGGGTCCGGAGTGCCTTCATTTACGCTACTATCAGGGCTATTTTGCACCTGCACTCCAGCGCGGAAGTAAAGAGTAAAGAGCAAGGAGCAAGGAGCAA
>JAHDEE010000198.1 GCA_020629005.1 Chitinophagales bacterium
AAATCATTTCCAGCGGTGTCAAAATCGGACAGTTATTGATTCCCTATCCCTAAGGGGACTTCGATGCAGGCCTGGCATCTTATGGCAGACTTGAGCGCAGAAGCAAATAACATTGTATGATCTGTAGATTGTTTCGGAAGTGAAATTTATGCGTAGTTATTGCATTTGCAGCGTGTTGCAAATCAATTGTTTAATGAATGATTTTCTTGAGTGTTAGTCGTGCGGGCTGAGACTTATGTGCTTGGCATACAAGTTGAACCAATATGGTGTAATTGTGCCTGATGCACTTCCAAAACTTGAAAGAAATTAGCCTATGATGAGATATCTATCACTTGTGATTATGCTCACATTTTTAAGCACTCTTGTGGTAAAGGCTCAAACTTGCACCGTAAATGCAGGCGTGAACTTTGTGATGTGTCAGGACGAAGGGACTTCCTGGACGCTGTTTGGCAACACGAATGATCCGGGAGGAAATCCTGTTCCGATAACCTGGTCTGTGATAAGTGAGCCTGCCGGCAGCAATGTATCGATTACCTCGACTAGTTCGGAAACCACTGAGGTGACAAATGTGACAGAGCTTGGGGAGTATGTTTTCCAAATTGAGGGAGTATGTCCTGATGGCAGTGGTACGCCGATGGATTTGGTGACCTATCGATTGGATGAGCCGATTCCGGACCCTGGTTTGGATCCTTCCTATGTTATTTGTGGTTCGGGGACGATCAGTATTCCGAATCCGTTGCCGGATGTTTCCTACGGTTGGTTGGGAATAGACTTTGACGATAGCTACGAAAACGGAGTTCGAATTACAGGAAGTGAGACCAGTGTTGAGGTTTCTGTTTCTCGTTATTATCCTGGTGGAGATGGCCACCTGGTTTTGTTTTCAACAAGAGGAGGATGTATTCGAAGGGATACTGTTGATTTGTTGGTTCAGAATCTTGAAGTGGCAGATGCTGGTGAAGATGTTTATATCTGTGGTGATAGCTGGTCGAAGCGACCTTGGGTGGAAGAACATTTGGAGGCGAGCGAGTATCGCTACTTGACTTATGGTGGAATCATGACCTGGAATCAATTGTCAGGTCCGTCAACAGTGACTCCGAGCTATAATCCAACTTACTATAATTACAATGATGGTTGGGTTCATTGGGATAATTTGGTTCCAGGGACTTATGAATACGAGTTGGTGTTTGAGTATCCGGAATGTAATCTTACCACTCGGGATACCGTGTTGATTACTGCTACTACTGGAGTGCCTGATGATTGTCAGAATTTTAGTGGTTCGCGGTATTTCATTGGTGATTGTGAAGGAGATTTGGATGAGTGGGTTATTGATCTGAAAGACTATGGAATAGACCCTGCCTTGATACTTCCCGGTGACTCTATCAAGTGGTCGATTGATGGGGACGAGTGTACCTTTCCAGTACCGGAGGTTAATCAAATGGTGGTGGTGGTACCTACTGCCGGCATTTGTTCAGATTGTGATTTGTACGCAACATATATATGTAACTCATCTCCCGGTTGTGGAACAGGGATCAAGTTTGAGTTCTTCAATCATGATGTGCAATGTGATGTAAATGATGTCTATCGGTGTACAGACGATGGATTGCCTATTGCAACTAATGTCAATTTGCCCTCTAGTGCTGGATGTATTGAAGATTGTTCTTCCAATTATGCACAGACCTGGTTTGAGGTTGTTAGCTCTTCCCAATTTAATCCTGGGGATAAATTTTCTGGTACGATAGGATCATTTCCGTTTGAGATTGGAACACACAAGTTTACTTATCATAAGACTTATTATAACTATTATGCGGCTTTGAGTCAAGGAGATTTGCTCGGCAGCTATGGTTGTGAAGAGGTGTATCCTTTTGCTATTGTAATTGCAGGAGATGCCAGAGATGCTAATGCAGGAACGGATGCGATTTTGCCTTGTGGTCAGACGACCACTACCTTATCTGGGTCTGATCCGGACTTGCCAACAACTACTGGAGCAACTTCTCTATGGACCTTTGTAGATGGTCCGGTTGTTCCTACAATGTCGGACCCTACACTTCTGGATTTGAATGTTAGCAATATGGTTTCCGGGGTGTATACCTTTAAGTACACTGTGGGTTCTGCGGCATGTGGCTTCTACGAGGATGAGGTGACCATCTATGTTGCTACCGCTCCTCCGGCGACGCCAAATGCTGGCGTGGATGATACGATTTGCTATGGCGGGGAGTACTTTCTTTCTGCAGATGCGATTGATGATGGCTCTGGTAGCTGGTCCGTCAGTCCCTCCGCCGGGGTGGTGTTTGCAGACCCAAGTAATCCCAATACCTCTGTTACTGGATTGTCTGCCAGTACCAATTATACTTTTACATGGACATCTACCAATGGTTGTGGAACTGCGAGCGACAATGTGACAATTACTACTACTGCTACACAGACAGACTTTGCAGATGCGGGACCGGATCAGTGTATTAAGGCGACGAACTCTGCTGATTGGGAAACTTTCCTTTCTGCAAATACTCCTACGGTACCGGGAGCAGTTGGCACCTGGACGATTGTATATAGAAATCCTGACTCTGATGTTGCTTTTACAATAGCGGATCCGAATGATCCCAACTCTTACATTGATGCTTTTTTCAGCAACAGTAATGCTCTGTTGGAATGGGCGGTGACTTCTCCCGGCTGTGAAACGCAAAGGGACACTGTTGCACTGACCTTTACCTACCCTTCGAGTACTCCTCAGGACAAGCTGATTGAGGTATGTGATGGTGTTGGTCCTGCTGATATCTATTATCTGGATCCTAATGCGACCACTTTTGGCAATTTCCTAAGGCATTGGTATTGGAGTACAGAATACGACGGTCCTTCTGGTGTGTCCTTTCTTAGCGATACTACTCAAAATGTGCTGACCGTTAATTTTCCACAGACAGGGGAATATGTATTTTATGTGGAGAATGGGGTAGCTTGTGATGAAAGGGCCTCAATAGTGGTGTACGTAAATGAATCGGCTCCATTTGCCTCTGCGGGTACAGATCAATATCTATGTGATCAATATTCATTTCAATTGAAAGCGCAAGCAGCACAATATGGGGGGTATTGGTCTGCCTCACAAGTGACTCACCTGGCCAGTCTGGATGATGTGACCTTTAGTGATATTCAGAACCCGGATGCAACAGTATCTGTGCCCACTTCCGGGGCCTATGAATTTGTTTGGAATGCTTTCCCGGCTGAATTGTTGGGTGGGTCCAGTTGCCTTACTTCTGATACAACGATGGTACATATAATTCCGAAGGCGTCTACCGAACCGGATCTGGCCTATTGTGTAAATAGTGAAGTAACCTTGCGAGGCTCATTGCCTGGAGAAGGTGGCACAGGTTCCTGGGCATTTGTATCCGGACCTTCGACACCTACACAGACCTTTTTAAGCTCAGATGGGCAAACGGCTATTTATGATAATTTTACTGGTAGTGGTGACTATATATTTGAGTACACGACTACTAGTCCTTATTGCCCCAACAGCAGTGCACAAATGGTCGTTTCGTTTGCTGATCCTGAACCGAATGCGGGTGCAGATCAGTTGGCCTGTTCCAGTGAAATTACGCTGACAGGTTCTGCACTTGAAGGCGTCAATGATGTAGCAGAGTGGATGATTGAGTCTGGTAGTGGAAGTATAGTGAGTGGACAAAACAGTACAGAGGTAACGATCGGTTCTTTAATTCCTGGTGACCTAGTGACTGTTTCTTATACTATAACCAGAGATGGAACTTGTATTAGTTCTGATGAAGTAAATATCACTGTGGATTATGTGGAGCCTCTTACACTGACCTTTGAGAACCCTAGTGGATGTGGTAACTCGGATGGAATACTGAGAATTTCAGGTGCGATCGCAAATACCAGCTACCAATTGTATTATTTGCAGGATGGTGTGCAGCAGGGACCGGTTTCGATTACCACAGATTTGCTTGGGCAGTATGAATTGACAGGTATGCCGGCTGGAAACTACTCGGAAATCTATATTGAAAACAGCTCTGGTTGTACTTCAGACCCTTTGGGCCCCCAATTCCTGAACGATTTCTGTACTCAAAATCTCGGCAACTATGTTTGGATTGATGCTAATAGTGATGGTCAGCAGGACACCGGTGAGCTGGGACTAGATGGTGTTACAGTATACCTATATGAAGACATTGATCAGGATGGAGTGCCAGATGGGCCTGCTATTGATGTGGAAGTAACAGCTGGAGGCGGATATTACCTGTTTGAGGATTTGTTTGCAGGTAATTATGTGGTTGAGTTTGATTTGAGCACTGCCACTGGAAACTATGGTTTTACTTTCACTGATGCCGGAGGAGACCAAACGGATAGCGATGCCGACATGAATGGCTTTACAGAAACTATCGAGTTATTGTCGGGAACTGACAATCTTACAATTGATGCAGGTGTTGTCGAAGGTTGTGTGGACAATGACTGCATTTTTATTAATGCCGCCAGAAATTAGTCTGCCCTGCCAAAATTATAGAAATGGAGAGTATATCTACATAGCGTGGTTTGTGTACCTGCATGTAGGGAGAGCTTATTTCGTTTAGGGACAGCGAATCAATAAATGTCCATTTTGACTTGCTGGAAATGATTTATCCATCGTTATTTTTCTCCACCAGCCAACAAGGATGCTGTCAAAAAATGCCTCGTCTAAATCATTTCCAGCGACGTCAAAATCGGACAGTTATTGATTCCCTATCCCTTAGTTTTATCTTTGTGTTGGGCGGAGCATGATAAATAGTTATTTTAGCATAACTATTTTTTGAGCCGCCCCACTCGAAGATATTCCAGTGATACGAATTTTTGGTACTCTTATTTTTCTTTTCTTACTGTCAGGTGATTGCTCCGCCCAAATGGTGCGGGGTGATTTGTTGGAGAAGTGGCAGGATATCAGTCAATCAGATTCTACTAGAATAGCCTCAATTAGCCTGCTCATCAGACGATATAGGAGGTTCTCTAACGACTCCTGTTTAGTGCTTTTGAAGGAATTGGTTCGATTTTGCTATCAAACGAACAATGATAGCTGTATCATTCATGGGAATATTTTGCTTCATACGACCAATCCTAACATTAGGGGGAAAGACACCGTGCTGGACTCCCTGGAGACTCTGAGACCCTTATTGCCTTTGCGGTCTGCCCCTGACAAAGAAGCTGAGTACTACCGCATGCTCGTAGGCGCTTTTACCAGATATCATCAACTCGATAGTGCAAGCCAGTATCTAGACAAGGCTATGCAATTGAGCAAATCCACAAAAGACTCGATTGGAATTGCCCGGGCCCATATGATGGGCGCAAGAATCAGCATGTTGGAAACCAAACTTGACAGGGCTGATCAGCAATTTAGAAAGGCTTCAGAAATATCTACTGCCCTAGCTGATACTTTCACGATACTTTCAATCGAAAATGAATACCTGCGGTTTTTGGTGAATCATGGGAAATACAACAGAGCACGAGAGAAAGCGGGAGCGATCCTGAAATTGCTTGAGGATGATAAATCCAAGTATGCGCGCTCCTATGCCAGGGTAAAAATGCGTCTCGCCACCATTGCTCGATTCGAAGGCGATTACGTCAGTTCCATGAGGATTTATCTGGAGACGTTGGACTTTTGTGAACGAGAGTCGCAAAAAGAGATGATCGTGCATCTAAAAGGAAACATTGCGATGGTATATGAGCAAATGGAAGACTATGAGAATGCTGCCCGGTATGCAGAAGAAACCATGCAACACTTCAAAGAAGTCGATGATACTGCAAACCTCTTGACTAGTATGATGCATCTCGGATATGTCCTTTATCAGGCAAATCCGCAGGATACCATGAGTCAGCACCATATTAAGCAAGCCTACAAACTTGCAGAGAAACTTGGCGATCAGTTTTCGATGGATGCCTGTCAGCTCTATCGATCGCAGTACTTTATTGAAAACGACCAACTAGATGTTGGACAAGATATTTTGAATTCGATTAGATCAAATCTGCAGTTCCATCCTATCAAAGAAGTCAGCATGGAGTTTCAGGTCACTGATCTGAGGCTCTTGCAAAAGCAAGGTCGTTGTTCGGAAGCTATGAAGGTCGCTCTCAGCGCATTGGAACTGGAGGGACTGCCCTCAGAAATCGAGCACAAGCAAACCCTATATTCCGCGCTATATGAATGTGCAAAATCTGAAGGCGATGACTTACTGGCCTTCCAATATCTTGAGCAGTACAATGCTGTTACAGACTCTATAAATGCGGAGAAAAAGCAAATGCAATTCGCGCGCTTGAATTTGCAGCACACACTTGCGAAAGAGCAGACGGCTGATAGTCTAGCATTTGCGGCAGAACAATCAATACTGCAGCAGCAATTATCCAATACAAGATTTCAGACTAAGGCTTTTGCCTTCGGAGGTGGCTTGTTTCTGTTACTTTCTTTGCTGATTCTTCAGCAATATCGAAAAGTACGGAAAGGCAGAAAGAAAACAGAGCAACTGTTGCTAAGTGAAAAAGCCCACTCGGATGCCTTGATGAAAGAACAGGCGCGAGTGCAGTTGAAATCGCTGACCAGGCAAATGGACCCACATTTCATGTTCAACTCTTTGCAATCAATCAGCAATTACGTTTCGGAAAATGATAGCGAATCCGCCAATCGCTACCTGGCTAGATTTGCTCAACTAATGAGACAGTCCCTGAACTACTCCCAAGTGGATAAAATAAGCCTGGAGGATGAACTGGAACTGTTGGAGACTTATCTGGAGCTGGAACGTCTTCGCTTTGGACACCAATTCGAGTTCGAAATTGAAGTAGATGATCGCTTAGATCTTTATGATATTGCCATTCCTCCGATGTTCATTCAACCGCATGTGGAGAACGCAGTTTGGCATGGTATTCGGCATCGGATTGCTGAGCCTGGCGCAAGAGTATTGTTAAAGTTCGACAAATCTGAAGAATACCTGGTGGTTAATATTATCGATAACGGTATCGGCAGGCGTCGGTCGCAAGAGATAAATCAAGGCGAACGTCCTGGACATCAATCAGTAGGCACCAAGAATATGCTCAAACGAAGAGAACTTATAAATCAGCTGTACTCCCGTCCACTACAAATGGCTAGCTTTGATCATGGAAATGCGGATTCCGCACATGTTGGCACTCGGATAGAAATTCAGTTTCCCATTTGAGTATCCCTTCCTTGCGTGACTTAAGAATTCCAGACTACTATGCCTGAATCCCGAAAGGGTATAGCGCATAATAGTGATTCATCTTCTTTTCATACTTTTCATGGTATAATTCCAAATCCAGATGACTTCCAAGCATGGCCATGTACCCATAAAGCACATAGCGATGAATTGACTTTGGTGACTCTGCCGTTAATTCTTTATCAATCATTGCGAGGCTGGCAGCCGTTCTGGGTTTAATATCCTCTTCCGGAATGCCGAAGTAGTTTTGACCGGCTCCCAGACCGTCGAGGATTAGTTTTAGTTTGGTACTGTGCTGGATCAGTTTTCGCGCAGGTAGCAATGCAAGCAGCTCATCAATCATTTTTAAATTACCTCCCCACTTCGGTTGAGCAGCTTCGGCAAAACGAAGGTAGGCCCAAAAGTTATCCTTATTGATTTCGATGGTTTTGTGAAAATACTGCTCGGCCAGGTGCAGATTGCCTTGGCCCATGTAGTGGCGAATAAGTCTGCAACATGCTTCTTCTCTGAATCGAGGATCATCCGCTACTTGCAACAGTCTGGCTCCAGACTTTGCTTGGTATGTATAAAAACTCTGTGCCCCTTCCGGACTCACATCCTCCGCATAAGAATGCGAGCGTGCTCTCCATCCCTGATGATTATAGTGCACACCAACAAACAAAGTGGGTATCTGTTTCTGGTTTGAAGCTTCAAGCCATTCCAGAAACACCTGCTCATCCATCGATAGCGTGAGGCAATCGATTGTCTGAGTCAGGTTATCGGAATTCATCCCCGTTATTAGCCGCTCCGCTTTTACATACTGCTTGTGCTCGACCGCACGTTTGACCTCTATGGCAGGAGCCAATCCAAATGCATAGTAGTCTGGATCTTTCAGTGCTTTAGACTCTTTATATCCCAGGTAATAGCGCTTTGCGACATACACCGCGATCAATGCTAAGAATCCGATTACAAATCCCATTCTGTATTGGTTTGAGGGTCTCTGCACCTAGCAATACAAGTAGCATACCAAGGAAAAGGCTAAGAGCGCTTCTTGACTGCTGAGAGGAGAGGCCTTAGATTAAATGTTGGTAGGCTCAATTTAACCAATCTTTTCGGGGGCTTGAAATGATTTACATTTTTTGGCTTTACTGGTATATCCACATCAACACCGGCTTCGTTGAAGCCTGCAGCAATACATCTACTTCGCGCATCAATTGGTTGGAAATTGCAGGACAACCCCAGCCCTCTGGCGTGCCGGCTGGAAACAACTCATTATCCGGCACCGCCTCCCAGGAATGCAAAACAATAAATCGCTTGAATGCATTGCTGTTGCTTTCTTCTAACCCATGCATCTTATAGTTGACTTTGATTCCCCAGCTACTTACACCTCTGGCCCCCATCTTATACTTTCCAAGAGAGCTACAATGACTTTCCGGCACATTGCTAAACAATGGTTTGGTTTTGGATTCATCTGCTCCCCAGCTATGGGGGCCACAGCCATGTGCGCAGAGGCCCTGGAGAAATATACTGTCTGCCTTCAAATCATAAACAAAGAATCGATCGAGTCCTGAGTGCAGGTTCATATCGATCAAGATGCAAAAGTCTTCATTGAAATCATTTGCCTGACAGTATCGCCGCGCCTCTTCGGCGCGATCCTGCAGACTAATTGGTGGTTCCGAGGGATATTGGCAAGCTATCAAGCAGAGACTGAAAAGCAAAAGATAGAATTTCATAGCTGAGAGGGGTGGCAATGGTACTATCAACTAGAACGCAAATACTGGCAGCTGATTGCTGTGTTAGTAATTCGTCAATCAGGATCCGGCATATGGACGAAAGTGATTGGCCACTGCCATCGAATATTCGTGAGTGCAGCTTTCCCTTGCTACGGTTAGAAACTCTTGATTCTAACAATTTATCATAAGCAATAGTGGCACAAATCCAAGACACTCTAAGGTCTTGCAAATAATTGATTATCAGTGAATTGTATTTACTTTACCGTCAAAATAGCGACAGATTCCGTCAAATTTGTAATTTTTTTAGGCCGCTTCCACAGATATATTTGTGGTGTACTTGATGAGAAAATGAAATGAGTTTTGGGGCATTTAGCTCCAGCCATCAGATACCTTTTTTTACCTTAAAATTCAATATCGTGAAAAACAAATTATTAGTGCTAATCACAGGAATGTTTTTGCTGGTCTTCACAGCATGTCAGAAAGACGCAATCGAAATGGAACAAGCGTCCACATTGAGCCAGACTGAGCTTGAAACAGAAGCCTCCAAACGAGTGGGATGGATAAACCTGTACTGGTCTTGTAACCCAAACGGATCTGTCACTTTTGGCGAGCTCGAAGATCGAATGAATTACCTCACAGGCTGTCGACTGTCTATGCCGGCATGTGCAAATGGGGGCAGTTTTACTTCTACTAACAGCAGCACCTGGGCTTATCCTCAAACTTTGTCAACTACTATCTCAGCCTCTACACAGACTTCTCTTCGCAATTGGGCTAAGAACCTTGAGCCAAATCCACTTACCGGCGCAGGTGGAGCAGTGCTCGACTACGAGTGGGAGACTTACACTGTAGGATGGGACAAGAAAATTAAAGTGACCATTACCTACGGAACAGATTGTTCTGGTGGAATCTTAGGGGTATAGACCCTGCTCTAAATTGAAGGCCCTGCGCATCGAAACAAATACGTTTAACAAACCCAAAAATAAATTGTCATGAGATATTTTGCATTTTTAATTGTCGTATCAGTTCTGGCCATATTCTGTTCCTGCGGAGCCGGTACAACTTTTATCCCTGAGCCGGGTGATGAGGTATTGATAAATTACAAGGCACAGAACTATGGTGACATGGAAAAGGCCGACGAGCTCTTGAAACTCCAAACGGAGAACGACAATTCCACCTTTGTTACACGAACGCCAGATTGTGTCGGAGTTACTTGTCCTCCCGGTTACGACTGCTTTGAAGGTGAATGTGTGGAAATCTGCGGACCCAAAGAGTGCCCTTGCAGATTTGACAGTCAGTGTCCACCTGGTCATATTTGCCACCGTCGTTACTGCTTACCTATGTAGGCACCAAAGACCAAAACCCTTTTATTGGACATTAGCCGAACCATGGCTTAACTGATGTTTAATTATGTGGATGATGCTTCCCTAAGCAATTCCATAAGTAACCTCGAATTCTTTCAACGCAGAATTCGGGGTTTGCTTCTTTCAGTGCAAGTCTGCATTCAGCCATCAACAAGAAGCTAGTGCTGCGTAAACAAAGTTCGTGACACCTTTTAGGAGCTTATCTTTTTGTCAGACGAGCAACGAAGTATGACAGAAATATAAGCCCTTAAAGGTGTTGTGGACTTCGTGTGCGTAGCACTAGTATTGCTGCCTAATTTATCTGTTTCTTTACCAGTCCGTACGTTTACTTCACAATTTTCATTGTCGATGTACGTTTGAATTATTTTCATTTTTACTTTTGTGGCTTCAAATCACAAATAAAGACAGAATACATCATTATGGACTTGACATTAGTGAAAGAAAAGGGCATAGGAATGCTCATCGAATATGTGCCGAAGGTTGCCTTGGCAATTCTGACCCTAATCATTGGATTTTGGATTATCAAACGCCTGGTGAATTTTTCGAAGAAGGCCATTTCACGATTTGGCATGGACGAAACCATGACCAATTTTCTTGCTTCGATCTTCAACATTGCCTTAAAGATCATGCTTTTGCTTTCCGTGGCTGGCATGTTTGGCGTAAACACGACCTCTTTCATTGCCATTTTCAGTGCCCTAATGGTGGGAATCGGAATGGCGCTCAATGGTTCTCTTGGCCATGCGGCTGCTGGCGTCATGCTAATGATCTTTAAACCCTTTAAGGTAGGGGATCTCGTGCAAATCGGAGGCAACGCCACTATCGGTACGGTTGAGGCCATCAACGCATTCAACACAACCTTGAAGACATTGGACAACAGGAGAATCATCATTGCGAATTCCAACGTCACAGGCAATGATATTGCAAATATTTCTGGTCAAGGAGAAGTAGGAGTGGAGCTAAGTTTTGGCATCGGTTACAACGATGATATCGACAAAGCCAGAAGCATCATTCTTGAAATTGGCAAGCAATGTCCATACGTGCTTTCAGATCCCGCTCAGGGTGTAGTAGTGGCCGAGCTCGGTGACAGCTCTGTCAATCTCGCCACACGACCATTTTGCAAGAGCGAGCACTACTGGGATACCTTGTTCTACATGCAAGAACATGTGAAGAAGGAGTTCGATAAACAAAACATCGGTATTCCTTATCCGACCATGGACATCAATATGATTCAGGCTAATTAGGGTTTTGGGGTTACGGACAACGGATTATTGATTAGGGATACAACATAGATCTAGTCTGTTTACATGTCTATGTGAAAAAATCTCCATACTATTAACTGAGGCCGACTGCGCTTTTTACGAAGAATGCGCTTTCTAAACTTGTTTCTGTGTAGTCAT
>JAHDEE010000199.1 GCA_020629005.1 Chitinophagales bacterium
AATCATTTCCAGCGACGTCAAAATCGGACAGTTATTGATTCCCTATCCCTTAGTGGCGGTTTTTAGTTTGTGGCGAAGAAGAGATAGTGCAAAATAGTTGTACTGTTAAAATCCAAGTAGATCGTAATTTTTATGCGATTCCTGTAAATAAAAGCCTCCGTTCTTTTTGCTTGGCCAAAAAGAACCAAAAACCCAAGGCTGCTGCTCTTGTCGTTGCTATTTATTGGATCCAACAATCATCGAAAAAACAACTGCGAAGGAGAGACAGTGCAAAATAGCCCCGGGCGTAGTGGTATGAGGTGCCCGGCTGGCGTGGTGACTGCCTGGGCACAGGGGCTCGACGATAGGAGAGACCCTGTGCCCAGAGCAGGAACAGCCAGACGGGTGCCGAGTACAAGCGGAGCACGGGACTGCAGCACCTTACGTGCCCAACCGTTTCGCTCCAAAATTTTAAAACAAATCACAAGCTTCAGACATGCGGCCTATTATTAAACTTGCGCAAGGAGCAGAAGAGCTGTAGCTGATTTTGGACTTGCAGCATCAGAATCATTGGGAAAATTTGACTGCTGATTGCAGAGATGAGCAGGGGTTTGTAACGGTGAGACATAGCCTGGAGATGCTTGAGCAGATGAATGCCAGGGCTCCGCAGATTATTGCGAAGTTTGGGGAGCAGGTGATTGGCTATGCATTGGTGTTCTATTGCTGTAAATATCCCAGAGTGTATAGTAGGGTTAGGTTGGCAAAGCCATTGAAGAATTGATCCTGGACAAGATCCCCTTTTTCGTTGAGTGCAACGAGTCCACCGCTGAAGGCAAATTGTGTACGAAGCTTTTGTGTAAAGCGATATTGCCAGGAGGCGGTGAGGCCGAAATCAAAACGCTGTAGATTTTCACTTTCGTCGAAATCTTCTGTAGTTTCTGCAAAGACATATTCTTCTCCCACAATCACATCGCCTGTGCCCTCAAATTTTCCTTTGAATAGAATGGCCATGCGTGGACCGAAACCGGTACTGAATCTGGGGCTAAAGTGATAAATTGCCTGTAAGGGAAGGTTGATATAATGCAATTTGATTTGGCCGGAAACATCCGCGCTGTAGGTGGCGGGAATCTGGTATTCGATTTCCCCGATTTGTTCTGTCCACAGGGTATCACGATCAAAAATTTGCTGTTGGAAATGCACGCCGGTGAGGCAATAATTGGCTTCCAACTGCAACGCCCATTTGCTATTCACTTGCTTGTGCGCAAAGAGGCCCAAACTGGGTCCAAAGACAGGCTGGGCGGAGCTGTTATCTCTTAGGGGTCCTATGACTACCCCTATATTTCCGCCGGCTGAGGCACCGTAGCTTAGCTGGGCAAGCAAATCCATAGAGGAGCCTGGCAAAGTTACCAGAGCTAAAAGTACAAGAATCAAGCGTATAGGGCGATACTTCATCAGCTTTTAAGATAAGCAATTGCGACGCTGAAAATCCACAAAAAAGCCCGGAAGTAAGGGATACTACCTTTCTGGTAGACTACCTTGAGATTTCCAGGAATCCAGTGCTTTGCTTTTCATTATGGAGCTTGAAACGGTACAGATAGGTGCTGTTGGCCAAATAACTGAGGTCTAGCGCGCTATTATTTGTTGACTCGAAGGCCTGCGAATAGACTAAAGCGCCTTGCAGATCGAATATTTCGAGGCTCTGCACCTCGGATAGATCTCCCTGAATCTGCAATTGGCCTGTGCTGGGATTTGGGTAAAGCTGAAGCATTGGGTTTTCGCCGATAAGTTGAATGTCAATTGGATCGTAAGACAGCGAAACTTCGTCGATTAAGAGGGTGCTGTTTCCCCCGATGAGGAACTCATAGCCGTAAGCGGAGGGGGTAAAGACGATTGTGATCGAATCCGGGGTTTCGTTGGAAACATAATCAAATTCGAGATCAAAGGCTGTGTACTCGTCAACTGTTTCGAAAACTGTGAGGCTGGCTTCACCGATAGTGTCTTGTTGGCCCGAATCAGTGTTGTATTTGGTTAATCTTGCGTAGATGGCACATTGGTCATCTTCTTGTGGAAAGTACTTGTAGTAGCCCTTGAATCGCGTAGGACGGGTGGTCCAGGGCCTGCCTAGTCGAAAAGATTTTGTCAGGTCTGCAATATTTGCTTCGAAATAGCCTGAGGCGAGTATGGCAGCCACGCCCAATGGTTGAGGTTCCAGATCCCAGTATTTTGAAACCAGCTTTACCGCATAATTGCCCTGGTACACATCTTCGGATTCCCGGAAGGTAGTGAGTGGGCCTCCGCCCAGAAGGCTGAGCTTGTTGTTGGTCCCCCAGAAGAGGGTGTCTCCGTTTGCTCCAACCGGCTCTTCATAACCGTTTATGTCTCTCCAGTTTTCGAAAGATCCGCCATCTATATCCTGCGCCTTTGTTGCGCAAAACAGGGATAGCAAAAGCAGACAGAGCAGTGTTCTCGGTAGGTATTGCATGTTGGTGCTTGGTATGTGTTAAGTATTTTCTTCTTCCCAGGACATGGAGCGTTCAACAGCTCTTTGCCAACCCTTGTACAGTTTGGATCTCTGCTCATCTGCCATGTCAGCTTGGAAAGTCTGGTCCTTTTGCCAGTTGCTGGAGATGCTGTCCAGCTGGTAAAAGCCAGTGGACAAGCCGGCCAGATAGGCGGCGCCTAAGGCAGTCGTTTCGATCACTTTTGGTCGGTCAATCGGAACATTCAGTATGTCGGATTGAAATTGCATCAGCAAATTGTTGGCACTAGCTCCTCCATCTACTCTTAGTGAGGAAAGTTGTATACCAGAATCTGCCTTCATTGCATCCAGTACATCTCTGGTTTGGTATGCGAGAGAATCCAGGGTGGCTCTGACCAAGTGAGCTTTGCTGGTGCCTCGGGTTAGTCCAAAAATGGCTCCTCTAGCATACATGTCCCAATAAGGTGCGCCGAGACCCGCGAATGCTGGAACAACGTAGACTCCTTCACTATCACTGACCTGCCCGGCGAAGTATTCAGAATCTGGTGCAGTATCTATGATCTTGAGGCCATCTCGCAACCATTGCACAGCCGCGCCGGCTATGAAAACGGAGCCTTCGAGGGCATAGTTGATTTTTCCATCTAGTCCCCAGGCGATGGTCGTTAGTAAGCCTGCTTTGGAGTGTACTGGTTCGTTGCCGGTATTCATGAGCATGAAGCAGCCAGTGCCGTAGGTGTTTTTGGCCATGCCGGCCTTAAAACATGCCTGACCAAAGAGGGCGGCTTGTTGATCGCCAGCTACTCCACAAATTGGAATGCCAACACCATCAAACAAGGCAGGGTCGGATGTGCCGAATTCGCTACTGCTGTTTTGTACCTTTGGCAGCATGCTCATCGGAATCTTAAGTTCTTCGATCAATTTCGGATCCCAGTCAAGGTCCAGAATATTGTAAAGCAGGGTTCGCGACGCGTTACTGTAGTCGGTTACATGGCTGACCCCATTTGTCATTTTCCAGATTAGCCAGGTATCGATAGTACCAAAGAGCAAGTCACCTTGTTCTGCCAATTCTCTGGCTCCATCCACATTGTCAAGAATCCAATTGATTTTGGTGCCTGAGAAGTAAGCATCTATGACAAGCCCCGTATTTTTGCGTACATGGTCGGTTAGGCCACGCTTTGCCATGGCATCACAGATTACGGCGGTTCTCCTGTCTTGCCAGACGATGGCATTGTGAATGGGTTTGCCTGTGTGCTTATTCCAGACTACAGTAGTTTCTCTCTGATTGGTGATGCCGATAGCGGAAATTTCGGCTGGGGAAACATTGTTTTTCTGTAGTACTTCCAGTGCGACAGCCATTTGGCTTCGCCAGATTTCCATTGGGTCGTGCTCTACCCATCCTGGCTTTGGATAGATTTGCTTGAATTCTTGCTGGGAAACACCCGCAATGTTGGCTTGCTTATCGAAAAGGATTGCTCTCGAACTGGTAGTCCCTTGATCGAGTGCCAGAACATATTTTTTTTCCATGCTTAGTCTTTTTGCGCCGCCTGGCAGCTGCCGACTAAGTTAGAAAGTGTTGTTGAGAATCAGAAGGTTGAGGCAAGAATAAGCGGAATCTGTCTTGTTATTCTATGATGATCTTTTTGACCACTTCCTGATCTTCGGCTCGCAGGTGCAAAAAGTAGATACCAGCGCCGAAGTCAGCGAAATCTAAGTGAGATTCAGTTGGTAATACGCTACCTGTGGTCAATTCCTGACCAAGCAGATTATATAGCGAATAAGCGTTTTCACCTGAAGGAAGCCCACTTAGTCCCATTAGCCCATTGGATGGATTAGGAAAGACAGAGATTTCTAGTCCTTCACTGTCTTCGATTGATGTGGCGATGCAATCATCGACAAAAATGGTTACCTCTCCACGGCTGATGCAGCCATCTATATCCAATATTTCCACGGTGTAGGTAGTTGTTTCAGAGGGGTTTGCGTTGGTGTTGCTTGTTGTTGGATTCGTAAGTCCCTCAGTAGGAGTCCACTGATAGCTTTCCGCTCCACCAACATAGAATGCAGATAGGAAAGTAAAGTCCCCGTCGCATATGAACTGCTGGCCCATATTGATCATGGGAGCTTGCATTTCGGTTACTTCTATAGTTACTGTTTTTTCTTCTGCACAGCCATTGGAGTTTATTCCATGCAGGGTATAGGTTGTCGTTTCAGCTGGGCTAGCCAATGGATTTGGTCTTGTTGGATCGTCAAGTCCTGTTTCGGGAGTCCAAAAGTAATCCTGGGCGCCAGTAGCTACAAGCTGTGTGGTTTTGCCGAAGCAGATTGAGTTTTCCAGCGCAAAGGCCTGAAGGTTGACCTCTTCTTCACTCACTACTCTGGTCAAGGATACCTGGCAGTCATTTGCATCAGTGATGGTTACTGTATAGATACCCGCTGATACGTTGCTCAAAGAAGCGACGGTGCAGCTATCGGGATCATTCCAGAGATAGGCGAATGGTGGGTGTGCTCCAGTTGCTTCTACCGATATTTCGCCGCTGCTATCTCCTTGACAGGAATCCTTGGTATCTGAGACTACTGAAATCATTTCCGGATCTTCAAGCACGAAGGATTTGTAGTTTTCGCAGCCAGCGGTATTGGTAATCGTGACTTCATAGTCTCCAGCGCTGAGGTTTTCTGCGAAAGCAGTTTCTTGTCCATCCGACCATCGATACTGTAAAGGCCCGGCATTTGGGTTTGGGTCCAGATTAATGGAACCATCACTACTGCCATAGCAGCTTGGCTTAAGTCTTTCGACATTGTTAACCATCTGCGGTGGTTCCTGGACCAGTACAGAGTCTACGGCAAAGCAGCCATCAGGATGTGTTACCGTAATACTATAGTATCCTGCCGCGAGATCGGTTGCTGTGTGAAAGGTCTCTCCGTTGCTCCATTCAAATGTACAACCACTGGTCATGCAAGGACAAGCGGGTGAACTGAAGGTCGCATTTCCATCTTCTGCACCAGGGCAGGTTGCGTTATTTACGTTGAAGACATAAGGTATCACACACTCTTCGTCGATTTGTGCGAGCATATTCATATGAGCCAGCAATAAAATGCCAACTACGAGCTGAAAACAAAGTGCAAAATTCAAATTTCTCATCAGATTCTAAGCAATTCGGGTGTACATTCCTGCTTCTCCCCATATGCTATATGAATAAGCAAAGGGTATACCAATTCACATGCTGTGAGTCGGTCACAGATCCTTGTTCCTGAGTGATTTAGGTGAAGTCTCAAGATCAATATTGCGTTTCTGGCCTGCTTTATAACGAAAAGATCGGGCACTCTTTTCGCGGGTATTCAAGATGAAACTAATGCATTTTGATAGCTAAAGCAAGCTATACAATCAATTGCTTAATGGAGGATCAATTTTTTCATGTAGATGTCGTCGTCAATCCTCAATTGTAGGAAATAGACACCGGCACTAAATTGTGTTAGGTCTAAATATGTATTGCTGTCTCCAGCTAGTATATCGCCTTCGGCTACCCTTTTCCCATTGCTGGAGATAATGTTCCAAACAATGTCTGTACTCTGTGGCGCCAAATTGACCGAAAATATTCCCTTCCCTGGATTAGGGTATACTTGTAATTCAATAGCGGCGGCATCTTCCACTGATACACCTGCCAGGGTTAGAATTTCGACCGTCGTACTTACAACGCAGTCATTTGCATCAGTCACATATACCGTGTAAGTTCCGCCCGGCAAATTATAGGCTACGTAGTCTGTTTGTTCGGTATCATCATCCCACTGGTAGCTATATGGTTCAACGCCTCCTTGTACATTTAATGAGGCAATTCCGTCGGACATGCCAGCCACACTTTCATCTGCCGAAACCTGTGCAATTACATACAGAGAGTCCGGTTGTGTAAGCTCAGTGCTAAATTCTACCATACAATCATTTGCATCCATAAATCCAACTGTAAACTCTCCTGCTCCCAAAAGAGAGAAGGCAATGTTGGTGGATGAGGTTGGGTCGGATACTACGCCGTCCCGGACCCAGCGGTATGGTGGTGTTCCCCCACTCAAATCGGCAGAAATTGAACCCGTTTCTGCTCCGTGACATAAGAGGTCAGTAACAGTCGTTTCGGCTATAAGTTGCGTAGGTTCCTCAATCATAACACTTGTTTCCGAGCTACAACCATTTGAATCAATTGCGAGCACCATCTGTTCTCCAGCAAGGAGATCAAACGCTTCTGCCCCTTCAAGTTCAACTCCATTGACAGAGTAGCTAATAGCTCCAGTTCCGCCAGAGGCTGAGAGTAGCAGGGATCCTGATGGATCGCCGGCACACAATGCATCCATTGGATCTGCAGCGACGACCAGGATTTCCGGTTGGCCGATGTTTATCACCTCTTCGGTTTCGCATCCGTTTGAGTCAACCACTTTTATCTGATAATCACCCAGAGCAAGTTCTCCGATGGCGGTTGAATCTATTGCCTCACCATCAACGAAATAGGAGAATTCACCAGTTCCACCGGTGGCTGAAAAACTAGCAGTACCGCTACTTTCATCAGCGCAAAGTACGTCTTGGGTGTCCACAATCAGAGCTAACTCTTCTGGAGCTACTACCTCAAAGGCCACCAAATCAGTGCATTCACCGTAGGTTACTGTCAGTTCATAGATTCCAACCTCAAGATTCATTGCGGTCATGGTACTATCTTGATTTGGCCAGGTGTAAGAATAGGCATTCGCGTTTCCGTTTTCATTAATCACTGACGCTTGTCCATCGCCGTTTCCGACACAAGTGGGTGCTTGAGTTTCCACTTTTACAGGGCTAGGTTCGTTAATGAAGGTTCGGGTCACCATCACGCAAAAGTCCTCGTGGGTAACAGTTACATAGTGATAGCCAGCATCCAGATTATAAGCATGTTTGGTTGTGTCTCCATTGTCCCATAAGTATTGGCAGGTGCTTGTCATACAAGGGCAACCGCTTGCCGTACAAATTGCTTCACCATTGTTATCGCCGATGCAGGCTAAAGTAGTCGTTGAATTGCTGAAGCCATATTCGGGAGAGTTAGCGCAATCGCCTCTGGAACTTTTATACACAGCATCATACTTGGCTCCGAGATAGCAGCCCCAGGCCACCGGCTGAGAGGCAGCTGTTGCCATATTCACTTTCTTAACTGTAACACCTGCGGTTGAACCGAAGCCAGCTCCATCTGTATTGTGCAGGTACACCAGATCCAAAGACTGATCTCCATCCAGATTGCCGATCCATGGTGTACTGAAGATCACAGTGCCGGGTGCCGGCTCCAGATAGGTGGTGCGCGTATCGGCAACAAAATCTACTGCATGTATTTCATGAGTGAAAATCCCATCTGTCATTTGATTGGTTATAAACAGTACTTCATCGGTTCCATCATCATTAAGGTCGACGGCATTCGCCGTTCCAAATTGTGTAAGTCCAAGATCTTCAGACCAGGCCAATGATCCGTCTGCACCGCTAATCATGATGTGACGGAAGGCACTAAAGGAGGGAGCTATTCCAATTCCGAAAGTAGTAAATACATCAGGCACTTCATCATCATTGAAGTGGCCAACCGTGGGCGAGCTACTGGTTTCGCCTCCTTCCACTGTATATTCCCAAATCGTCTCGTAGGTTCTACCGTTGATAGCTGAAACAACTCCTCCAAAACTATTTACAATGATATCGTGAATATTATCGCCGCTGACATCAGCCAGGGTAGGAGGGGCTATATAGCCTTTATCCTCGTTGCTGGCTAAGACGGTGGCACCGCTCAAATCTCCCCTAATTACCTCCTGCAGGGTTGCGATATAAAGACTACCGCCTTGTGCTTCTCCTCCAGTACCAAAAATGACAAAAAACTCACCATTACGGTATGGCTGGTAAACCAGAGGGGACATGTATGATTCCTGGCCATCGGGCACATCCGCTGATGCGAGCATGGTGCCGTCGAGGGAGCTGATGATCATCAATTTTCCTATCGGTCGATCCTCGTCAAAGCTGGCAGCCAGTTTGTCACCGCCATTAACCACTAGCAGGTCAGGCCGACCATCAAAATTTACATCTCTTATTACCTGTGGGGTGTAAAATTGAAAGAGATTTACATCGGCAGGATCACTTTGGTCATTGTCCGGATAGAACTCCCAGATTATTTCCCCAGTGGCACCATTGATGGCCATAAGGTTAGCATTTCTACCGCCCATAAAGGTATCAGGAATAGTATCGCCTGTAATGTCAATAAACACAGCACTGGTAAAAATTTGATCATTGGAAGGCACTGACCAAAGTTCTTCTCCCGTGGCACCATTAATGGCAAAGACCCCGTACTCGCTAGGATTGAGAATAATCTCCCAATTCAAATCCACACTGGATTCAATACCCCCGCCGAGGACTATGTCGAGAATGCCGTCCTTGTTCAAATCAGCAGTGTGTGGAGAGCTATAGACTTCGGCCTCCCCCGATTCGAAGGACCACATGACTTCCTGTGCCGCTGAAGAAAAGCTAAGCAATAATGAAAACAGTGCTAGGTATAGAATTCTATGCATGGTTGCAATTAATTTGATCACGAATTTTGAAAAGCAGCAATGCCATTGTCTGCTTCCCTAAAATGAGAAGCAAATAACTTTCCAACGATGCAAATTTAAGCTATCTACCCCTCTGACAGTACTTATGAAGACACTTTATAGCGTCTTTGTTGACACCTTTGTGCATTATATGCTTAATTTATGCCACTGTTTAGCAAGAGATTGTGAGGGAAATTCCTAGAAAATGTCCCATTTGCAAGCACAAATTTGCTCTCATAAAAACAGTAAAAACCGGTGAATTGTTGGCCCTTCCAGGCAATTTTTTGTTTACCAAAATGCAGTTTTGCTGTTCTATAAGTGGAACCTTTAATAAGCGAAAGGAAAACAAGTGACATCAACAAATGATAATTTATCGACTCCCATTGAGTTTCTCAAGGGAGTTGGTCCCGCAAAAGCGGCTCTACTGAATAAGGAATTAGGCATTTTCACCTTCAAGGATTTATTGGAACATTATCCGTTTCGGTATGTGGATAAGACCAAAGTCTACCAGATTTCTGAGATTCACGAAGATTTGCCATTCATACAGGTTAAGGGTAAGCTGACTGGCCTCAAGATTATGGGCAAAGACAGGGGAAAGCGCCTGGTAGGATCTGTTTATGACGGCACAGGCAGTCTGGAGCTTGTTTGGTTTAAGGGTGTTACTTACATGCAAAAATTCCTTCAACTGAATCAGGAATACCTTGTTTATGGCAAACCCAATGTTTACAAAGGCAGGGTAAATATTCCACATCCTGAGATGGAGCAACAAGGCCTTATTCGGCCGCCAGGCAGTCAATTCGAAGCTGTTTACAGTAGTACCGAAAAGCTGAAGTCGCGAGGTTTGGACAGCAAAGGCATCGGGCGGCTGTTTCAGGTGCTTTTCACCAAAGTGGGACGCGCAGACCTACCAGAATATCTACCAGATAGCTTCTTACAGAATTTTCGTCTCAGCAATCGCTACGAGGCCCTTAAAGAAGTTCATCTGCCCACTTCGGAAGCTGCTTCTAATGCAGCACGCCTACGAATAAAATTTGACGAGCTGCTGTTTATTCAATTGAGTTTATTGAGTCGTAAGGTAAACCGTATTCAGAAAGTGTCTGGCATCGTGTTCGAAGGAATAGGAAAACAATTTCACACCTACTTCAATGATCATCTAGCATTTGAACTTACCGGAGCGCAAAAGCGTGTTTTAAAGGAAATCAGACGGGATACACGCTACGGCAGTCAAATGAATCGTTTATTACAGGGTGATGTGGGGAGCGGCAAAACGGTAGTAGCTTTGATGAGTATGCTAATGGCTGTAGACAATGGTCTGCAGGCATGTATGATGGCCCCCACTGAGATACTTGCTCAACAGCACTTCAAAGGACTTTGTGAAGAGCTACGAGAGATGGACGTGCAAGTGGAAATCCTCACAGGCTCTGTAAAGGGAAAAAAGAGAAAGGAAGTATTGGAACGACTTGCCCAAGGAGAAATAGACATCCTTACCGGCACTCACGCCTTGATCGAACCGACCGTTAAGTTTAAACAATTGGGTATTGCGGTAATAGATGAGCAACATAGATTTGGGGTGGCCCAGCGAGCCAGATTATGGGCTAAAAATGAGAAGAAGCCACCTCATGTATTGGTTATGACAGCAACACCCATTCCAAGGACATTGGCAATGACCCTTTACGGCGATTTAGACGTTTCCGTGATTGATGAGCTTCCCCCTGGGAGAAAGTCCATTCAGACGATGCACCTCAGAGATAAAGACCGGTTACGCGTATTTCGCTTTATGCGTGAGCAAATTGATAAGGGTAGACAAGTTTATGTTGTTTATCCGCTGATTCAGGAATCAGAAACAATGGACTACAAGGATCTTATGGATGGCTTTGATAGTGTTACCAGGGAATTTCCATTGCCTAAGTACGCTGTTAGCATTGTTCATGGAAAGATGAAGCCTGCGGACAAGGAATACGAAATGCAGCGATTTGTGAAAGGCGAGACACAGATCATGGTGGCCACTACTGTAATCGAAGTCGGGGTAAATGTGCCGAATGCTTCTGTAATGGTCATTGAAAGTTCGGAGCGCTTTGGTTTGTCGCAATTGCATCAGCTGCGTGGCAGGGTTGGTCGTGGAGCTGATCAGTCCTATTGTATCTTGCTGACTGGAAACAAATTGACAAATGATGGCAGGAAACGTATTCGGGCAATGGTGGACACCAATGATGGCTTCAAAATTGCGGAACTCGATCTACAGCTTCGAGGTCCGGGTATTCTATCTGGAACACAGCAGAGTGGAATGGAGAAACTTAAATTGGCCAGTCTGACAGAGGATACAAGACTATTGGCAAGAGTTAGGTCCATCGTCGAGGATTTACTGGAGGAGGATCCTCAATTGGAAAAGGAAGAAAATGCAAAATTGAAATTGGCTCTGGAGGAACAGAACAGACACCATAATCGCAATTGGAGCAGGATTTCGTGAGCAAGGAGCAAGGAGCAAGGAGCAAGGAGCAAGGAGCAAGGAGCAAGGAGCAAGGAGCAAGGA
>JAHDEE010000200.1 GCA_020629005.1 Chitinophagales bacterium
CCTGGCCTTTCACTCAATTCATCAGCGTTTTACGAATGGGATGCCAGAAAGCTGATGGGTATTGTTGAGTTCTGGAGCAAGGGCATAATAAAGACCAGGACGCAATTGCGAAACATTGAAAAGATACTGCTGTAGGCCGCCATTAGAGTGTAATTTCTGCTCGATCACCGGCCTGCCTAATTGGTCATAGATCAGCAGCTTCGAAACGAATTCCTCAGCGCCAGAGACCCATAATTGTAATTGATCACCAACGTTTGCTGAGTTTGCCACTTTTAGGAATCGCTCCGTCTGCTGATCTGTAGCTTGCAGAGAGGTGGTTTCGTTAATCACAAGTTCAAGATATACGGGCAGGTGATCTGACATATTGTAAAGTGCGCCAAGCATGTATTCAGGATAGCCTCCACCTCCGCAGTCTACGATGGCATCATTGAAGCAGTTTCCGGTATTGCCCAGGGTGGTGTAGCTGCCCGGCCAATAAGCAAAATCTCCATTACCAAACATGTTGTTGGACAAGAGGATGAAATCGAAGCGATCATCCATGCCGCCGCCGGAACCATCGCCATAGAGACTACTCTCACGGGTCGATTGGGTATGTACATTTCTGAGTGCAAAGCTATTGTGCCAGCTGCCAGGCATGTACAATGGATCGACAAAGATACCCCCTTCAGCTGCGTTGATTAAGCGCTGGTATGCAGACTCAGAGCTATTGTAGATATTGAAATCCCCAGCTAAAACCACATTTCGGTTGGCCGGACGATCGGCCAAATGCGCATAGAGGGAATCCACCATGCGCTTTCGTTCCGCTCCGCTGCTATCACCGGATTTAAGGTGCAGTACGTAGATGTCGAGAAAAGTGGTGTCTTGGTGAATGGCCAGGTTGGGATCATTGTAATAGAGCACATATTCATTGATGTCTCTTCGCTGGGTCAGCTGATAATCCTGGCTTTGGAGAGTGAACTTTTCGGAGTCATAATAAAGCATTTGCTGTAGCGGCCAGCTGCTGCCTGGGTTGCTTTGCTGTGGCAGATAGTCTGCTCTTGCAAAAGCTGTTTCTCCGTTGACATTGAGCGATTCTTCAAGAATCAAATCTGCTCCATCCTCGCTTTTCAGCTCGCAGATCATTAGTATGTCTACTGGTCGGTATTCCAGAATGGTACGCAATGTATCCCAACGTCCATCCGGTACCGGATTGGGGAAATTGAGTACATTGTAAAACATCATTTCTACGGTGTTCTGAGCAGCTAGTGGCTGAGCGCAAAATGATACCAAAAGCAAGAATCCAATCAATCTATGCATTCTACAAAGATACCTTTCTCTGCTTATTTGCATGTTGGCTGGAAAACAACTAAAATTGATTTTTGAAAGGCTGGATATGGTGTTTAGCGATTCCAGTGCATTGATGATCTCTACAAAAGCAAACTATTGTCTGAAAGCACCTTACGAATTGATAAATGGTTATGGGCGGTCCGTATGTTCAAAACCAGAACACTGGCTACAGCTGCTTGTGGCAGCGGAAGAGTAAAAGTAGATGGTGTATCCGTCAAGCCCTCTCGAAAAATCAAACTAGAGGAAGAAGTGACGATCAGTTATGGTCAGGATAAGAAAATTTTGGTCGCAAAAAAGCTGATTGAAAAGCGTGTATCTTTTAAGCTGGCCGTTGAGTGCTATGAGGACAAATCACCTCCACCAGTACCAAAAGATCCCAATAAAGTATTGGACAGTGCTTTTTTTGATTTTCCTGTTGCCCAAAGGGAGCGAGGAGCGGGCAGACCGACTAAAAAAGATCGACGTGAGATCGAAAAGCTTCGGGAAGACTTCGACGAAACCCTATGGGACGATGATGATTTTGGCTAAGCCATTAGACTCTCTGTTCAGCATGCGGAGCTGTTAACTACTCCAGCACTTGCAGGATCTCCTCGTAGATTCTGGCTCTTCGTTTTTGCTTTTGCTTCTTCACAGAAACCTCGGCATTCTCAATGCCACCGGTGTAATAGCGATAGTACCAGGGGAACACACTTATAAAGGCGTCCCAAAAAGTGTAGGTCACAGCAGTATTGACCAGAGCAAAAAGCAGCGCTGCATTAAGTAAGAGCGAGTTTATGCCGGCATTCCAGTCTCCTGCGTACATCTGTCCGGCTCCAGGGATGAAAATACTCAGCCACTTAGCCGTATCCGGATTGAGTTTGCTGACCTTTTCGTTTTTTTCAAACAGGTCCTCCAGGCGTCCTAAACGAAGACTGTCGTCTTCACTCAGCAAGCGCTCAAACTGCGTTTTCGACTTGTCAAATTTCTCCACTCCAAAATAAGCTAGCGCCAGGTAAAGATCTCGACGGTACTTTTGCTGGGCGGAACTTACTTCTGTCAAACTCAAGAGCTCCACCAAACTTGCTTGATAGTTCCTTTGCTTTACCAGGCAAAGGGTCTTTTGCAAGATCATTTCATTTCGTAAGCTGTCACTTTGCTGTACGTAATAGGCTTGGTCAAAATAGGCAGCTGCCTGATCAAAGTCTGCTAGCTGAAAATAGCTTTGCGCAATTCGTTCTTTGCATTGGTAAGCGCGATCCGGATCAAAGAAATTTACCCTTTGATAAGATTTGATCGCTGCGAGGTAATTTCCGGCATCGAAGTATTGTTTGGCCAGATGCATGGTTTCATCAGCAGTTTGGGCATGGCAAGTGTTGCTTTGTATACTGAGCAACAAAGCGCAAAGGCAAACGAACCCAATAAAAATCCTACTCAACATTAGTATAACTTTTGGAAAATTGTTTCTAGCGATTGTGTTTGAGAAATCGTGCAATGCCTCCCAGTGCTGCGTAAACAAAGTATGTGACACCTTTAGGGAGCTTATCTTTTTGTCAGCCGAGGCGCGAGGATGGAGCATAGCCGTAGCTACGTGACAGACGAGCAACGATGGATGACAGAAATAGAAGCCCTTAAAGGTGTTGCGTACTTCGTTTGCGTAGCACTAGTATGCACTGTAGATGTAGGCTTCGATTTCTTTGGCGAGTCGCTCCTTTTGTCTTTCATTATGCATCACCGCAGACTTGTGAGATCCAAATAGATTGCCGCCATAGAAACCAGCCGCAAGCCCTCCAAATATCCAACCATAAGCACTCCTTGTTCCTTTTCGATCAAATCCGCGATAAGACTGCCAGGCCATACTGGCTACGAATATGAAACTCATAATTCCATCCTTCCACTCGCCGGTATACACCTTTCCAGATCCCGGAACGATAGCAGATAATCCAGTTGCTAGTGCGGGACTCTTGTGGGGGGCATTTAAGCCTTCATGCAGTATTTTGGGATAGAAGATTTTGTCTTCCTGCGAGAAACAGTCCGAACCAAATTCTCGTTCTTCCATTGCTGCCCAATCCTGTTGTAAAGCAAACATCTGTACTAGTCCCTGCTCCCGTTCGCATTGTTTTATCACCTGCGAAACCAGGAAGTCAGAAGCTCGATCAAAGGACTTAGTAAGCATCAGCATTCGTACATACTCTGCTCGCTGTTGCATGTTGGGAACGCCTGCTTTTGAGAAATCGAGGAAGCGATCTATTCCTGCATCGAAGTTGCGATCCAGTCTGTAGTTTTTGAGTAGCTGTGTCTTGATGCTATCATTGTCTGTATCCAGAAACAGCAGCCGCTCCAGTTCCTCGCAGGCATATTGATATTGACCTGTTTTCATCAGGTACTCGGAGAACAATTCAGTATGCTCCTGATCAAATAGATTGTCCTCTTGTGCCTGTGCAATTGTGCAAAGCAGCAGCAGGCAAGCAGACAATAGCAGGATGGGAAGCTGCATTTTTGTTGGCATTTGCTTAAGGCGATATTGAGATTGAAACGGAGACTTACTCCACAGGATCAAACAACTTTCCGCTGTCCGGATTGATCTCGTAATTCTCGGGGCTAAGTCCATTGCATCTGGTCAGTCTGTCGAAGCCATTGAGCACACCCAGAAAAACACCCTGCTTCTTGATGGCCAGCATAGAGTACTCGGAGCAGGACGGATGAAAGGAGCATTTCTGACCATCTTGAGAGGAGATATAATGCTTGTAGAAAAGAAAGAGGCTAGACAGAAAGTACTTGATCTCACTGCTTGTCTTTTGCTCTGCAATTGACTTGTAGATGCTGCGACTTCCAGTCGGTTCTGGGAAAGCTTCCCGAACCGATTCAATATAGGCTTCTTTATCGGACTTGCTGAGCTCAGCCTGCGCAAGGCAAAAGATGCTAACGAGGCAGCAGATAGTCATACATAGCATCTTCTTCCAGATCATCAATCACTATATTTTCGAAATTGGTCACCTTGTAGGTCTTGGTACCATCGCTAATGAAATTCACCTGTGTGAGTTCGGTAGGGCAGTGCAGACCGGATACAATCTCGTAGACATCAAAATTTTGTTTGCTCACTACTCTTCCTTCGGCATTCTTGATCACCAGGCCGGTCAATTGTTTGTTTCGCTGTGCTACCAGCACATCGCCAAAAACTTTCTTCAGTTGTGCTCCCGGGCTCCAGGTGGTGATTACCAAATTCTGATCGGTTTCGACATCACTTATGCTGTAGTTGTTTTGGTCTTCCAGGCCAAAAGTCTTCAGCTTGTTGGCAAGCAGCAAACTGAAAAAAGAATGAGAAGAAAAGTTGGGCACCGCCTTCTTTTCCAACACGTTCTTGTCCGGTCCAAATTTATACAACATCGTATCGTGAATCACCCAGGTTTCCCGCTCAGGAAAAGCAATATCATAAATGAGCTTGTCGGTATTCTTGTCGAAGTATACCTTTCCAAGCACCAATTGTTGCTGCCCTTCCGCATTTTTCTCCTTGATGGAAAAGTCTGCCTTGACCCTAAAATAGTATTGCCCAAATAGTGATTTGGGCAATACCATGGCGCACAAGAATGCGCATATAATAACTAGTTTCTTCAATGTAATTTGCTTTAACTAGCACCTGCAACTATAGTGATCACCCAGGTGACACCCCATAGCAAAGCGCTTGTCACACAACCGTACAAGGCCTTCTTGGTTTCTTCGTCATCCTCGGTTACAAAATAGACCACTGCAAGTCCACCGACATTGAAGCAGAAACCCCAAACAAATGCTGGGATACCCAAAGGTTCCATGTACGAATTCGCACTCAAACCTAATTGGATATTTTCGTTCAAGTTCATGTCAGCAACCAGCATTGGATCATTAGCACGAATCTCGCTAATCGTAGCTCCTTCATGCTGCATCACATACTGCTCAAGTTCGTTCATTTCAGCCAATTGTGCTGAGACTTCCTCCTTGTCAATTGCAAAGAGATCTGCATTACTGGCCATCGTTCCGAAAGACAGTAATGACAGACAAATAAATAGAAATAGTTGTTTCATCATAAGCGGATTTAGTTAGAGAATATGTAGCTCAATTTAGTATTTTTTACCTTCACTTTGACCAATTTCCAACAGTTTCGCCACTGTTAATCAATGTAGTAGCTATCTTGCTATTAGATAAAGGCAGCAATAGAGATCGACTGCATTGCCATTCTATGCGCAGATCAGCTATCCGATTGATCAGATCAGTACTGAAGTGACGAGCAGCTGGTACTTACACCCCTATTAGCTGTCGATATCGACGCAAGGTTTTTCTGGCTGTCTGACCATAGTGAAACTGCTCACAAAAGCGATATGCCTCTGTAGTCAGCCTCTGTCGCATTTCGTTCTCTGATAGCATACGTATGGCTGCTTTAGCTAGTTCCTCTGGATTTCCTACATCAACAATCAGACCTGTCTGATTTTGTAAGACCAGTTCTTTAATTCCACCAGCAGCAGTAGCCACTACAGGAACTCTACAATAGAAGGCATCCAGAATGCTGGTACCCAATCCTTCTGTTTTAGAGCTTACCATCATCAAATCCAACTGTGGCAATAAAGTCGCCACATCCGACCTGAAGCCCAGCAAACTGATGTGGTTCTCCAGATCCATTGTTTGGATCAATTGGCTAATTTTGGCGCGCTCACTTCCCTCTCCAAGCAAAACAAAGTGCAGATTCGGACGCTGAAGCAGCATCTCTCTGGCCGCCTTCACAAATGTTTCCAGATCTTTGTGTGGCGCCAGAGCAGCCACATTCCCAACCAATCTGCAGTTGTCCTTCAGACCCAGTTCGGCTCTCAGATCGCGATTGGCGCCACTCTTGCTTTGCGTCTTTCGATCAAAACGAGCAAAGTCGATACCGCTGTAAACGGTGTTTAGCACACTTTTGTCTCTTATATCCGGTGCTAAAACCCGCTTGATTTCATCGGAAACACAGAGGATGGCAGCAATAGAAGAATGATTGTACTTATAGTGGCTATAGCGATTGGACTTGATGGGAAAGTCAACCCTTCGGCTCAGCACCATCGGCAATTTCATCCGGAATAAGTCTGCCGCCATAATTCCAAAATTGTGGGCATGCGCGTCATGCAAATGCACCAGATCGAAGTCTCCACTGCTGGCCAGGTTTGCCAACTTTCTAGCAAAAAAGGGATTAAAGGACCATGCTTTACGAACGGAGTCCATTGCAAATTGATGCCCCAAGGCATATTGCTGCATCTTGCTACCTTCGGCACAAAGCAAATGCGAATGCACCTCCAATGCTTCCAGGCCCTGTAGCAAATAGGCAATCTGCTGTTCACCTCCCCGCCATGTGAGCGCAGTTGATACGTGGATGACCGATAAGCTTCGTTTCACTTTGCTTCCCTCCACAATGCAGCAAGTTTTGTATAACGCAGGTATCTACTCCATGCGCTTCTTTTGCAGATATCAAAGCCTGCTCTGCCATCGAGAAAACCGCCTTTCACAGTAAAATCTAAGAGAAATTTTCCCATTGGCTTGACATATCTGCGAATGACGTTGGATCGCTTACCTGCTTTATAAAGTTCCTCCGCTGCAATACCACTAAATCGCTCAATCTGATCGATATGCTGCTCTGGCGAATCAATTGTGTAGTGCAGGAGATCTCCTGCCAGCCGGCCCTTGCTTGTCCCACTTTCCATGCGAATCCTCTCATGGACCCTTTTGCCATTCCATTTGCCTTTTCTTCGGTCATAAAGGCGTAGCTGTCGATCGGGATACCAGCCACTATATCTTATCCATTGTCCGCAATAATTGTTCAGCCTATTCATCTCGTAGGCATCAGAAAGCCATTCTGCCTTACATCTTTTGATCGAGTCTTGTAATTGCTCGGAAAGTTGCTCATCAGCATCCAAAGAGAGAATGTGGTCATAGGTAGCACGATCGCTGGCAAAGTTCTTTTGATCCGTATATCCCCGAAATTTGCGAGTAAACACCCTTGCTCCAAAGTCCTTTGCTATCTCAATGGTTCTATCCTCGGAGAAGCTATCTACCAGAATAATCTCATCTGCTACTGACTGCAGAGAGCGAATACAATTGGCAATCTTGTCTTGCTCATTGAGGCTGATAATGGTAGCTGATATGTTTACCGACTTGCTGATGTCTTGGCGGGTTTTTGCTGTGCAAAGCGAAAGTAAGACATTGCCAGCAAATTGAAGATCAGATAAAAGCTTACACCTAAATGAGTCTCCAGTGGGCTCTCTGTAAGAAACGAACTCAGCAATATGATATTGAGTGTATTGAATAGCGGGTCTGACCACACCAGGAAATTCACCACCAAGGGCGTCAATACACAAACAAGAAAGAACAGCAAGCCCACAGTACCGAGGCCAGCCAGAATGTATACATATTGATTGTGTGGCATCAGCCTTCGTTCCGGTCTCAACTCTGGAAAGTAGCTATGATAATACTTGTCGACTTCTTGTTGCAGGTTGCCGATGCCCACTCCCATCACGGGATGCTGCCTGGCCAATTCCAGACCCATCTGGATAGATCTAAACCGTCCAATATCGGAGTGTTGCGGGTTTATTTCTTCGCCCTTTATTAAAGCGGAAACATAGGTCTGGCTGTAGTGTAATTTTTGCTGAAAGGAGGGAAAGCTCAGGTAAGCCCCCACTGGTAGTACGACTACCAGGGAGAGAATTGCCAGTGTCTTGCGAACATCTTTTCCAACCAGCATTTTCCTCGCCGCCAGATAGAGCAGACACAGATAAATGGCCAGCAGTCCGCTTCTCACAGCCAGTAAGTGGAGAAAACCAAACAGGAATACAGCAGCAAAGAGATAGAGATAGCGCTCCCTTTCATCAAAGAAGAATTGCTTGCGCACATACAAATAATGACCGGCGCATACCGCAAAAGCTGCCATCAAGCTAAATCGAATGTGATGCACCGGGGTAGGCAAGACCTTCGATTGAATATAGGCCTGATTGATTGCAGCATAGTCCAGTAGATATTGAGCAAAGCTGAAAAGACCAGCGACAAACATCAGCATAACAAATAGCCCCAGCAGACCGTGGTAATGCCGCTCCTTGACAGCCGGTGCAAATAGGAAAGCCAGCGGTAGCAGGAGAAATGGCAGCTTGATACGCCATTTCAGCAACATAAAATCAGTATCCTGCGCATTCCAGCAGCCGAGAAAGTACAGGAGAAAAACACCACAAAGAGCGGAAGCTACGGCTATCGCCGCCCGATCTTTCTCCGGTTTGAAATTCCAGAGGGCATCAGCCACAATCAGCACCACACCGATGCTCTGCAAAGCCGTAGAATACAGCATGCCTACCAAAATGCATATACTGCCGATAATTGTCATTCGGGCCGATTATACGTTTAACCAGGGAAAAGTCAGTAGAAATAGCTTCCAGCGGGCTAAACGCTGACCCTAAATCCCTGTCTTACAACAAGTAGGACAGCTAATTTTTCTTTGGGGTTGTTTTCATTAGCCAAAAATGAACTCAATTGAAATTTTGCTGGTTTCCCTATCACAAAATATGTTATCTTTACCTAATCGGCACTTGTGATTTCTCAAGGCATAAAACATTCTAAATCACTGTCCTGCATGCAGGAAAACGGTAATCAGGAAGAACAGATCTTTAGTGAGGAATTTCTACCTCACGCGGATGCGCTCTACACTTTCGCCTATCATCTGGCTTATGATGAGGTGAGAGCTCAGGATTTGGTGCAGGAGACTTACATGAAAGCCTGGCGCTTTATCAGGTCTTACCAGAAAGGGACCAATGCAAAGGCCTGGCTATTCAAGATTCTGAAGAACGCTTTTATCAACGAGTACCGAAAAAAGTCCAAACGACCACATTCGGTTGATTTCGAAGATTTTCTTGCTTACCACGACTCGGAGGACTCCAGCTACAAGGATCTGGACCTCAATAACGAGATCTTTCAGGACATGATGGGGGATGAGGTGACAAAGGCCTTAAATGACCTTCCAGTGAACTTTAAAACGGTAATTCTCCTTTGTGACATCGAAGGCTTTACCTACGAAGAAATGTCGGCTATCATAGGCATTCCAATTGGAACGATCAGGTCTAGGCTTCACCGGGCACGCAACATGCTCAAAGAAGCCCTTGAGGGTTATGCAGCTAATTTAGGATACACTAAATCGTAAAGACTAATGGGAATAAGAATTCCGGGAAGACACAATTCCAATTGCAGATGTACCGACGAACGAGTCGAAATGGCAATTGATGGCGCACTCAGTCGCAAAGAACAAGAACGATTTCTGCAAGAAGTCAAACTCTGTGCTTATTGCAGCGACAAGTACGAAAGAGAAAAATCTTTCAAGCAGTTCCTCTCCAGCAAAGTGAGTCGCAAAGCACTCTCTCCTAGTTTTATCTCCTCCCTCAAAGAAAAGATCGGTAAGCAGCCAGGCCATCATGGCAGGTTCATGAGCTAAAAAATTTCCCCGCTTGATTTCCGACTTACAGCAATGGCGAAATGCCATAGCAAATGGTCACTTCAGATTCCTGGCTAGAGCAATCTCGGCTGTAGAAAATGAAGTGGAAGGCCATCGCGCATTGCTGAAATCCCTACATATTGGCAATTGTCCGGTTCTTGGTTTTACTGGTCCCCCCGGGGCCGGTAAGAGCACCCTTGTCAATGCACTCACAGAAGAGCTGTTGGCTGCGGGTAAACGCATCGCCGTAGTTGCAGTCGACCCTTCTTCACCATTTAATCTGGGTGCCTTGCTCGGCGATAGAATCCGTATGGCTCAGCATTTCAATGAAGACCGTGTCTACATACGCTCTGTAGCCACTCGCGGATCGCTGGGAGGATTATCAGCCAAGATCATCGAAATCGTTGACGTACTTAAAGCAGCCAACTTCGATTACATTATCGTGGAAACTGTGGGCGTAGGGCAATCGGAAGTTGAAATTGCCGGCCTGGCCGATATCACCACGGTCATTCTCGTTCCGGAATCGGGTGATGAAGTACAAACCATGAAATCCGGCCTCATGGAAGTTGCCGACATCTTTGTGGTCAATAAAGCTGACCGCGAAGGCGCATTGAAGTTCTATTCCAATCTCAAAAAACTCGTTCATCAGCAAGCCGAATCTGCCTGGAACATTCCGGTGCTGCAAACGGTAGCCAATAAAAAAGAAGGCATCCCTGAGTTGATTCAGAAAATTAATGCCTATATTAAGATGAATATTGAATCTGAGAAGAAGAAATTTTTGCTCAGCAGAAAAGCGCTGGAACTCATAAAAAACGAGAGAGTCAAAGATATTGACCAGCAGGAACTACGGCAGAAACTTGCCCGACAAGCTAGCCAGTCCTCCTTCAATCTGTACGCCTTCCTGGAGGACTACTACTAGCAAAACGGACACGAAAGTGCCGCTTTGATCGCACTTTTCAAAGGCGAAATTCGTTATACCACTAATAGCGCTTGCGCCTGACATGTCGTTCCTTAGGCCCAGCTGTTCTCGAAAATTTCCCCTCTGCTGTTCAATAGTTTATGAAGAAATTTGTAACTTAAAGAGACTTCTTCTTACATCTCTTCACCTCATAAATGCTCACATATGAATATTACATTCGAAGAACTCCGCAAGATCAAGGACAGTCTTCCTGACGGAAGTATTCATCGTATCGCCGAAGAGCTTGGCGTGACCGACGAAACTGTCCGGAACTATTTCGGAGGTAAGAATTACAGAAAGGGAGAGCCAGTGGACTTCCACATTGAGCCTGGGCCAGGCGGTGGTATCGTTCATCTGGAAGACACACACATTTACGAAATGGCTCAATCCATCCTGGCAGAACCAAGCCAGAGTTAGTACCGTACTGATTTTTACTAAACAAAAAAAACCCGATTGCCTGCAAAGCCATCGGGTTTTTTGCGTTTTAGGACTTAGTTTTTTGAAGCGAAGCAGATCCCTTCGCGCTATCTGCCTTCCGGCTATCCGCTCCAATTCGCCACCCGCCTGCTTGTTCCTGCTCGCTCACTGCCATCTCTCCTATCGTCGAGCTGCCATTGAGCGGCAGTCACCACAGCAGTCGGGCAGCTCATTTCCACTGCTATCCGGGCTATTCTGCCACTGTCTCCCTTCGCGACAGAGTAAGTAAAAAGACCCAATTTGGAGTCTTCCACGGTTGCTTGTCGAAGTCGAAACGTCCGTTGAAGACGGACCACGCAGAATAACATTTTCATTGTACAAGGCCTT
>JAHDEE010000201.1 GCA_020629005.1 Chitinophagales bacterium
CAAAAAGATAAGCTCCTAAAAGGTGTCACGAACTTTGTTTACGCAGCACTAGTAGCCAGGCTACAGGAAGAAAAATTGGAAGCCAGTTTCCCGAAATGGGGGACTGGCTTTTCTTTTGGTGCCTGGGGGAGTAGCGGTGCAAAATAGCCCTGATGGAAGTGGTATGGCGCTGCTATGCAGGGGACTGAGCGCCCGCTAGCTGTGGCTCCCTTAAGGAGACGCAGCTAGCGGAGCAACGAAGCCCCTGAATAGTAGTGCCATAATAACGGACAGCAGGTAGGACCTCGATCGGGCTTGCAGCGCTTCGCTCCAAATTTAAATTGTTAGCAGGCATCGTATGGTAGTGTATCTATTGGTATTTGTAGAAACTATGGATGCTGCGGAAGTGCCGAAAAATTAGAAGAGCAGTTTGCCAATTTTGTTAAGGGATTGAGAATCAATAACTGTCCATTTTGACTTGCTAGAAATGATTTATCCTTCGTTATTTTTCTCCACCAGCCAGCAAGGATGCTGTCAAAAAATGCCTCGTCTAAATCATTTCTGGCAGCGTCAAAATCAGACAGTTATTAATTCCCACTCCCTAAGCTTTTACGAGCACGATCTTTTGCTTACAAATGCCAACAGCCTGTTGAAATAACTCCTTAAGTGGAGGATAGAATTCGGATTGATAGATCACTTTTTTGTTGCTGTAGCGCATAGATATTTTAATGGTTCCGTTTTCCTCGATGGCCTGATATTGAAGTGCCGCTCCACCCTGTTCCAGCTTTAGATTGACGGGTTCGGGTAAGGATTCGACCTTGTAGCCGTCGGGAATCTTGATGACGGCCAGCTCCGTGGAACGTATCTTCGAGGAAAAGAAAATAGGAAAGTCCCGTTGCGGCGCTGCGAAGGGATTTTTTTCTATACCAAAGTCGAGGGCTGCATCAATGAAAATTTTGTCCCCGACTTTTTTCACGCAATCGTAGAGCGTGATTTCGTGGTCTAGTTTTATTGGTTGGTAGATGTCATCCAGGTTTTCGCTCTTGACCAAATTGTAGTCATTTTCGGTTTCAAATTCGCTGCTGTCATCAGCTTGTTCTTCGTCGTTTTTTGCGCTACGATCACTGGGGTCTTCATTTCTGTACAGGGTAGCGGCATAGTTGCCCAAGACGGTTTGTCCTGTGCCTTTGAGGCTATTATCATCCAGCGAGACTTCGTAGTTGTAGTTGGCTTGCTCCAGTCGTACATTGGGATTTGTGATGTTGATGAGCTTGGCGTTTCCTCCTATTACCCGTATGCCTTGGATGTTGAGGGCCCGAAATGGAAGCTCACCAAGAGGCGTATTTTTAGAGCTTGCATCCATTAAAAGTTGGTTCTCGCCCCTAGTCATGATCAATATATAATTCAGTTCTGTGAGCGTGGGGAAGTTGGTATTTAGTAGTCCTCTTTCACGGGTTTTGATGAGCACCGGATCGCATTCTACCTTGCAGCGACGCAGCAGATAACAGAGCAATAGATTGATGTCTGTGGCAGTTCCGGATTTGTTTTTGATTAGTCTTTTGAGGCTACCGTTTTCTCCAAGGGAATAGTATTCATCCCAATTGTAATTGCTTCGCACATGGTCGTATAGGAATTGGATTCGTTCTGTTTCTGCCATTGCGGAGGCTTTCTCTATAAGCGGATCCAAAGAGGGGTATTTGCGTTCGAGCTGAAGGCCAAAATGCTCTTCGTTCATGAGGTTGTTTCCTATATCAGACCATGTTTTTGAGAGGGTTTGCATGATTTGATTTGGGAAATGGGTGCTGCTAATTTCATACTTAATGCTGCTGCGGTAGTCATTGATATTGAGTACATAAAGGTCCTCCTCGATAGCTGGAACATTCTTGGCTGTGAAGGTGAAGCTCTGTTCTCCATGCAGCGAAGAGGAGATGGCTTTTTGACTTAGTTGCACCGGAAAACTTCCTGCAGGTACAGGTGTAAGTTCGAGATAGGCCGGGACGTCGAGGGTGAAGACGGAGACGTCTGTCGGAATATGATTTTGGAAGTACCATCTGGGAATGGTATAGAGGAAGGGCGACTCAATAGTGTACTTTATCTCTATAACCGAGCCATCACGCACATCTGGCATTGCAAACTTTTTGACATGTCTATGGTCGTCCAATTGTTCGCTAAACACGTCTTTAATGCTAAGTTTGGTCTGCTTGACTTTGCCATCAACCAGGTTGTGTGTAACGGCTTTTATGCCCGTAACGCGTTCGGCAGCAGAAGCCCGTTTGTAATAGTGTATGGTTCTGTTTGCGTAGGATTCTCCTTCGCTGTCGTAAATTTTGATGATGTAATGGTGTTGCAAGACCAACATTATCTGACCCGTTGGATGTTCAAAGTCGTATTTTGCCGTAAGGTTCTTTTTGATGTATGCTGCATGCGCTGTGCTATCTTGTGGGTGTACGCGCTCCTTGACAATGTCATCGGAGAATTTACCCATCTTCTGTGCTGAAAGGCTCAGAGAGAGGAGCAGCAATAGGAGAGTAGTTAGTTGTTTCATAATTTTTTGATGGTGATGCTGCTGCGTTCAGTCTTCAGGCAGCGGTCTAAAAAATCCTTAATCTTCTCGTATTCCTGAGGTTTATATTGGCCTTTGTGTAAGCTGAAGCTTCGTGTGACTTCCAGGGTTTGATCGTCGATTTGCCTTGTCTGGATGCTATAGTTGCCGTATTCCGAGCTGAGTTCAAAATCCGGTTGTTCTGCGAATTGCGCTGCTGACTTAGTCTTCAGCAATGCTTTGCTTTTTGAATTGTATGCTCGAAGAAAGTCGATTGCATTCTGCCGATCCTTGTTTTTCGGCAGGTAGGGGATTTGCAGGTCCGAGTAAGTCAGAGGGATGAAATAGTATTCATTCGCTACCTCGCAAAATTGCCTTAGGTGGCAGTCGACTTCCAGTGTGCTGCCCGCTTTGGATTCGTCATATTTATAGGCAGCATGATCGAAATCGGAAATGGGCAGCTGCTCCAGGTATTTTTCAATCAGATGCTTTTGCAAGTCGGTGGGAGGCATGTCTTTCATGCGGAAGTGTCTTTCGATTTCTAAACCGGTATTGTGCTGCTGGAGCATCATTTGCAGATCGCCATTCTCCTCTAGAAGCAGCGTAAGTTCATCTGAGCTTCTATTGGCATCAAGACCATACGATGGGGTTCGCACCAGACGTGTATTGTCTCTATTGATTTCTAGGGCGACCCGATCATCGGTAAATGAGCCCAGGAAATTGAAAGGGGAGTGATTGGAGGTACAATCTACCCATACAGTATCTTCCTGAAACGGAATGTTTACAATTATGTGATTACCCGGATAGGTACTCGCGAAGTCGTTCATAAAACTTCTAGGCTGGTCCTGACCCGCAGAGACCACCACATAATTGGAGGGAATCTGGTATAGCTCAAGCAGTTTCATGGTGTAGAGGGATAATGCTTTGCAATCTCCATATTTTACATTGTGGACTTTCGCAGGACTAAGTGGATTGAGGCCACCTTCGTCAAGTCCGATGCTGACGTACCGGGTATTGTTTTGTACATATTGGTAAATTTTTTTTGCTATTTCTCTTTTGCTATTTGTTTGATCGATAAAGGAGTCCAGTTGCGATTTCACCCCTTCAGGATCTTTCAGTTCTTTTTTGTCTAGAAATCGGTCATACATCCAATTGCCCAATTCTTTATAGTCTGTGAAGCTCCCTCCATACTGTTGCTCGAAAGAAAACTCGTTTGGGTGCAAGATGACCATAGGCAGAGTAGACATGGACATAGGACTGAAGGGTTCTGCCTTGATGGCGGGCTGGTGTCGCATTTCGTAACTAAACTCTCCGGTTTTATTGATAGACTCAAATTGGTCTAGATTTAGCTCTTGTGATCGAACCTCGCGGTTGGTCATCAACTTATAGCTGCTTTGAACTACAGATACGTTGTAACCAGGGATTGGATCCCAAAAGGGAAGTAACAGCGTGGTATTTGATTCCATCTCGTAGGAGTACTCAACGATAATCGGGTAATTGGACTCATCTGACTTCCAATGTTTCACCCGATGATCAGACACCATAGAATAACCATCAGTGGAACTGTAGTCTTCAATTTCCCGCTGCTTTACATCTTTGATCAGTTTTCCATCACCATCATACACCCTTATGTTGATTTTGCTGATCTTCTGAGTGCCTTCCTTGTATGGGATTATGATTTCCTGAAAATCGTTGCCGCCAGCGCTTAGGATTTGCACACTTTGGAAGTAAGTCAGATTAAACTTCCCTTTCGTGCTATGCAGTACATCAATGCTTTGCTCAATGACGATGGCATCACAATTCTCAAAGAGTTGATCGGGTATTTGAGCATAAGAGTTGGAGTAAAAGCAGAAACACAGGAAACAGAAAACGAAGCTTGCCAGTTTTGAATGGAATGCCATATGTGAGATTATGTATGGATATGCAATGTAAACTGAATCCGCGGCTGATTTGTTCCATTGCTATTCAATGGTAATTTACAATAGTTTCATAAATATAAATGAAGACACTTCGATTATTTACTTTACTGATTGCTTCCCGACCAATGTATTCACTCATTGGTGAACATGCGAGTTCACCAATGAGTGAACAGGTTGCCGGAAGCCAGGCTAGCTTCAGTTGAATGTTGTAGGACTGTTTTTGCAAAATGATCATTGGCTTAAGCAGTCCAGTATCTGGACAACAAGTCCAGAAACTATGCAACAGGTCGTTGCCACAAAAAAAGTGGACTTTTTTGCGAGACTTTTCGATACCCATTGACGTCTATACCCCCGTGCCCAAAAGGCACATTGATTTTAGGGACAGTTATTGATTCCCTATCCCTTAACCGTTTTTTGATATCACGTAAAGTGAACGATTATGAATTTTATCTCAGAACTATTTGGACGAATTACCTTCAGAAAGAACCTTCTTTTCAATCAGCGTCGCCGACGCATGTTTGAGTCGAAGTGGTAATAGCCGGAAGGCTTTGGCAAAGGAAATTGCCAGGGTAAAAGCCTCGCCATGTGGTATAATGTACCGCTTGGTCGGGGCTTTTGCCGTTTTTTGACAGGCTGATACGTAAATTCAGGCTACAGTGTAAATTACTACCAAACAAAACCTGAAAATATGAAGAAGTTATACACCTCCTTATTGCTGCTATTGTCCTGCTTGTTTGCCATACAGGCACAGGATTGCGGAGACCGGTATAAGACTGTCGGATTTCCCGACACGCCTGTTGAGCATCTTGATTTGCAGTATTCCAGCGGTATGGTGACCATCGGTGGGAATTCACTTGACTTAGAAATGGACATCTATGAGCCTGCTAATGATACGCTTGCAGAGCGACCAGTGATTTTATGGATACATGGAGGTTCTTTTGTAGCTGGTAGTCGGGGCGATATGAAATTCTTGTGTGAGCGATTTTCCAGAAGAGGTTATGTAACTGCAACAATGACTTATCGACTTTACGACCAGTTTGCGATTCCTGACTCTACAGGCATGTACGAGGTGGTTGTGAAGGCTGCGGGAGATGCCAAATCAGCTATACGCTATCTGCGTAAGAGCTACGAAGAGGGTAATCCCTATGGAATTGATCCCGATCAGATTTTTGTTGGAGGGATTTCCGCTGGTGCGATACTAGCGGTACATGTACCTTATCTCGATGATGAGGACGATGTTGCGCCTTTTTTGCAAGGATTGATAGATGAGAATGGAGGAATTGCTGGTAATGGCGGAAATGATGGTTTTTCATATGAAGTCAGTGGTGTGATTTCGCTTTCAGGCGGCATAGCGGTGCTGGACTGGATGGAAAATAATGATGAGCCCTTGATTTCTTTTCATGATACCGGAGATGGAACAGTTCCATACGCCGGTGGCTATGCCAATGTTTTTGGTCTCCCTATTGCTTATCTGCACGGAGGTGCCTTGTTGCATGAGAAAGCTATGGCGCTAGGCATAGACACAGAATTCTATTCCTATGATACTGATCAACATGTTTCTATGGTGGGTGCATCAGATATTGAGGAGACTGATCAGCGAATCGCCGATTTTTTGTACCGCCAGCTTGATTGTTACGCTGGAGAATCAGTCTCGATTGAAGATGAAGTTGATCTGCAGATCTCTGTATATCCAAATCCCAGCAATGGCTTTTTGAATGTAGAGCACAATGAGTCAGCTCGAATTCTGCTTCATGATCTACTTGGAAGAGAGCTCTTGCATGAATCTAGCCAGGGCGGAACTGCTTTGGACTTGTCGGCTTTAGCTTCTGGAGTGTATCTGCTTCAGGTTCAGACGGCTTTAGGTACCTGGAAACAGAAAATTAACTTGAAATAGGCCTATATCTATAGGCAATCAGCTAACTTTGGCGCCGATAATTCAACCATAACTGAATTATCGGCGTTTCTTTTTTGAAAAATACATCCATGAGTCAATTCAAACTACCAATCTGGGACAGAAGAAAGTTCCTTGATTTTCTAGGCAAAGGAGCGATAGTAGCGGGTGCGGGGCCTGTAGTAGCGGGCATAGCATCCTGCGACTCCTCGGCCAAAATGAGCAGACCTGAAGTTGTTGCTTCTCCTGCAAATAAGGAGTTTCCCTTTAAGGTCTTTGGTCCCAGTCGTGAGGATAATTTGATTCTTGCTGAGGGATTAAATTACGATATGCTTGCTCGTTGGGGAGACAAGATCAATGAGAAGGAGACTTTTGGATTCAATTGCGACTTCACTCATTTTGTGCCGCTGGAAGGTAAAGAAGACGAGGCATTGCTATGGGTCAACCACGAGTACACCAGTCAGCTGTTTGTTAGTGAGTATGTAGCAGATGGAAGTAAGAAGACCAGGGAACAAGTAGAAAAGGAAATGAAGTCTGTAGGTGGTAGCTTCATTAAAATAAAACGAAAATCGGGTTCCAACCAGTGGACTATGGTGCCAAATGACCCCTTAAACCGCCGGCTGGATGGCTTGACCGAGATACCTATTATATCTGAGCGACCTGTAGCAGGAGAAACCACGGCGATGGGCACCTTTGCCAATTGCTCAGGTGGTTTCACTCCCTGGGGTAATATTCTGACCTGCGAAGAAAATTATGATGGTTTCTATGGCGAGCGTGATTATTCACAAGATGACCCAAAAGCCAAAAGCATTGAGGGCATACTGGGTTGGTCTCAATACTACGACAAGTCGCCAGAGCATTACGGCTGGGTTGTGGAGATAAATCCGCTCACTGGTGAGGCAAAGAAGCTTACGGGTATTGGCCGTTGCGCACATGAATGCGCCATTGTTTCCGAGGCAGCTGACGGGCGTTGTGTGGTGTATACTGGAGATGATGCTGCGGATGAGCATTTCTACAAGTTTATCTCAGATGAACCTGGAAATCTGCACAAAGGGAAGTTGTATGTTGCCAATCTGGAGCAAGGCAAGTGGCTGAGCCTCAATTACGACGAACAACCAGCGCTGCGGGAAGCATTTAAGGATCAAACGGAAATACTAATTCGCGCCAGAGAAGCAGCGAAAATTGTAGGTGCCACCCCACTGGATCGTCCAGAAGATATTGAAATTGACCCAAATACCCAGGCAGTATTAGTAGCCTGCACAAATAATGTTTTGAATGGAAACTATTTCGGGCACATCATGAAACTTGTGGAGAAAGACAACGATCCTTTGTCTCTGGAATTTACTTCAGAAATTTTCCTGGCCGGTGGAGAAGAATTGGGCTTTGCATGTCCCGACAATTTGGCATTTGATAAGACAGGAAATCTCTGGTTTACTTCTGATATTTCGGGTTCCGCTATTGGGATCGACCCATATATCCCATTCGGTAACAACAGCCTTTTCGTAGTGCCGAGAACAGGCGAAATGGCAGGAAAACCAATCAGGGTTGCCAGTGCCCCTGTCGATGCAGAATTGACTGGTCCTTGTTTCTCTCCTGACGGACGTAGCCTGTTCCTATCAGTGCAACATCCTGGAGAGGGAAGTTTGTCTCGTGACGGACTGACAAGTAATTGGCCCGACGGCGGAAACAGCATTCCAAAACCTTCTGTTGTGGTCATCCATGGACCTGCTCTTGATGCACTTGTAGAAATGGGATAAGCCACTGAGCGTCTGTCAATAAACTGCGCTTTCAGAGATTATTGCCGTAACTTGCCCGACGGATCGTGGCAATTTGTCAGTCTGGCTTTAACAATGCCTGACAAGGAGGTGAATTTCAGACGCTTTGTCGGCATTCTTGTCCGAGATTTACCTAAATCTTATGAACTGGCCTCCTTTTTGAACCTTAGCAGGTGTAGAATACGTTTGATAACGGCATGGCGGCGCGAATGCTCTCGAAGGGACTGCAGCCGATTTTCTGAAAGCTCAAATTTGATTTGACGTGAAGAGTGATAGCATTTTTGAACGTTTTAAGTACAAGGACATGAAAGTGTACGGTTCTACCGAGTGGCTTGCCGGTCGGAAGAAGAAGTACCGTCGTGTTTTTGATACTAGTGAAACGACCTTCATTTACGTAGAATTATCCCTGTATAATAAGCAATACGATCAGGTGGACTGGCGCCTAAAGGTAAACTTTAAGGTATTTGCACTGAAAGGAGAGGAGAGGGAACAATTGGCCAATTTGCATGTAGACCACTTCGTGCAAAAAAGCGAAAACATCATCTATGTAAGAGAAGGCTGGGGCGATAAGCGACAATCTTTTTATTGGAAGAAAGGCGTCTACCTTTGGGAGGCTTACATCAAGAATAAACTGGTCAGCTCCACCAAATTTTACATCGAGAACAGTGGGCAGATTACGGCCACAGAAAATCCATACTTTAAGATCGAGTCGCTCAAATTGTTCGAAGGTTCGGACAAGAGCAAGCCGATGGAAGAGCGTGTCTATTACAAGCGCTTCGACGGTAAGGATACCCGATTTGTGTTTATGGAGTTTAACTGCCAAAATCTGGTAGAGAATCAGGATTGGGTAGCCGAGATGTATTTCAACTTCTACAATAATGCCCGACAGCTTAAAGGAGAGACGGTTGAGCTCAAGAAGATCCAGAAGGGCACCAAATCAATTACCATCACATCCGGCTGGGGCTCCGAAACCAGAGGAACATGGTATCCCGATAAGTATACTGTAGAGGTGATCTTCATGGGCAAATTGATGGCCATTTTGCCTTTCGAAATTTCAGACTCCTATGAGGAAGGACTCAACGAGGCATACCTTCCGGAAATGGGCACCGCAGGCAGAAAGCGGAAACTGGATCAGCTGAAGTCTTTTGATGAGGTGATGACTGAGATGGATGAGTTGATCGGTCTTCAAACCATCAAAACAAAAATAAAAGAGTACGCCGACTACCTTAACTTCCTTCGCATTCGGACCGAAAGAGGATTTGAGGATCCGAAGAACATTGATCTTCATGCGGTCTTCACCGGCAATCCAGGAACAGGAAAAACAACGGTCGCAAAGCTGCTTGGAAAGATATATTTCCATCTCGGATTGCTTTCGAAGGGCCATGTGCACGAAGTCGACAGAGCGGATTTGGTCGGAGAGTACATTGGGCAAACAGCACCGAAAGTGAAGGCAGCCATCAACAAAGCCCGCGGAGGTGTTTTGTTTATTGATGAGGCCTACAGTCTTGCAAGAGCAAAAGACGACCCCAAAGACTTCGGTCGCGAGGTCATCGAGATTCTGATCAAAGAAATGTCGGACGGTGAAGGTGATCTGGCCGTAATTGTTGCCGGCTATCCTGCTGAGATCAAAACCTTTATCGAGTCGAATCCCGGTATGCAATCGCGCTTCACTCACAGGTTTGATTTCCCGGATTACACACCTCAGGAGTTAAAAGAGATATCAGAATTCGCAGCAGAAAAGCAACACGTGGGACTGACTGCTCAGGGTAAAGCAGCCCTTTACGACAAGATCGTTGATTCCTACAGAAATCGTGATCGCTTCTTTGGCAATGCTCGATTTGTTTTCCAGTTGGTCAAAGAAGCTAAGATCAATCTGGGTATTCGTGTAATGAAAACCGAAAATCCTCGTGATCTCTCTGATGATGAATTGTCTTTGATCACAGTGCCGGATATCGAAAAGATCTTCACTAAGAAGAAGAAGGAGCGACCCGACATTCCAATTGATGAGGAATTGCTGAAGATCGGTGTAGGCAAATTGAATTCTCTGATTGGATTGAGTAAGGTAAAGCAGGATATCAAGGAGCTAATAGAATTGGTTCGCTACTACAAGGAGCACAACCTGGAAGAGGAGCTGGACAAATTGTCCTTGCACTTTATTTTTGCAGGCCCTCCTGGTACGGGAAAAACAACAGTTGCCCGAATTCTTTCCGACATTTTCAAGGCGCTTGGTGTGCTAGAGCGTGGCCATCTCGTCGAATGTGATCGCGAGAGTTTGGTGGCCGGCTTTGTGGGGCAGACCGCTTTAAAAACTGCCACGAAGGTGGATGAGGCCACGGGTGGTATGCTCTTTATCGATGAGGCTTATGCGCTTGCGCAGCGAGGCAACAATGATTTCGGTCAGGAGGCCATCGAGACCTTGCTCAAGCGCATGGAAGATCAAAAGGGAGAGTTTGCCGTGATCGTGGCCGGCTATGCAAAGAACATGAAGATGTTCCTCGAAGCCAATCCAGGTCTGAAATCGCGATTCGATAAGGTGCTAAATTTCCAGGAGTTCTCGCTGCAGGAGTTGGATGAGATTGCGCAACTTCTCTTCAAAGAAAACGGCTACAAGCTACAGGCCAAAGCCAAGAAGCACATCACCAAGGCGATTGACGAGATTGCTTTTGCAAGCAACAAGCAGTTCTTTGGTAACGGCAGAATGATTCGTACCTTGGTCGATGTTATCATCAAGAAGCAGAATCTGCGCCTGGCTCAATCCGATGATCCAAAGAAATCAGAGAAGGCTAGCGCACGTACCATTTTGGTGGAGGATATCAAGTCTGCCGCAGCTGCCTTTAAGCAGGAGCAGGAGATTGACCTCAGCCACCTTGATCAGCAGTATTTGAAACTGAAATAAAAGTTTTAGGTTTTATTTGAGAATCCGTCTTCAATCTGGTTGGAGACGGATTTTCTTTTTTGTGGCACTAGACAAGCTCCACAATGAAAAGCACAAATGAGTTACCTTTGTTGTAACTTATGAAAGTAGCATGTTGAATGAAAAACTGACCTTTATTTATCTGCAAATGCCAAAGTTTAACAAAAAGGTAGACCCTGATTAGCCCATCAATAATTATAATTAAGGGACAGTTATTGATTCCCTATCCCTAAATGGAGCGAAGGGCCGGTCCACCTAGAAGCACCCGTCCCGCTTTCCATTGCAATGCAGGCACCATCCAGGGGCTTCGCTGCTGCACCATCCCTGTCTCCTAAGGGAGCCAGTGCTGGCGCAGCGACTCAGACCCCTGTCTGGCACCTGCATTTCCATTTCAATCGGGGCTATTTTGCAAGGGCG
>JAHDEE010000202.1:0-3691 GCA_020629005.1 Chitinophagales bacterium
CACGCGGTGCGTCTCTACTTGTGGGTTTGGGTTGGGTTCAGCCTTGCTAGCGGGGATGAGACGCACGCGGTGCGTCTCTACTTGTGGGTTTGGGTTTGGATCATCCTCGCAACCGGGGTTGAGACGCACGCGGTGCGTCTCTACTTGTGGGGTTTGGTTGGGGTCAGCCTTGCTAGCGGGGCGGAGACGCACGCGGTGCGTCTCTACCTGCGGGTTTGGCTTTCTTAACTCAGACCTCTTCGAGAGACCTACCTTTCTTTGATCCTTTCTCTTTGCTCTTTGATCCTTCCTCTTTATCCCTTCTTGCTTCCCCCAATAACGCGGGGGTGATCGCTACAAAATAGCCCCGATCGAAATGGAAATGCAGGTGCCAGGCGCGGGACTGAGTGTGCCAGTAGCAGTGGCTTGGAGCTTGCCGGAAAGACACTGATACTGGATACACGAAGCCCGCGAATGGTGCCTGCATTGGAATGGAGAGCGGGGAGGGTGGTGGCGCGGTGGGTAGGCGCTTCGCTCCTAAAAAATGTCATGACAGCACTTTTATGTGACCAGTTGAGTGCTCGATCTGTCAGTATTGTTTCTGATTGTAATGGTCTGTTCGTAATCCTGACTTTAAACATTTCTCACTATATTGTATCGGAGAAATGAACTAAATCTCAGTATTATGACAAAGAAGAAAGGACTATTTGATAAGTTTAGAGAAAAGGCGGAGGATTTTGTGGAAGGAATGGAGGACGCACTGGCGGAAAATCAACAGGAAGAGCCGATAGAATTGGAGCCCAAGAAGGGTGGTTTGTTTGATAAATTCAGAAAGCGCCGGCAGGAACAGGAGAATGCCAGGGAGGATAAGGAGCGGCCATTTGAGCGGGAGCAGAAAGATGATGGTGGCCTTTTTGATAAGTGGTTTGGCAGGGATGAAGACGAGGAAGAGGATGGTTTTGAAGAGGTAGTTCCGCATGCGGAGCCGATTGGGCCTGAGTATCCGGAGGCGGAACGTGCGCTGGCAGAAGAACGGGCTAAGCTTGATAAAGAGAAGCGCGAATGGAACGCGGAAAAAGCCAAGAAAGAAAAACAGGAAAAGAAAAAGCGCAAGGGCCGTGGTAGACCTTGGAAGGATGCCGATGATGAGGAAAGTGGCTGGAAAAAAAGACATAAAAGATTTGAAGAGCGGGAAGACAACCCTAATATTCCCGATGAAGACGATTATGATGCTGGCGAACGAATAGAACGCCTGGAGGAAAAATTTGAAGAAATCCTGAATAGAATGCGGGATAAGCATGAGCGTATACGCGAGCGGATGGCTAAACAACATGAGCAAAGGGAAATTCGGATGGCTCAACGACTGGAGGACAGATTGCAGCGTTTGCGGAATAAGCTAAAAGGATAGAAAATTCACAATTACCAAAACTTATAATTATGGGAAGAATAGGAGTAGGGGCCGTTGCAGGCCTGATATTTGGACTATTGCAAATGCTATTGCTGAGCGGTGGCGGCATTGGTCTTTTGATAAGTGGTGCTTTGCTAGGTGCCCTGATTGGAGTCGCATCTACCAAAATCAGTGGTGTAGGCATTTTGGGTGTTGCAGTGCTGACAGGTGCTGCTGCATTCGCGGTACTGGCTTTGATCAATGGCATGCGAATTTCTGACAATGCGATTACTGGTGCTGTGACTGGATTGATTATCGGTCTAATCATGCAGTTTGTGGTGCCAAATATTCCAGCATTGAACGGAAACAATAAATCTAGATAAATTTTAATTTGATGCCTGCCATTGCTTCGGCGATAGCAGGCATTTTTTTTTATACTAAAAAGCAAATACAGTGGTACCTTTTGAATCGGAGCAAGAAAAGAATGATCGCAAGCGCGAACTGGAAGAAGCTCGCCGGGAAAGTGAACGTGTGGGAAAGGAGGCAGAAAGAGAAGCCAATGAGGCTGAGCGGCAAGCAAATCAGGAGATAAGACGGGAAAAAGAGGAGCAAAAGCGGCAAAAAAAAGAGGAAGAAAGGATGGAAAAAGAGGAACAGAAACGACAGAGGGAGGAAGAAAAGCGGCAAAAAAAGGAGCAGAAGGAAAGAGAAAAAGAACTGCACAGAGAGGATAAAGAGCGGCGAAAGCGTGAGAAGGAAGTAGAAAAAGAAGTAAGAAAGGCCGAAAAAGAAGCGGAAAAAGAACTACGCAAAGCCGAAAAAGAGGCTAGAAAAGCTGGCCGAAAAGGTGGAGAACGTAACGACGATTAGCAGCACTCCAAAAACCAGCTGTTGAGCAACTGGCTGGCTTGCTTCCACTTCACACGATTCAAGCGATAACAAACAGTGGGCGGATTGATCTCTCCGATGATCAAGTCCGCCTTTTTTAATGCCTTTAGATGCTGCGATACAGTGGATTGTGCAAGAGGAAGTTCCTCCACAATATCTTTGCAAATACAGTCTTTGCGCAGAAGTATTTTGAGAATTGAAATCCTGGCTGGATGAGCGATTGCTTTTGCCAATCTGGCGATTTCCTTTGCTTCCGGCTTGTAAATATCCTTATTAGTGTCTGTATGCATCTGTCGGGCTTTTATCGGCTCGCGAGCCAGCGTGAATAAAAACTGTTGCTCAAGCCGTTGATTATCACCTATGCGGCCCGCCAATAAGGGGCCTTTCGACTACGCTCAAGGACCGTTATTGGCTCCGATAGTCACACAAGAAAAGTGGTTAAATGAGTTGAGGAGATATTCTTTACTCACTCTAGCTCAGCGACCGTCGAGGACTCCGTCATTGGTTTTTACTCAGTCTGGAGCGATTACTGAGAAACTGTACCTACAGCTTCCAGCGCATAGCGATAATTGCTACCCTCATAGTATTTTCTGATGATGGTGTTCGTCTCGCTACGCATACTATCATCAACAAAAACCTGTAGCTGAAAGTTTGCTGAAGAATCACCTGTAAAGACATCAATGAAGTAGTTGATATCTGATCCACAGAATTGTTGGCTAATACTAATAGGTACTTCACTGGGACCCTGCGCTCCAAAAAGGTCGTCGTCGGCGTCATTTCCACCTCGAAGACTGTAGTAAACAGAATCGATGGCACCTTCGCCTTTCACCTCAAAACGAAAGTTGCGACAAGGGGCATCTTCATAACAAGAGGAAAATAACAAAGCAAAAAAGATAGAAAGAGTGATTAAGTGTTTCATAAGTTGTGCTGTTCAATGCGTTTTCACGTTGCAATACGCGCAAAACAGCGGCAAGGTGTGGCCTCTTTTCCAGTTTTCAAACAACTTTGTCCAGAATTTGCGAAGATTGTAGTTTATACACTTTTATTCGGCTTTCACTGTGACCAGAAAAGCCGATTTGCGCCAGTCCCAAAAGCGATGCGCTCTTACACTTTTAGCAAGCCTTGATTTCGCATAAACCTGCTCTACAAATCCCGACTGACCACCTGCCAGACATCATTGCCTTCTGCTTGCCAGCCATGCACAAAGGCGACCAACTGTAAATGATCAGGATTCCAACCGCTTGAAGAAGGAATCTGAAAGGCAAACCGCTTGACTTCCACACTGTTCTTTTCAACCGCAGTGCCCAACATAAGTCCGCTATGACTGGTCAGGTAATGGCGAAGCACATGCTGATGTACATAAGTAATCGTTTCTGTAGGAGTTTGCTGCCTTGCTTCGACTTCATTCTCAATTAAAACCAGGGAGAGATGATGCAT
>JAHDEE010000202.1:3791-11372 GCA_020629005.1 Chitinophagales bacterium
TGGCTTGCTAACAAGGCTTCTACAGCATCATGTGCAGCAGGGCAATTGGTGCAGCGAACCCCCGTAAATTCTTCGATTAGGAACCTTCGGTCCTGAGCAGCATCAAGGATGCGATCGGCAACAAAGCTGCTGTCCTGCAAAATTGGCTCAAAACTGTATAGCAAAGAGTCTACTTGCTGCTGTCCACTGCTATCGATTGGGTTTTCAGTATTGTCGGGATCATTGTCGTTTCCATCGTCCTTTTCGCAGGACTGAAAGAGAGCCAGGAAAATTACAGAGAGCGAAGCCAGGAGAAGGGTGTTGCGAAGCTGCGGCATGTTGGTCAATTTTAGCGTTGCACAAATTTACTTGATGATGGTGAAATTTCCCTTGACAGGAACCTTAGTACCATCGACCAATTCTACCTGGGAATAATAAACGTACACTCCCATCGGCATTGTTTCGCCGTCAAATTGACCATCCCATTTGCTGTCCTTATCTGCTGATTCATAAAGTAGCTTACCCCAACGATCGAAGATTAACAAAGTGGCTGCATTGACTGCACCCCACTGCAACATGCCAAAGCTATCGTTAATGCCATCGTTGTTGGGGCTTATGGCATTTGGGTAGATGAAAGGCTTTCCGGGCACCATTTCAATCTCAAACAAGGCAGCACCCTCGCATCCGAGTGCATTGGATACTGTAACTTCATAGGTCCCTTCCTCAGCCACTACGATACTTGCCGAGCTATCACCAGTAGACCAGATATAACTTACAAAGTCTGGGTTCAGCACAGTGAGTTCAGCGGTAGTTCCGTCATTGAATCTAAGTGGCCCGAGAATCCGAGGAGCCGGATCTTCTGAATAGACCAGCTCTGCAGAAGTACTGGCCAGACATCCGAGATCATCTGTGACGGTCAACTCATAAACACCTTCGTCAAAGACGGTCAGCAATCTACTCGTGTCTCCTGTAGACCATAGGTAGCTGCTAAAGCCTTCGGGAGCTGTGAGTGTACCCTCGTCACCGGAACAGATACCGGCATCGTCAACTTCCAAAACGATAGGATTGGACTGCACTGAGATTTGCACTTCTTGAACGGATTCGCAACCGGCTTCATTCCTAACCGTCAAGGTATAGCTTTGAGAAGCGCTCACCGAAGCTGTAGGCCGGGGACTAAACGGATCATCCAGTCCGGTAGCGGGGCTCCACTCATATACATAGCCCCCCACGGCATTTAAGCTGCCCAATTCATATTCAATCACGTCTGACACACAGATCGTGGTATCCACAGCGATGTCCTCTACGATGGGAGGCGGAATCACAAACACCGTCACCCAGTCTTCTGCTTCGCAGCCATTGGCATCGATGGATCGCAGACCAAATGTCATGGTAGTGTCCGGACTAGCAACCGGGTTGAAGACCGTATGATCGCTAAGGAATTCTTCTGGCTCCCAATAATAAGACACGTTATCATCCGGCTGAGCATTAAGTTGAATACTCTCCCCTTCACAGATGAGCAAATCCTCGCCGGCATCTATGACTACATTATCATAGATCAAAAGGATGGCAAGCACCGGGATATTGGTGCAATCACATTGCTCATTATCCAGACTAATAACCACTGATTCCGTAGCCTCCTGCTGTCCGTCTTGATAGGCATAAATGTTGACCACCACTGTGGTATCTCCAGCAGGCACGATTATCTCATCAGGAAGAGGCGCATAGTCCGCATCGTCGCCCGGCCCCATAATGGCAGAACCAGATACAGTGATAGGAATGACGTAGTCCTCATCCATCGTTGTCAAATCTCCTCGCCTAAACTCAAAATATCCCGTTTCACATCCCTCGTAAACATCCACCGTTCCGTTTACGGAGCCATATGCTGTCACATTGGTTACGCTACCAGTATTAAAACTTTTAGCTTCGAAAAAGACACCAGAATCATAGATACCATCCAGCACATCCGCTATGGCAATCTTGATATGATAGGTTTCGCAAGGAATCAATTCTGTGTAGATAGCTTCCAAGGGAGTGGTATAACCATCATACTCGCAGATACCAACGCTTGCTGCCTCATTGTCAACATAGTACTGGGCGTTTAGGAAATTATTCACATTATCGATGGTCACAGGAGTGTTGGTACCGGGTATCTGGGCTATGTTCACAGTTCCGGGAATTCCTGGTCCGCTGAGCATAAATGCAAATACATCATTGTAGCCAGAATTCACAAATTCCATATACTCATCCGAGCCAAAAACATAATTGAACCGTACCGTATCGGTTGAAGGAATAAAGTCAAACTCGATCACTGAGGCATCATAAGTTGCCACATTCACGCCCGCGAGATTTGCCAGCTCGGCATCACCACCTTCATAAAGATCGTCTCCAGCCTCCCCTATTGTATTTGGTCCAAAGGCCGTAGTAGCATTGCCTGTACACATCAGAAAGCCCCGATCAAATCCGATGTCTATATTGTCTTCATCGGTATTAAACTCCGCCAGCATTGGGTAAGTGGTCACCCCTCCGGAATTTCCGGTAGCACCAGTGTACTGAACATTAAATACATTTACACAAGCACCGCCAATCAATACATCTTGTATATAATAGTAAGGACAATCCACACAAGGATCGACCTCAATCACCGTAATGTCTGCGCCACCATACAGCTCCGAGTCGCAAAGCGAGTCTGAGGCACTTACGATACTGTAAACTTCACTTTCCAGAGCTGGAATCCCAATCACAAGAGTTGGCTCATAAATATCCTCCACCGTCCACTCCTGAGTGCCATTGGTGTAAGTTACGGAGTAGGGCGGCAGCCCCGTAAACTCAAAAAAGAGTTGGGTTCCATAACCTGAAATAACAGTTGTATCGCCCATCAATGTTGCTGTGGGTGTGGCTACTTCCACAGTCAGTTCCTCCGTGTCTGTTCCGTAGGGATTGCTAACTGTTAAAGTCGCAGTATATACCCCAGGACTTGAAAAACTTACTGTTGGATTTTCATCAGTCGAAGTGGCCGGAGTCCCCCCTTCAAATGTCCACTGCCATTGATTGATGTCCGGGCCAAGAGAAGCATCACTAAACTGTACATTACTGCCTGGACAAAGATTGGATGCCATCACCGTTTGTCCATTCACTTCAAAGTAGGCAAAGGGTGGAATATTTAGACATTCAAGGGCTGACTGAGCATTGATTCTCTTCGTAGGAATGATGGTGAAATTTGGCAAGGAAGGATCAGTGGTTGATACATCATCTGCGTTATCCCGAATGCAGGTCCGAATGCGTTTAGGTGATACATTGGGATCATAGGAGCGCATCAAAGCTGCCAGTCCACCGACCATTGCGCAAGCCTGTGAAGTACCGGAGAAAGTCGCATAGCTGTTGTTACCACCTGCAGTTGTGCTGTAAATATTTTGTCCCGGAGCAAGCACATCCATCGAGGTACCGGAATTCGAAACCGCAGCTATTTGATCGTTGTTATCTGAAGCCCCAACGCCCATTACGTTGACAAAATTTGCAGGAAACATACTGGAGATAACTCCATCATTGCCACCGGCCGCACAAAAGAATATCCCACGATCAAAACCAATCTCAATAATGGCCTGCATAGCAGAAGAAAAGCTGTACACAGCCCAGGACATATTCACCACATCTACATCTTGCTCGATCGCATAAGCCAGTCCCTCATAAGCATATGGCAAACCCAGCCCTGTACTATTATCAGCTTTACACTTGACCGGCAATATCTTCACATTGCCTGCCATTGAGGCAATGCCCGTATTGTTATCATTTATCGCAGAGATAATTCCTGCTACATGCGTTCCATGCGAAAAATTAGTCGCCGTTGCAGTTGCTGGAGGATTTGCATCCGCATCACCATCGGCCACATCTTGTCCTGCGACCATATTGGCTGCTAGATCTTCATGAGTACTCAAGACTGCATCATCAATTACCGCCACAGTTACATCAGCTGTACCCAAAGAAAAATCCCAGGCAGCAAAAGCAGTTACATTGTCAAACTGCCACTGATCCGCATGCACATCATTTGGCGTGTACATCATCTGCGGAATAGGAATCTTTTCCGCCCATTCAATCATTGGGTGGCCCATCAAATCCTCAACCAGCTCGTCTGCAGCGTCACAGTCGCTAAATCGAACCTTATAAATCTGAGACAGTTCCTCCAGATTCGGGAATGCCACTTCAATTCGGCTTATCCCATAATCCATGATATATTGCTTCAACGTCAAGGCACGTGTATCATGTTTAGCAGCATCGGCAGAATAGGCAAAATTCGACATCAAAGGTTTGACCTTCATATAAATTTCATGCTCACGAAAAACATCTTTCGGATGGTTCAGAATCGGCTCCCCTGTCTTAATCATGGAACACCTCTCTGTAGCAAGCTGTGTCTGCTTGAGATTGGCATTCTCAGTTGCCCAAAGAGCACCAGTACACAGCATCAATGATGCCACTATACAAACAAATTGCACATTTAGTTTTTGACATACCTTTCTCAGGACCCTGAAATGCTTCATGAGTAAGTAGATTTAGTTCTCGACTGTGATTCCTATTTACTAATCATTAGCTTTTCTGTACTTACTCCTTTTTCAGTAAGCATCGAAACCAGATAAATACCAGCTTCAAGATGGTCGACACCAAATGAAAGGTCGTTGTCAACAAAGTTGATTTGCTCGATCAATTGACCGCTTACGTTTAGCAATTGCACTTTGTATACCGCCGTCTGATGGCTTAGCTGCAGGCTCACGCTGCCACTGGCAGGATTTGGAAACAATTGAATCAGCTCAGCAGAAACTTCTTCCAGATCTGTCGTTGTATTTCCACCCTGCACAGGCTCATCCGGAACCTCATCACACTCATCAAATTCAGCAGACAAGCAGAACTCAAACTTAGTATGCAATCCGTTGTGATCATCTGAAGTGAATGCAAAAATTTCGCAGCCATTCTGGTACAACTCGCCATGACCCATATCAAAACCGTCAGCATTGGCATCATAGAGAATAAACTCATAACAAGCACCTCGTTCTACACAAATCGTTTCCAAAAAGTCTCCCGTATATCCTTCTCCATGACCTAAAATGACGCCATCAGTATTCTGCAAATTCCACTGTACTTCCTGAGGATAAAAATCTGGGCTTACAAATAAGGAAAGCTCATCCCGTAGTTCCGGAGCAATCACTACCATAGACACATCCTTCTCATCATTCACGATGTTCTGATCTGCACCTCCATTAGGATTCACCGCACGGATAGTCATCTCATAAACCCCCGTTTCCGCAGGAGCCGCAAAAGCATCCAAAGTCACCACAGTCGTTTCAAACTGTTCCAGCGAACCCATCCAGCTTTGCGTTGCAATCACTTCCCCAGCCATTTCAACCTGAAGATCAAGCGTCGAAAGCACTTCTGTTCCACGATTGTACAGCGTCAAACTCGGCTGCACGGTCTCTTCGCAAATCACATTGTCAAACGACTGCGTATTCAGTACACTTGCATCGCGCTCAAAGACCTCACAGCTTCCGATCAAAGCACCGATATGGGCAACCAGTTGATCACCACTCAGATTTTGGTTCACGTAAGACCAGGTACCACCACCATCAGGGCAAACCACATAATAATGAGGATTACCACAATTGGGTTTATCGCTGCAACCCGCTACCGTATTGATCAACGGATAAGTTGCCGAGCCGTTATTCTTCACAGCCTGCACGGCTGCGTCAATCGTTTCGCCAGCCCCCTCAATACCCAACAACATTGTTGTATTTGTTCCATTTGGACCATGTGCTTGCCACACCTCTTCCAAGGCGGGAAGCTTGGCAATACAACTAGACTCAGATGCAACCCAATAAGCCATGATCACAATCTTGCCTTCAGCAAGGTAATCACGCAAGTTGTGTTCATTGCCATCTATATCTGTAAAATCTGTATCTGGAAATTCATCGATTCCGCCCTGTACATTTGTAGCTATACCAATAGCTAGCAACAAGGCCATGACCATCATTGATCGGAGACGTTTTAGCATGTCGTGATTTTATGGGTTGGATAATGCTAGACCGAATTCTTCCGCTTCCCCTCACTGCCTGGCACTTATTCCCCTTCCACAACTTTACTCGGTCTGCATACAAATTAGGCAGGCAGCTCCGCTTGCAAAAGTTCAAAAAACACCGCATTCCAAACGATATCGCGACGTAATGCCTTCCGCTATAGAATAACAATCAAAACATAAAACAATGACAATCAAACCAATACACCACCATACGGCATACTCAGAAGACGTACAGAAATTCCGCAAAACTCAACAAACTCGGCTGAATCGTGAACTTCAATCCGCGCCGGCACGACAAACTTCATGACACTCAGAACCACCACGACCTACGCTTTACAAGCTTTACTCCTTTCCTTCTACGATTCGAATCCCCTCCTTTTCCATCGTGATCATACGTTGTTTATACAAAGAGCCAATCGCCTTCTTAAAATTCTTTTTGCTCATTTTGGCAGCCCGCTTGATTTCTTCCGGATCAGACTTATCATGCAAGGGCAAAAATCCCCCTGCCTTCTGAAGCATTTCAAAAATTACGGCAGCATTAGGCTCTATCGACACATGCGACAGTTCATTCAGCACAATGTCCAGCTTATTATCCTTGCGAATCTTTCGCACAAAACCATAAATGCCCTGACCATACTCCAGATCCACATAAATATCATCATGATAAATTAGCCCTTCATGATCCCCATTCACAATTACCTTATAGCCCAGATCAGTCTTTGTCCAAATCACCAATTCCACCTTCTCCCCTTCCTTCACAGTCAGCTCCTGATTAGATAAAAATCTGCCAATCTTAGAGGAAGCCACCAATCGATCACTCTCCTCATCCAGATAGAGAAACACAACATACTGCTCCCCCACTTCCATCTTCTTTGCCTGCTCACGAAACGGCACAAAAAGATCCTTCTCCAAACCCCAATCCAAATAGGCTCCATTTTGATTCACATCCTTCACAGTCAAGGCCGCAAACTCATCCAATTCTATCAAGGGCTGCAAGGTTGTCGCAATCGGTCGCTCTTCGCCATCCCGATACACAAACACCTCAATGCGGTCTCCCGCCTGCAATCCCTCCGGCACATACTTCGTCGGCAACAGAATCTCATAACCCTCTCCATCACCAAGAAAAAACCCCACCGAAGTCTCTCGCAGCACTTCCAATTCATTGTACTCTCCAATATTCACCATAGCACAAAGATAGCTTTTTCGATCCCTCTTTTTAAGCGCCGACCCAATGCTTCAGAGGAATTAAATTTTTAGGAGCGAATCAAATCCCAGCGAGTTAGCGGCTTGCCTGCTCTCCATTCCAATTCACCCAGCATCAGCCTGTTCCTGCAATGGCACTGTCGTCTCTCCGCAAGCTCCGAGCCGCCATTGCCATGCAGTCACCACGGCTGCTACAGGGCTCATTTCCATTTCGATCAGGGCTATCTTGATCGTGCACTCCACCGCGCCTTAATCTTACCTTCCTTGCTCTTTACTCGCTACTCTCTACCCTATACCCTATACCCTATACCCTATACCCTATACCCTATACCCTATACCCT
>JAHDEE010000203.1 GCA_020629005.1 Chitinophagales bacterium
GCTTACAAATAGCATAAAGCCGAATAGGCACAGGCATGTAAACAGATGCCTTGGGGTATTTTGGGGTATCATAATCAGTCTTGTTGAAATTAGAATCGATCTAAATATACAGAATGTTATTGAGGAGGGCAACTGGGCAATTTGCCGGTGTGGGTGATTGCCGCAAAGCAAGACTGCTTTTAGTGCTTCGCAGACAATGTGTAGCGTTACGAAACACGTTTACTTATTATAGCTTGTTCTCCAAAGAATTTGAAGAACAGCTCGAAGTGGAGGCTTCCTTGGGCATCATGGGTTTAAACCACTAGCGAGAAGCCTTCAATCCCTACGGGATGTGGTCCTAAAATGCTCCGCTAATTCGCAATCCGGAATCCAAAGTTCCGTATCCCGAAACAGAGATTTACGACTTACCAAGCTATTGGCGCGACGGGGACGTCACGCCGGACGTTGTGACACAGCAAGCTGTGTCAGATGCCCTATCTAGATCCGTAATGCCAAATCCCCTGCTGAACTCTTAAATCTGCTCGATGCTGAAGTTTACTCTGGCCCCCAAAGCCTTGAAGACTTTCAGGATCGTTTCAAAACGTGCATTGGTGAAGCTGTTTTCTATTTTTGAGATTTGAGCCTTTTTGACCCCCACTAGCTCACCAAGCTGCGCTTGTGTAAGATTCCGCTTCTTGCGTAATTCTCTGATCTTGTACCCAAGAACCTCAAGACGTAATTCCTCCTCAAATTCATCTCTTTCGCTGGTTCCCAACTTGCCGATATGTTTGTCAATCAGCAGGTCCAATGATTTAGTTTTTAGATTACGTTTTGCCATCACTCTTCATTTAGGTATTGTAACCTGATCTCCTCTGCTCGTGCAATTTGATGCCTGGGAGTTCTTTTGGATTTCTTGATGAACCCGTGAGTACAAATAACTAGAATTTCCTTCCCGCCTCTCTTGTCCCAGAATGCCAGAAGTCGGATATATTGTCGGTTATGATAGGTTCTAAATTCCCAGATTCTATCGTTGATCTTTTTAAACAACACAGGGTCCAGTATTTGTTGTGATTTCTTTAGATTGTAAAGCACTTTTCTTCTTGATTTTTCTTGGAGCCCATCAATAAATTCCTCCGCCTCTTCTAGTACTTCTATCGAAAATCTCACCAACTTGAAGTTTGTCATGCAAATATAGTAGTTTCCTAAAAAGGAAACAAAATCTATCAAGGACCCTTGGTTCGAAGAGATCGACTTTTTACTGGAATCTACACTGCATTCGCAACCTTGCAGGAGAGGCAGTCCATTTGAACGAGGAATTATTTTTGCTCTTGCCCAAAGCGACCACGATTATAGCGAAGAGCAGGGAAACCACCCAGGCGATGATGAGTGCTTCGCTCCGTCATAGAATGCTTCGGTCTCAAAAGATCGACATACGACTAACCAAGCTATCGGCGCGACGGGGACGTCACGCCAGGCGGTGCTGGTCTAAATCCACATCCCACAATTGGCAGCACGGTAGAGCCCGCAGGCAAGATAGCCCTGATGGTAGCGGAATGCGGGTGCTATGCAGGGGACTGAGCGCCCAGCGGGCGGGGCTGCATTAGCAAGACCCGCCCGCTGGAGCAGCGAAGCTCCTGCATAGTGCCCGCATTATAGCGGACAGCAGGGAGCCCGATGACGCGATGGTGATGGCTTCGCTCCTCATAGAATGCTTTAGGGATAAGGAATCAATAACTGTCTGATTTTGACGCCGCAAGAAATGATTTAGATGAGGCATTTTTTGACAGCATCCTTGTTGGCTGGTAGAGAAAAATAGCGATGGATAAATTATTTCTAGCAATTCAAAATGGACAGTTATTGATTCTCTATCCCCTAGGTGAGCCAGAAAATGTATCCTTTATTACATTCCACCTAGCCATCAACAACCACAAAAGGCAGCGTCTTGTCCTGCCCATTCCCCTCCAGGCGAATTAGGTAGAAACCACTGGAAAGTGTACCAACATCAATTTCGTAATTCCTCGACTCCACTTCTCCTTCAAGCAGCAATTGCCCTAATTTATCGTAGATCGTATAGGCCATTGGCGTATCGATATTCTGGAGCCAAAGAAGATCAGTGACCGGGTTGGAGAGGATAGAGGCATTCTTTTTGGTTGCCTTCATTCGGCTCCCCTCCTCTTTGAATTCCCGAAGAATTTGTACAATTTGTCTAAATGCCGAATCAGCTTCCCGACATTAGTCTCTACCCTTTTTACGAGCCTGGAAACGAGGCTCCTTATCGCACTGGCGACCAACTAGAATACAAGCAGGAACAAGTGCGGGGACGGTATCCCAGTCACGATATTATTGATGTGGCAGTGAGTAATCGACGAGGGAATTTCAACAATGCATTGCTAGTCAATTATGCGGGTGAAATTTTGTACCCTTACTTGATCTCGGGTATTGTGCCAGTGGCTAACAATGAAGTACTGCTGTCTCGGTATAGAGCAGGTGCTAAAGCCGCAAGCGAAGGCACATTTATACCTCATAAACTGATGGATTGGGTCAGTGAAACGCAGCGGGATCGATTCATGAGGGATCGAAGGAACCACATTTCACTGATGCAAAAACTATTTGTGGATTTGTCACGATCCAATCGCTGCCCATGTCAGTATCCACGCATTTTGGATTATGTGCAGAAAGGACTGTGTAAGCCTGTTACTGATGCTTATTTTGATTGCTTCGAGGTAGATCAGCAGGCACAGTTTCCGCCCAGTCAGAAGTATGACGAGATCGTGCAGTTGCGTTGCCCTAATTGTGGAAGCACTTATTTGTATAAATATACCGAGCGAGGTGATATGACGATCGAAGCAATCAAGATTGCGCTACAACAAATCGGTGCTATGGCCATACAAAGTCCTCCGCGCTACTTACATTATCGTTATGCCGATTTTCGCGGCTGGGATTGGACCGATCGGAAAGATCGCGCGGATACTTCAAAGCAGGTGTACGATTATTTGTTGGCCAAATAGTGAGCTTGTAAGCGCAACTTTACAAGTGACAAGACTTCAACAGCACCAGCTCCTATCTGGCCACCAAGAACGAAAGTGCGGATCGCTCATGCTGATTCCACAATTCGATCAAATAATAGCCTGTGACCAGTCTGGAAACATCAATGCCACTGTCAAGAGATCCGATCTGGCCCTCCAGCAGTTTGCGGCCAGCCAGTCCATAAATCGCATATTGCATGGTAGTTACAATTGGCTGCACCTGCAACTGATCTTGTACTGGATTGACAACAATGGAAAAATCAGTGGGTTGCTGCGGGTCATAACATTCTTGCTCCGGATCCAGATTATACGAACTACCACTGAGATCGTTGGCGTATAGGTACAGATTATTATTGAAGAATCGAATAAGCTCGGGAAAGGCGTCACCGAACAAATCAACGTGAATAAACCCACCTGAAGACCCTCCATTCCAACCGAGATATTGCGACTGAAAATCATTGTTTCCGTTGTTAGTCAGCAGCTTGGTCCCATTGATCTCTTCCACAATCAGATCCTGATCTCCATCCAGATCATAATCTACCAAACTGAAGCGCTTGTCTCGAAGTTCAATTGCATGCTGACTATGCAATTCAAAGCTTCCAGTCTCATCTTGCAGAAGCACTTCAATGAGCTCATCTTGTACTAGCAGGATATCCAGTAAACCGTCTTTATTTAGGTCTCTAAGAAGGAATCGCTTGTGAATAATTCGATCATCCGCAACTATTAGTCTAGGAGCATAGAAAGAATCTTGTTGGTCATTTTCAAGGATATAGATGCCCCATTGTCCACCGATTGCTGTAGCTACAACTACGTCGACATACCCATCCCCTCCGAAATCGATTGTGGTAAAACCGTGTACTTTCGGCACATTTTTCAGAATAAAGCTTGGTTCTCCCCAGTCCCCACAGCTGCCGATTCGCATCACGAGACTGTCAAGTTCTGTTGTGCGGGTGAAGAGTGCCGACTGCTCACTTTGAAATAGATTCTTCCTGATGCCGGTGAAGTACTCCTTGTAAGGGCTTTCGAAACCAAAAGAGTCTATGAAGCAGCTCCTGCTTGACCATGTTTCGCTTTCCTGTTCCAGAGACAGCTCCGCTACATTGTAAAATCGATCCTGCAGGACGGTGTATTGATACAGACTTTCGCCTACCTCCATATAACCGCCTCGGCAGTCATAAGAATAGTCATTGTACACCCCACCTTCATCTTGTATCTCTGCAATCTTTTCAAAATGACCGAAGTAGCCGGCTTCCTCCGCAAGGCTGAGATAGACGTCTTGATTGCTAGTGGCTATCAAGTCTGGTCGATCGTCTTCGTTTGCATGTACCAAACCAATCGAGGATATAGGAAAATTGTCGAAGTTTGCTATTTCATGATAAACAAGCTCGTTATCTTCGTAGATCAAGCGTCCGTGTCTCTGCTCAGAAAAGGAATTAACGAGCAAAATGTCCCGGTCTCTGCCGAGCGTCTTAGAGACTCTTGCAAATGCTTCTGTCGGGAAATTGCCGACACTTTCGATCGCAAGTGGCCGCGAAGGATCACTGCTCAATCGGATTTCTAAGGGTTCGAGTATTAGTGGCAAGCTTGTGCCGAAAAAGGAGTCGGACTTAAATTTTATCAAATCCTGAATGCCGTCCCCATCTAAATCAGCATTGCCGAGAATCAAATAATCATCATTGCCAATCTGCTCTGCAAGATCGCTGAATTCATTTGTCGCAGTACCATATCTCACAAATATATCCGAGCTACTGCTGTGAGTGTAAAGAGCGTCTATCAAACCGTCGTCGTTATAGTCAAACAAGGCCACGGATCGAGTTTGACCCTGAAACGGAGTGGTAAAAGCATCCATAAATTCATAAGAACCAGCACCATAAATTTCTACGTCACATTGGTAGGAATCGCAGGTGCAAATGTCCAGAACATTGTCACCGTTTAGATCACTCATGCAAAAGAGGAAGTCACCGCTCGCCTCATATTGCATGAGCAAGCGCTCAGCATCCTCCAGACCTTGCTCGTTTATCAAACAGGCTAACCTGCTACCGGAAGCTACCACAATATCGATATCTCCATCGGAATCAAAGTCCACCCCTGTTATGGGCAAATCAGAACCAAACGATTCGAGCTCAAAGGTCCCAGCATTATTGCGAAGCAAATAGCCAGTCGTAAAAGCGTTGGCCAATAAATCAACATCTCCATCTGCATCGTAGTCCACCGGAACAATAGCATAGAAACTGTAAGACTCGGGAAACCGTTGGGCGATTTCGTAGCTACCATCCGGACCTAGTCTCATCCAGTATCTACCACATATCAGATCAAGGTCTCCATCTCCGTCCAGGTCAGCCTCGGCCAACAAAGGAGAGTAATCGGTTGCCCAGGTTTGATGTAGGCTAAATTGCGCATTGGCATTCGTAGTCAACATGAGGCAAGCCAAAAGCAAACAATATCGATATAGGGCATTTGTAGTCATGGGTTCAACTTGGGTATTGGGGATAAAGGGCTGTCCCTTCCGGTTTCAGGCGAAAGGGACAAATATTGATGTACAAAATAACATCCTGATTTGGATTTCCTGTCATCAAAACATTTATAGCACAAATATAGGGGAAGTACGCTACTTTAGCCGGCGCAGTCGCAACACTTAGCTGCTATGTATCACCGATCATCAAGTTTCGAGTCCTTTGTTACATTTTTTGCGGCAAACATTGTGTGCCACGCAGCAAAACATTTCATCATTTTAATTATTTTTAGGTCTATACTCGTAAGAGATAATTCTTTATAATGATCAACAAAACAAATTATGATGAAATCAAACTACCTACTAAAACCCCTTATGTTATTGGCTGCTTTTGTGTTGCTGCTTGCCTCCTGTTCCAAGGAAGATGACTGTGCAGTCAAGATCACGGCTGAAGACATTCAAGTGGTGCATCACTACAATGCTTACTACGATTTCTTTCACCTGATCGAATCTTTCGATTTTGAAGCCATGCAGCAAATTAGCCTGCTACAAGATTTAGGCAGCGATGCCAACAATGCCATTCGCTATCGTATCGATTTCCCTGAAGGCTACGTCGATTCCGAAGGAAATGTCTGGAAAGGGGGTATCGACTACCAATCCAGAATGCTGGCACCCAATGCCGCAGGCAATGAAATTGTATTCTCATTCGATAATCTCGAGTTCAACGGCATAAGCGTCGGCGGAGCCAAAAAGATGAGCTTCGCTTCTGCAACCAATATCGACTGGTGTCAGTACGGAAGCCCGGTTTCCTTCACTATGGGCGACCAGTCCTCTTCCTTTGGCGGCTGCCTGACCAAGGTGCTCTCTGATAGCCAAATGCAGGTTTCCGGCTCCAACACCATGACCGTGAATGGCAAAGAGTATATTCTGGAGATATCAGAGTCCATGATCAAAAGCGATAACTGCGCCTGGTTCAACGCCGGCGAATTGTCCATCGGTAGTGACAGCAAGACCAGCATCCTGGAGTTCAAGCAAGAGTGTGCTGTTCCTAAAATGACGCTATCAAATGTTGAGAGATGTCATGTAGAGGAACTAGAAGAAAAGCACAGGCTTTGGTAAAGGGGAAGTTACTTTCGGGTAATTTTGAATAAGATTTTTTTGGAGCGAAAGGCCATCCCGCCGCTCAACCGGTCTTCGCGCTATCCATTACAATGGGGGCACTATAGAGCTTCTTCGCTGCTGCGCCGTATCTGTCTCTTCTTGGAGCCAGCTCCGCCACAGCGACTCAGGCGCTCTATAGTACCCCCATTTCCATTGCTATCGCGGCTATTTTGCCGGGGCCAGTCCGCCGTGTATCCCTGGCCCCGAAGCACCAATAAAATTCCCTCAGCTTTCATATAGTACGGTTCACCAAGTGATTTCAGGTTTACCACAGCCCCAAATCGGGCCAATCCAAATAATCCCCCACACCCCACTTCAGACATCTGCTACTTAGTCGCAGTCACTATTACTCTCTTCCGTGCAAGTGCATTTCTATCATTGTCCAGAATCTGGAGGATATACACACCTGTTGTCGGATAGTCAAGTGAGATGTGCAGTAAGGAACCCTCCTGACGATATTGCAGTGGTACTATTTTGCCCTGTGTGTCGAACAGCTGCACCAGACCGCCACTGAGTATTGTATCGGATATATTTGCCAAAAGGAAATGGCCTGCTGAAGGGTTAGGATATAGCTCAATTTCCGTCTGATCTATATCCGATACGGAGACTGCCGGGCAATCGAAAACAAATGTTTCCTGAGCTGCATCACATCCCAGCGGACTCATATTGGTGACTGTATAAGTTACCTCTGCACTGCTGCCTTCTTCAACCTCATAAAACAGACCATCGCCTGTATTGCCAAAACTATCCTCCCAGCTAGCAGCTGTTTCCGGGCAATTGAGAGTCACCGACACACCGCAAGGACTAAGCTCAGCCTCTACCGAGAGCAAGGGATGATAGTTGAAGGTTCGGGTGTCTTCAAATATTGTCTGACCTGTATTTATGCAAGTCACCTGACAGCCAATATGGAACTGCTCGGTGCAACCGGTTTCGGAACTAAAGGAGAGGACGCCGCTACTCGGTCCATTGACAATGCTTCCATCCCAAAGCGTCCAGACTACATTCGTTTCGCCCAGAAATTCACCTTCTACGCTGAGCACTCGTTCTTCTCCCGCACACACCTGTAAATCCACCGGAGCAAAGCTTATTTCTGTTGGACAATCAAACAAACATTCCTCATAATCCACTATAAAACTTGCGGAGCAACCAGCCTCATTGTCTACCACTACATTTGCTTGCCCTGCACTGCTTCCCGGAGCAAGATACAGTGAGAAATCATTGGACACCAGATACTCAGAATCTGGGCAATTGAGCAGCAATGAATAATTGCAGGCATCATCGTCCCTGAGAATAATTGGCGCCAAAGGCATGGCATAAACAGTGATTTCTAAGCTACCTGCCAGGTGAAGACTATTATCTGTCGAGCAGCCAATTGCCGCGTAAATCATCTGCGTTTCACTGCCGCACTGATCAATGCCAGAGTGAATCAACGCATCTCCGAAATAAGGGACAGTCAGTGCTGCATCCGCATACCAGGTAACCGTTGGGTTGGTTCCACCGATGGCCGTACTGCCTGGGTCGTTGATTCCGTTTAAGACTTCCTGTATTGGTAGTATTGGGAATTCACCTTCACAGGCAAACTGGGACAAAGCAGGCTGAACGGAAGTCGGGCAGTTCGCTGCCTCCGTAGTTTGAAAACTGACCTGATTATTTTCTGTACAGTCATGAACAAGCAATGCTGCGGGATCGAGCTGCACATGAAAAACCAATCCTTGTTCTGGTACCTCCTCCAAATTCAGACTAAAAACATAACTGCTCTGGTTGGCAGGTGCTTGCACAATTTCCGAAGTAAGTATCTGCGAAAAAGATTGACTAGTGTTTTCCGCAATAATTTGAATCTCCAGTGTCTCCGCTATGGCAGCGCCAGAGTTGCCCACGGTAATTTCAACTTCCAGCAGCTCGGATGGGATGTGATTAAGAATTTCTACACTGTTGGAACCCTCAGGCAAATAGTACTCTGGACTGTCAAAAGTAGTTAGCTTCACTGCAGGATCGCCGCACCAAGTATACTCCGAAATGGTTTTTCGCGTACCCTGATAAGTGATCAAAGTAGAATCAGCTGCGCTAGCTAAGTAAGTGTCATCCGTCGCCGCCAGTATACACTTACCGATCGATTCACCGTATAGGTCGGTAGTTAAATGCTTCTGAATGGCATCAACATAGTTAGCCAGATATGCGACATAGCCAAAACTGACTCCACCAAAATATCCGACCGAACCACCTTCAGCGGAAAGCGTCCACTCTTCACCCATAGATTCCTGCCCCATTCCATGAATGTTTCCGACAAAACACGAACCAGAAAAAATGACCGGATAATGCCCTATTTGAAAGCTCTCCGGATCGAAACTCCAATCATCACTAAACTCCCAGGTAGTATTATCTGTAGCGCTGCCATGTCCAAGGAAATTGACAATCGCAACGCCTTCCGCCAAATAATTCTGGTATCGCTCGAAATCGCTGGCATCCGGAGCCAACCCAGGACTTCCCGCAGGATAAGTCGCCGCCACAAAATGAAAACTATCAATCACCTCACCTCTGAATACGTCGTTTTCAATGTACTTTTCCCAATCATTCAGGAGCTGATTAAACAATACAGATTGGTCCGAAATTCCATCATCATTCACATCAGGATTATATGCGCTGCTCAGGTGTATGGCTTTTCTACTAGCCAATTGATGATCCAGATTATCGCAAGGCCCTCCCGTTGTCACAGATTCATAGGCTACCAGTTTATTGAAATAGTTCAATACCTGCTCCGAGTTTAAAGCGCTGATCCTGCCAGTGGCAAGTTCTGGCCGATAATAAACCGTACTGGCAGCAGAGAGCATCGGATCAGAAGGCGGATAACCATAGGAAGGTACTAGATTGTTCGCAGCAGCATTCTGATTGAATCGACAAGAATGGTAACTCACCGACTTGCCGATACACAACAAATATTCAGGTTCTATTAGCCAGTTTTGCCGCGCATAGCGCACAAAGTATTGTACACTAAGAGGGTGTTGATCTATCCCCCAGGCAAAGAGATCATATAGCAGATTCACATCCACTTTTACCACAGAATAGTCGGCAGATCGATAGCTCACGTATTCATCTATCGGATTGACCCCATCCACAGGCTCTTCCAGCAAAGGATGGTACACCAATAGGTAATTACCTTGATTTTCTGCCTGTCCAAAATCCACCATCTGCCGCGGATCCAGCTCTTCGATTTCCGTATAATATTCATTATTGGAGGCATCGGTAGAAGCCAAAAACAAAGACATCTGCTCACCATTACCAGGATCAGCAATCAGGTGGAACTTGTATAGACCATCTTCATACACAGGTAGATACCGCTTCCGGTTGGTCTCATCATAGAGCACCGGCGAAGCGCCACCATCAAAATTGGATATCTCGATGTATTTATCGCTGTCATTTTCTAGCTGGAAAGCGAAGGCCTTTTCTCCACCAAAATTGAACTGCCTCGGATAACTAATATGTGAATAAGCCAATGAAAATAGATCAGATCCCCCAGGCGCCAAATCACCTACAGAGGTATAAGTAATTCGGGTCGTTTCGCTATCCAAGTTATTGAGAGAAGACAGTAGCAGCGGAATCTCATACTCATTGATTTCGTAGCCTTCATATTGCAAGTCCAACAATACCTGATCATCAATACTAATCGTTGTGTGATGATCAGGGGAGTAGGCAAACTCATTCGAACGTCCGCCAATTTTAAATGCAAAGCCAGCCAATGGTGCTCCCGCCCCCTCATACACAAAGGGTGTTTCCAGATTCACATTCATAAAGTCCATGCCATTTCCAACCACACCAGACCAAAACCCTTCGCCTTTATCAAAGCTGCTAAACCAGGTATTCAGTCCACCAAAGCGAAACGGCACCCCGTGGTAAATCGTGTTCTGATGCCACTTTTCATACCTATGTACAAAAAAGGGTTCAGGACTTCCCGCAGTGCTCAGATCATTTTGAGCCTCTTCATACGCTATCACTCGCTCATCATCCGACAGTACCAGAAAGTAGGGCAACACATCCGTGTACAGCGACTTTGCCGGTGCTGCTTGCCAAGTGCTCACAGGATATAATTGACGGTCTAAGGCACCATCATTTCCATATCCCACAAACTCAATATAAGAATCGCCAACATAGAAAGGCACCTCCTCCCCTTTGGTAAACAAGCGCAAATTTCCCAGTTGGTTCAGATCTAACCCAGCCACTTCCAAATCCGAAAAGTTGATTCGATACAAGCCATCACTGGCAATCCCAAACTTATAATAAGTCTTTTCGTAGCCAATTTCCTCAATCCACTCATGGGTCGATTGCGCAATCAGACAAATGCTCAGCATCAGGCTGAGGCCCGCAAGTAAAAGTGCTTTCATGGTATGACGTTTTGATAGTGAACAGTAAAAAGACCCAGTCTATTACCAATATGTCCACTGACAGGCTTATATTACCTAATATACAACTAAGTCTTCACGGTTAAACCGCAGTGGAAAAGTATCCGTCTGTAATGTCCCTTTTTCGTCAGCATTAGCCTAAACCCCCAACCGCTCTTCCGTCAGATTAAGCCCAACTAGTGCATATATTTGGTCCCAAAGCATCCATCTTATCAGAATGAATAGGAGCGAAAGGCCATCCCATCGCCCAACCTTCCTACGCGCTATCCATTACAATGGGGGCACTATAGAGCTTCTTCGCTGCTGCGCCG